>JAEUKZ010000130.1 GCA_016793045.1 Alphaproteobacteria bacterium
CACGGCACGCTGCGCGATGCGGGCCGGCCGGGCCGGCTGCTGCGGGATTTCCACTAGGCCGCTTCACTTCATCACGGGCACCCCATGACGTTGCGCATCCTCATCCCCGACCGCGCGGGGGATCTCGACCCGATCGTCGAACGCCAGGTCTTCGAGGGCATCGGCGTTCTCGACAACCGCACCGCCGCGGTGCCGCCCGATGTGCCCGACGAGGCCTGGGCGGCGGCCGACGCCGTCCTGGTCAATTCGCGCATGCAGATGGGCGATTACGCCGTGGCGCGGATGAAGCGCTGCCGCATCGTCGTGCGCTTCGGCGCGGGCTACGACAATTTCGATCTCGCGGCGCTTGGCGCCGCCGGCATCCCGGCGTGCAACGTGCCCGACTATCACCAGGGCGAGATCTCCGACCACGCGATGGGCATGCTGCTGGCGCTGCGGCGCGGGCTGTTCACCTACATGCCGGCGCTCGCCGCCGACCCGGTCAAGGGCTGGAACTTCGTCGGCGCGCCGCTGATGCGCCGGCTCGAAGGCTCGACGCTCGGCATCGTCGGCATCGGGCGGATCGGCCGCGCCACCGCGCGCCGCGCCCTCGGCTTCGGCATGACCGTGCTGTTCTACGATCCCTACGTCGCGGCGGACGACCCCGGCGTCGCCGGCTGCCGCAAGGTCGACGCGCTGCCGGCGCTGCTGGCGCAAGCCGATGCGGTGACGCTGCACTGCCCGCTGACGGCCGAGACGCAGGGGATGATCGACGCCGCGGCGATTGCGCGGATGAAGCCGGGGGCGATCCTCGTCAACACCGCGCGCGGCCCGGTCGCCGATCCCGAGGCCGCGCTCGATTCGCTGCAGGCCGGCCATCTCGGCGGGCTCGCGCTCGACGTGCTGCCCGACGAGCCGCCGGCCCCCGGCGGCCGGCTGATGCAAGTCCATCGCGACCAGCCGCGCTGGGCGGCGGGGCGGCTCATCGTGACACCGCATGCCGCGTTCTACAGCCCGGAAAGCATCCGCGATCTGCGCAGAAAATGCGCAGAAACCGCGCGTGACTATCTGACGACCGGCGCCCTGCGCAACTGCGTCAACGAGCGCGAGCTGGCCGGCCGGCGGCGGTCGTAGATCGTCCCGCTCCGGCGATCGCGCTTGCGCTCGCCAAACGTCGTATGATAGCTCGAATGAACGGGAGGTTTCGGTCCGTCGCCATCGACCCGAAATTGGGCAGGGCGCGGTTCGCATGTCGACCGTCGGTCTGATGCAGGTTCCGCGCGCCGGAAGGCTACGCTTGCCCGGTTCGCGGATTCATCGTTAGATCGTTTCTCCAAGCCAAAAGCGCAATCTCACCTATGGGGCGGAAACCATGGCTGGTGTAGTCGTCACGAACGTCGAAAAGGCGTTCGGTTCCACGAAAGTGATTCACGGCATCAACGTCGACATCACGGACGGCGAGTTCGTCGTCCTCGTCGGGCCTTCGGGCTGCGGCAAGTCGACCCTTCTGCGCATGATCGCGGGTCTCGAGGAGATCACCGGCGGCGTGATCAAGATCGGCGGGCGTGAGGTCAATCACGTTCCGCCGAAGGATCGCGACGTCGCGATGGTCTTCCAGAACTACGCGCTCTATCCGCATATGACGGTCTACGACAACATGGCCTTCAGCCTGAAGCTCAGGAAGGCCGACAAGTCGCTGATCGAGGAGCGGGTGCGCAAGGCGGCCGATATCCTCAACCTGTCGCAGCTGCTGCAGCGCTATCCGCGCCAGCTCTCGGGCGGCCAGCGCCAGCGCGTCGCGATGGGGCGCGCGATCGTCCGCGACCCGCAGGTCTTCCTGTTCGACGAGCCGCTGTCGAACCTCGATGCCAAGCTGCGCGTCGCGATGCGCACGGAGATCAAGGCGCTCCACCAGCGCCTCAAGACCACCACGGTCTACGTGACGCACGACCAGGTCGAGGCCATGACGATGGCCGACCGGATCGTCGTGATGCACGACGGCATCGTCGAACAGATCGGCACGCCGCTCGAACTCTACGACCATCCCGCCAACATGTTCGTCGCCGGCTTCATCGGCTCGCCGGCGATGAACTTCATCCCCGGCACCTTGCGGCGCACCGGCGGCGCGGCCGTGCTCGAGGCGGCCGGCGGCGTGCGCGTGACCCTGCCGGGCAGCGTGCCGGGCAGCGACGGTCAGAAGGTGACCCTGGGCACGCGGCCCGAGCATCTTTCGATCGAGGCGGACGGCGACGGCATCCGCGGTTCGATCCTCGTGGTCGAGCCGACCGGCGCCGAAACGCAGATCGTCGTCGAGGCGGCGGAGCAGCAGGTCGTGGCGGTGTTCAGCGAACGCCACCACTTCCAGCCCGGAGCCCCGATCATCCTGCGGCCGCGCCCGGAAGCGATGCATCTGTTTGACACCGCCTCGGGACGACACCTAGCATCGCGCTAGGCCGGCCGAATTCGGCGCGCGCCAAGAACAAGAACCGGCGCGCGCCGCAGTTTTCGTAACCCAACCAGGGAGGAACGATTGATGACGGACTTCAACAGACGCGATGCGCTCAAGGTCGGCGCAGGCGCGGCCGCGGCGGCCGGCATTGCCGGCAGCGCCGAGGCGCAGCAGGCCGCACCGACGATCCGGATCACGCCGGAGCGCGGCGCGCAGCTCCGCGTTCTGCGCTGGCGCCGCTTCGTCGAGGGCGACGAGCGCGCGTGGGTGGCCAACACCCAGAAGTTCACCCAGAACACGGGCATTCAGGTCCGTCTCGACAACGAATCCTGGGAAGACATCCGTCCGAAGGCGGCGGTCGCCGCCAACGTGGGCCGCGGCCCCGACATCATCTTCGGCTGGTACGACGACCCGCACCAGTACCCCGACAAGCTCGTCGAGGTCACGGACCTCGCCAACTATCTCGGCCGCAAGTACGGCGGCTGGTACCCGGTCGCGCAGCGCTACGGCATCAACAACAACAAGTGGATGTCGCTGCCGCTCGGCTGCGCGGGCAACGCGATGGTCTATCGCATCGGCGCGGTGCGCGAGGCCGGCTTCGAGCAGTTCCCGCGCGACTTCCCGGGCTTCCTGCGTCTGTGCCAGGCGCTCAAGCGCAACAACAAGGGCGTCGGCTTCGCGCTCGGCAATGCGGTGGGCGACGGCAACGGCTTCGCGCACTGGCTCGTATGGAGCCACGGCGCGAAGATGGTCGACGACCAGGGCAACGTGGTGATCAACAGCCCGCAGACGATCGCGGCGCTCGAATACGCCAAGCAGCTCTACGAGACCTTCATCCCCGGCACGCTGTCGTGGGGCGACATCAACAACAACCGCGCCTTCCTCGCGGGCGAACTCGCGCTCACGGCGAACGGCATCTCGGTCTACTACTCGGCCAAGACGTCGACCGACGCGGCGCAGCGCGCCATCGCCGACGACCTCAACCACGCCAACCTGCCGATCGGGCCGGCCGGCCGGGCGACGGAGATCAACCTCGCCACGCAGGCGATGATCTTCAAGTACACGCGCTATCCCAATGCGGCGAAGGAATACCTCCGCTTCATGTGGGAGCAGGAGCAGATCAACGCCTGGGTCGAGGCCTCCATCGGCTACGTCACCCCGGCGCTGCAGGCCTTCGAGCGCCACCCGATCTGGACGTCGGACCCGAAGGTCACGCCGTATCGCGACTCGTACAAGAACATGCTGTGGAGCGGCTATTCGGGCCCGATGGGCTACGCCTCGGCGGCGTCGATGGCCGACTACATCATGGTCAACATGGTCGCCGAAGCGGCGAGCGGCGCGCGTACCCCGCAGCAGGCGGCGGAGCGCGCGGCCGAGCGCGCCAACCGGTACTACCGGCTCTAGCAGCCGGCAACGGCATCGGCCCGTCGCGGCGCGTTCTCGCCCCGCGGCGGGCCGGACCGGCCCGCGCGCAGGCGCGCGGGCGCGGTGCCGCGACCTGCCCGGATCGACGCAAGCCCGAGCGACATCAGCGAGGACGAGCGCGTGGCCTCCATCCCCGCAATCCCCTATCAGAGTTCCTGGCGCAGCCGTCTGGTCGAGAACAAGAACTTTCTCGGCGCAGTGTTCATGATTCCGGCGGCCGGCATCCTGCTGGTTTTCCTCGCCTGGCCGCTGCTGCGCGGCATCTGGCTGGGCTTCACCAACGCGACGCTCGGCCGCGAGGGCCGCTTCATCGGCCTGGGCAATTTCATTTCGCTGGCCCAGGACTCGGTGTTCTGGCTGTCGGTGTTCAACACCTTCTTCTACACGGTGATCGCGTCGGTCGCGAAGTTCGCGCTCGGCCTGTGGCTGGCCCTGCTGCTCAACCACAACATGCCGTTCAAGGCGCAGATCCGCGCCTTCATCCTGCTGCCGTACATCGTCCCGACGGTGCTGTCCGCGCTCGCCTGGCTGTGGATGTACGACGCGCAGTTCTCGGTCATCTCGTGGCTGCTGACGCAACTCGGCCTGATCGACCGCTACATCGACTTCCTGGGCGATGCGTGGAACGCGCGGCTGTCGCTGATCGTCGCCAACGTGTGGCGCGGCATCCCCTTCATCGCCATCACGCTGCTCGCCGGGCTGCAGACGATCTCGCCGTCGCTCTACGAGGCGGCGGCGCTCGACGGCGCCACCGCGAGCCAGCGCTTCTGGCACGTCACCATGCCGCTGCTGATGCCGATCATCGCGATCGTGATGACCTTCTCGGTGCTGTTCACCTTCACGGACTTCCAACTCATCTACTCGATGACCAAGGGCGGGCCGGTCAACGCGACGCACCTGATGGCGACATTGTCCTTCCAGCGCGCCATCCCCGGCGGGCAGATGGGCGAGGGGGCCGCGATCTCGACCGCGATGATCCCGTTCCTCCTCGCCGCCGTGCTGTTCACCTATTTCGGCATGCACCGGCGCAAATGGCAGCAGGGAGCGCGCGATGACTGACGCCTCGAACAGCGCCATCCCGACCCGGGCGACCGGCGACAGCACGGGCATGGACTTCCTCACCTCGCTGCCGCGGCGCGTGGTGACGGTCTACATCCCGCTCGCGATCTTCATCTTCGTGCTGCTGTTCCCGTTCTATTGGATGACGATCAGCGCGTTCAAGCCGAACGCGGAGATGAGCAGCAACCGCAACGCCAACCCGTTCTGGATCGTCTCGCCGACGCTCGAGAACATCAACCACCTGCTGTTCAACACCGACTTCCCGGCCTGGTTCTGGAACACGATGCTGATCTCGACGGCGGCGACCTTCGTGTCGCTGTTCGCGAGCGTGCTCGCGGCCTACGCGATCGCGCGCATCCGCTTCAAGGGCGCGGATCAGGTCGGCGGCATCATCTTCCTCGCCTACCTCGTGCCGCCGTCGATCCTGTTCATTCCGCTTGCCTCGATCGTCTACGAGCTGGAGCTCTACGACACCTCGTGGGCGCTGATCCTCACCTATCCGACCTTCCTGATCCCGTTCTGCACCTGGCTTCTGATCGGCTACTTCAAGGCGATTCCCTACGAGCTCGAGGAATGCGCGGTCGTCGACGGCGCGTCGCGGCTGCAGATCCTGGTCAAGATCGTGCTGCCGCTTGCGGTGCCGGGCCTGATCTCCGCCGGCATCTTCGCCTTCACGCTGTCGTGGAACGAGTTCATCTACGCGCTCACCTTCATCTCCTCGAACGAGGAGAAGACGATTCCCGTCGGCGTGCTCACCGCGCTGATCGAAGGCGACGTCTACAACTGGGGGGCGCTGATGGCCGGCGCGCTGCTCGGCTCGCTGCCGGTGGCGATCGTCTATTCGTTCTTCGTCGACTACTACGTGTCCAGCCTGACGGGCGCGGTCAAAGAGTAAGCAAGGAGCACTACGATGCAGGTCGTGATCACCGGCGCCGCCGGGATGCTGGGGTTGAAGCTCGTCCGCAAGATCCTCGACAAGGGCACGCTCGCCGGGCCCGACGGCAGCCAGGTCAAGGTCGACCGGATCGTCGCGACCGACATCGTCGCCAATCCGGCGATGCCGACGGACAAGCGTGTGACGTTCGTCGCCGGCGACGTCTTCGACCCCGCGCTGATCGCGGGCCTGATCACGCCCGGGACGGGCAGCATCTTCCATCTCGCCGGCGTCGTGTCGGCCGGCGCCGAACGCGACTTCGACCTCGGCTACCGGGTCAATCTCGACGGCACGCGCGTCGTTCTCGAGGCCGCGCGCAAGCTCGGCAGCGCGCCGCGCGTCGTCTTCGCGTCCTCGCTCGCGGCCTATGGCGGCGACCTGCCCGACGTGATCACCGACGAGCAGAAGCTGACGCCGCAGACCTCCTACGGCTGCCAGAAGGTGATGGGCGAGCTGCTGGTGATGGACTACACCCGCAAGGGCTTCATCGACGGCCGCAGCCTGCGCCTGCCGACCATCGTGGTGCGCCCCGGCAAGCCCAACCTCGCGGCGTCGACCTTCGCCTCGTCGATCATCCGCGAACCGCTCAAGGGCGAGCGCGTGATCTGCCCGGTCGATCCGTCGGCGCAGATGCCGCTCCTGAGCCCGCGGCTGTGCATCGAAGCCTTCATCCGCGCGCACGAGCTTCCGGGATCGGACTGGGGTTGGAACCGCCAACTCATGCTCGCTTCGGTCGACGCCTCGGTCGGCGACATGGCGGCGGCGCTCAAGCGCGTCGCCGGCCAGAAGGCCTACGACCTGATCGAATGGAAGATCGACCCGATGATCGCCAAGATCGTCGCCGGCTGGCCCAAGCGCCTGTCTTCGAAGCGCGCGCTGGCGATGGGCTTCCGCGCCGACCCGTCGGTCGACGCGCTGATCCAGGCCTATATCGAAGACGACATGCCCAAGGCGGGCTGACGCACCGAAACGCTGGCGCGCCGGGCTACTGGCGCGGCGGCGCCGGCTGGATGTTGCGCGCGACCCAGCCGTTGACGCCGTTGGTGAACGCGCCCTGCATCAGGCGGGTGACGTTGTTCTGGCCGGCGAGCGAGGCGGTGATCTCGAACGTGCAGACCCAGCCCGAGAACTCCGGCGCCTCGCGGCAGGAGAGGCGCCGCAGCGCGGTGATGCGCAGCGCCAGCATCGCCTCGAACGACAGGTCGGGCGCCACGCGCGGACCGGTGGCCGTCTGCTGGCGTTGCGCGCGCTGCTGCTGCGCCCATTCCTGCTGCAGCTGTTCGATCGCGCGGCGCATGTCGGCTTCCCCGGGCGGGTCCGAGCAGGCCGCGAGCAACAGCGCGAGCGCCGCCGCGCCGAGATGGCGCAGTCGGGCCATCAGTCGGCCGCCCCGCGCACCAGGCTCTCGCCCGGGCGCACGCGGCTGAATACGACCGGCGCGGTGCCGACCGCGATCGCCGGCCCGTCGAGCGTCACCCGCGTGTAGCGCGAGGTGGCGAGGTCGCCCGGCCGGGGGAAGTCGCTGCGCCAATGCGCGCCGCGCGAGTTCTCGCGCGCGCTCGCCGCGGCGGCGATGACGCGGCTCACCAGCACGAGGTTCTTGAGGTTGAGCCAGTCGTGCCAGGTCAGGTTGAAGCCGCGCCCGCCGCCGACGCCGATGCCGTCGAGCGTCGCGTCGAGAGCAGCCAGCGCGTCGCCGGCTGCAGCGAGGCTCGCGGCATCGCGCACGATGCCGACCTTCTCCCACATCAGGTCGTGAAGCTGCTCGCGCACCGCCTCGATGTTTCCGGCGGGCCGCGCGAACGGGGCGAGCGCGGCATCGACCGCGGCACGCAGCGCGTCCTCGTCCGGCTCGGCGAGCGCGCCGCCTCCCGCCAGGTCGCGCGCGATCGCATCGCCGGCGATGCCGCCGAACACGGTCGAATTGGCGACGCCGTTGCCGCCCAGTCGGTTGGCGCCGTGGACGCCGCCGGTGTCCTCGCCCGCGGCATAGAGGCCGGCGAGCGCGGTCCTGCAGCCGGTGTCGAACTCGACGCCGCCCATCATGTAGTGCGCGGTCGGAATGACTTCGACCCGGCCGCCGGCGAGATCGAAGCCGCAGTCGGCGCAGCGCTCGACCATGCCCTTGAACTGGCGGCGCACGTTGTCGGGGCCGAGATGGCCCATCTCGAGATAGACGCCGCCATTGGGCGTGGCGACGCCGCGCTTGATCTCGGCGAAGATGGCGCGGCTGACGACGTCGCGCGTCGCGCGTTCGCCGCGCGTGTCGTAGTCGGCCATGAAGCGGCGGCCGTTCCTGTCGGTGAGCCAGCCGCCGGCGCCGCGCAGGCCCTCTTCGAGGACCGTCCCGGTCATGCGCGTGTCCGGCCCGGCGAGCAGGCCGGTCGGGTGGAACTGCACCATCTCCATGTCGCGCAGGGCCAGGCCGGCGCGCAGCGCCATCGCCATGCCGTCGCAGGCCTTGTCGCCCGACGGCGTGTGGTAGCGGTACATGGTGGGCCCGCCGCCGGTGGCGAGCAGCACGGCGCGGGCGCGCACCAGCGTGAACCCGCCGCTGCGCATGTCGGCCAGCAGCACGCCGGCGAGGCGGTCGCCAGCACGGGTCTTGATGAAGGCGAGGGCGCGGTGCTCCTCGAGCCGGCGCACGTCGCGCGCCCACACCTGCTCGGCCAGGCGGTTGACGATCTCGATGCCGGTGAGGTCGCCCTTGTGGACGGTGCGGTCGAAGGTCTGGCCGGCGAAGGCCTTCTGATGGACGGTGCCGTCGGGGTTGCGGTCGAAGAAGCAGCCGAGCTCGTTTTCGAGCTCGCGCACGCGCGCCGGTGCGGTCGACACCAGCATCCAGGCGAGGTCCTGGTGGTTGAGCCAGGAGCCGCCCTCGATCGTGTCCATGAAGTGGCGCTCGACCGAATCGCCGGGTGCCAGCGCCACGTTGTAGCCGCCCTGGACCATGCGCGTGCAGCCGCATTTTCCGAGCAGGCCCTTGACCGCGATGGTCACGTCGAGCGTCGGGTCGGCCTTCTTGGCGTGCAGCGCCGCGAACAACCCGGCGCCGCCGGCGCCGAGGATGAGGACGTCGGTGTCGACGCGGTTCATTCCTCAGGCCTTCACGCCGATCGACGCCAGCGCCGCGGCGCGGCGGTCGGCGGCGGTCTTCTGGACCGCGCTGTAGAGGCTGCCGCCATGGCTATCCATGCCGACCAATAATGGGCCAAACCCCTTAACGCGGAATTTCCACAGGCTCTCGGGGTTGAGGTCGTCGAGATCGACGTCCTCGATCTGCTCGATCCAGGTCGTTTCGAGCGCGGCGGTGCCGCCGATGATCGCGAGATAGGCGCCGCCGAGGTCGCGGAACGCGTCGAGCGAGCCCTGGCGCAGCCCCCCCTTGCCGATGACCAGCCGCACGCCGTACTGCGCCATCAGCGGCCGGGTGAAGCGCTCCATGCGGTCGCTCGTCGTCGTGCCGATGCACACCGGGGCGTACCCGGCAGGATGCAAATTGTGCTCCGCCGGCGGCACCTTGCGGACATTGGGCGCGGTGTGGATCACCGCGTGGCCGCGCAGATCGAAGCGCGTCGTCCGGCCGCGGTCGAACATCGCGATCTGGGTCGCGTCGCGGATGCCGAACAGCGTGCCGTCGAGGGTCACCGTGTCGCCGGCGCGCAACGCGCGCACCTGGGCGTCGGAGATCGGCATGGTGAAATCGTGGTGGGTCATCGTCAGAACCCCACCTCGACGCCGAGCGCCGTGAAGGTCGCGGTGGCGCGGCGGGCGGAGTGGCACTGGATGTTGACGGCAACGGGGTTCATCGTGATGTGCGTCGCGGCGGTTTCGACATGGACGGCGAAAGCGGTCGAATCGCCGCCGAGGCCCTGCGGGCCGATGCCGAGCGAGTTCACCGCGCGACTCAGCTCGCCCTCCAACTTCGCGCCTTCGGGGTCGCCGCACACCGTGCCGAGCGCGCGCGTGGCCGCGACCTTGGCGAGGTGCATGCACAGATCCGAGGTGCCGCCGACGCCGACGCCGACGATGGTCGGCGGGCAGACCTTTCCCCCCGCCTCGATCACGCGGTCGATCACGAAGGCCTTCACCGCGTCGATCCCATCGGCGGGGATGAGCATCTTGAGGAAGGAGCCGTTCTCCGAGCCCGAGCCCTTGGGGATCATCTCCAGCCGCAGCACGCCCGGTTCGTCGATGAAGTCGATGTTGATCACCGGCACGAAGCGGCCGGACGAATCGTGGTTGTTCTTGCGCGTGATCGGATGCACGACCGATGAGCGCAAGGGGTGCTCGCGCGTCGCCCGCGCGACGCCGCGCCCGATCGCCGCCTTGAGCGCGACGCCGTCGACCTCGACGTTGCGGCCGATCGCGACGTTGTAGATCGGAATGCCGGTGTCCTGGCAGAGCAGGTTCTCGGTCCGCTCGGCGACGGCGATGTTCTCGATCATCGTCGCGAGAATGGTCCTGGCGGTGGCATCGCTCTCGCCGCGGTCGAGCCGCGCGAAGCCCGCTTTGACGTCGTCGGGCAGGATCTTGAGCGCGCGGATGTAGAGCAGTTTCGCCGCCTCTTCGACGGCCGGGATGTCGACGATCAGACGCGGGGCGTCGGCCATGATTGCCCTCAGGCGTTGAGCAGGAAGATGAGGCCCATGGCGACGCCGAAGCCGGCGGAGATGGCGACCGCCGCCTTCTGGCGGCGATGCCAGGGCAGGAACTCGATCGCCAGCACGCGCAGCCCGCCCGCGAGATGGACGGCGAGCAGGATCACCAGGACCGTCTCGACGAGCTTGAGCACGGGATTCTGCGTCCAGGCGAGGAAGGCGTCGAAGCGCGCCTCGCCGTCGAGCGCGAGGCCGAGCGCCCAGAAATGCACCGGCAGGAACAGCGCCAGCGCGAGGCCGGACACCCGATGAATGAGAAAGCCGAGATAGCCCGGCTGCGCGCGCACGGGATTGCGATGGGCGAAGCCGGGGCCGCTCATACGAGCCCCCCGATCGCGCGCAGGCCGAGCGCCAGCAGCAGCACCGCCAGCGCGATCGTGGCGAGCTCGAGGCGTGCGCCGGACCAGCCGATCGATTCGCGCAGGATGGCGCGCAGCCCGATCGGCACGTGCATCGCGATCGCGGCGACGAAGGTGCCGTAGAAGGCGAGGGCGACCGGCGAGCCGCGCGTGCGGCCGAGGATCGCGGCGGCGGAGACGCCCTGGCGCGTCGCGTAGATGATGACGGCGAGATGGACCGCGACGCATGCGGCCAGGAGCAACGCCGACAGGCGCTGCGCGATCCACAGCCACGCCTCGACGCGGGCGGCGTTCACAGTTTGCCCCGCAGCGAGGCCCATGCGGTGGCGCGCTTGAGGCCGGCGATCGACTCGGTCGGGTTGAGCTGCTTCGGGCAATGGCTCACGCAGCCCTGCTGGCTGTGGCAGGCGTGGCAGCCCGCGTCGCCGGCGACCGCGGCAAGCCGCCGGTCACGCCCGGCGTCGCGCACGTCGTTGACCAGCGTCCAGGCACGGTTGAGCGCCGCCGGGCCGAGATAGTCGGGGAGCCAGCCGACGATGTCGCAGGCCGCATAGCAGACGGCGCAACCGATGCACTCGATGCCGGCATCCGCCGCGCGACGTTTCGCGCTCGCCGGCTTCACCACGGCGAAATCCGATTGCGGCTCCTGCGGCGGGATGAAGCGGCCCTCGGCGCGTGCCCACTTGTCGAAGAACGGCGCCATGTCGACCACGAGGTCGCGCACGACCGGCAGGTTGGCGAGCGGCGCCACGGCGAGGCGCCCGTCGGCCGCGACCTTGGAGACGTGCGTGCGGCAGGTCCAGCGCGGCCGGCCGTTCACGGTCATGGCGCAGGACCCGCACATGCCCACGCGGCAGGCGAAGCGATAGGCGAGCGTCGGGTCGATCTGCCGCTGCACGTGGGTGACGACGTCGAGCACGGTCTGGTTGGCGCGGCGCGGCACTTCGTAGCGGGCGAAGCCGCCGTCGGTGCCGCCGCGCCAGATCTCGACGGCCAGGACGCCGGACGCGTCGCGTGGGGCGGTGTCTTGCATGGGAGCAGCCTAGCCGATCCTGATGGGCGGGCAAGCGCAGGGGGACAGCGGTCAGAATGCGGCAATCGAGATATGTTGTCGAATGCAGGTTGAGCAATAAGATATACTCAAACCTTATATCATGCAGCCGCGATGCCGGAGACTGGCCGATTGAACATCCGCGAAATCGAGGCCTTCCGCGCCGCGATCACGCACGGGTCTGCGACCGCGGCGGCCGGCGCGTTGCGGCTGACGCAGCCGGCGGTGAGCCGGCTGCTGCAGAGCTTTGAGCGGCGCGTCGGCTTCCGCCTGTTCGAGCGCCGGCGCTACGGGCTGGCGCCGACGCCCGAGGCGTTGCTGCTGCACGAGGAAGTGGCGCGATCCTATGCCGGGCTCGATCGCATCGCAGCCGCCGCGGCCGCGATTGGCGAGCGCCGCCAGGGCCGCTTGCGGGTGATCGCGCAGCCGGCCTACGCGGACGGGCGGATCGCCCGCCTGCTCGGGGCGTTTCTGGTCGACCGGCCGGACGTCACCGCGGAACTCGAGATCGGCGGCCGCGCCGCGGTGCTCGATGCGGTGGTATCGGGACGGGCCGATCTCGGCGTCGCGATGCTGCCGATCGAACACGAACTGGTCGCGGTCGAGCCGTTGGCCCGGAAATCGCTCGTCTTTGCCGTGCCGGCGTCCCATCGCCTCGCCCGCGCGCCGCGGCTGCGGGCCGCCGATCTGCACGGCGAGAGCCTGGTGATTCTGACGCCGGCCAATCCGCTGCGCCAGCAGTTCGACCGCGCGCTGCCGCCCGACCGGTTGCGCGCGCGGCGTGTCATAGAAGCGCGCAACCAGCGCGGCGTGCTCGAACTCGTGGCAGCGGGTGCTGGCATCGGGATCATCGATCCCGAGGTGGCCGAGGATCGCCGCGGCGGCGACGTCGCGCTGGTGGCGGCGGCGCCAAGCATGACGTTCACCTTGGCGCTCGTCATGCACCGCCGCGCGCCGGTGCCGATGCTGGCCCGCGACTTCGGCGCCTGGCTGCGCCTGGGGATGGCCAACTAGGACGGTGCCGTCGCGCGCCGCTCGAGGATCGACCACGCGACCAGTGAGGGAACTCCGAGCGCGAGCTCGCGGATGCGCTTGAGCAGCGACAGGCCGATCGCGGCTTCGGCAGGGATGCCGATCGCCGCGCCGAGACCGATCAGCGTCGCTTCCTGAACGCCGAGCCCGGCCGGAACGAGGAAGGCGGCGTTGCGCGCAGCCTGGACCAGGCTTTCGAGCATCACCGCCTCGAGGATCCCGATCGGGTGGCCGAGCAGGTACATGCCGAGCCAGAACTCACCGGCGCCCGCGAGCCAGGCCGCGAGGCGCCACGTAGCCGACACCGACAGGCTGCGATGGCGCGAATAGATGCTGTTGAGCACGGCGTCGGCGGTGCGCGCGTTGTGCAGCAGGCGGTCCTGCGCGTGTTCGCCGACGATCGGTCCGAGCAGCTCGGCGAGGCGGCGCATCGGCGAGCCGAGCTGGGCGACGACGAAGCCGGCGATCAGCACCGCGAAGACGACGAGGCCGAGCGTGATCTGCATCACGAGACCGCTGCTCTCCGACGACAGCAGGAACAGCGCCGCAATGCCGGCGATGCTGTAGACGATCTGCGTCACGATGCCGAGGGTGACGTCGACCAGGACCGTCGCCCCGGCCACTGCCCCGGGCAGGCCGAGAATCGCACCGGCCCGCAACCGCGCGAGCTCGCCGCCGACCTGTGCGGAAGGAATGAGCGCGCCCACGCCTTCCCCGATCCAGCGCGCGAGCGAGGCGCGCCCGAGCGACAGCATCGAATCGGAGGGCATCAGGACGCGCCAAGCGACCGCGTCGAGCACCAGGGGGACGAGGTGGAACGCGCACACCGCGACAATGCCCAGCGGCCCAACCGTCGACAGGGCCGCGCCCGCTTCGGCGAAGGAATAGTCCTGCCAGACGAGGACCGCGGCGAGCAGCGCGAGCGCCACCGTCCAGAGCGCGAGCCGGCGCGGCCACGATGACCGGTGCGAGGACATGGCCGGGCGCCTGCCGCTCAGGCGAGATAGCCGTTGCTGCGGAACCAGGCGATCGCGTCGGCGATGGCCAACTCGGCCGCCCGGTGGGTGTAGCCGAGTTCGCGTTCCGCGCGCGCGCTGGAGAAGAACATGATCTTCTTGGACATCCGCAGCCCGTCGACGGTCAGCATCGGCTCGCGCCCGCCGAGCAGCTGCGCCGCGCGTTCGGCCACCCATGCGGCCGGCAGCAGCAGGTCGGCCGGCAGCCGCACCAGCGGGCCGCGCCGGCCGGTCTGCGCGGCGATGATCGCCAGGATGTCGCGGAGCATCAGGTTGTCGCCGCCGAGGATGTAGCGTCGGCCGACTTCGCCCTTCTGATAGGCGAGCCAGTGGCCTTCGGCGACGTCGTCGACATGGACGACATTGAGGCCGGTCTCGACATAGGCCGGCATCTTGCCGCGCGCCGCCATCACGATGGTACGGCCGGTCGGCGTCGGCCTGATGTCGCGCGGCCCGATCGGCGCCGACGGCTGCACGATCACAGCGGGCGCGCGCCGTTCGGCCACCAGCCGCAGGACCTCCGCTTCGGCGAGGAACTTCGAGCGCTTGTAGAGTCCGGTCATGTCGCCGATCGCGGCGACCGAATCCTCGTCCACGGCCAGCCCGTCCGGCGACAGCTTCAGCGTCGCCACCGACGACGTGTAGACGATGCGCTTGACGCCGGCTTCGGTCGCGGCCGCGACGAGCGCCGCAGTTCCGCCGATATTGATCCGGTCCATCGTCGCCGGATCGGGAACCCAGATTCGATAGTCCGCCGCGACATGAAAGACCGCTTCGCAGCCGGCTACGGCCGCGACCAGGGTTTCAGGGCGGGCCAGATCGCCTTCGACGATGTCGCAGTCGACCCCGGCAAGATTGCGCCGGTCCGCACCGCGCCGCACGAGGGCACGCGGGCGGAGGCCGGCGGCGGCGACGCGGCGGAGCACCGCCGACCCGACGAAGCCCGTGGCGCCGGTGACCAGTATCGTCATGGAGGTTCCGACTGTGAACGCCGCCCTGACATAGCCGATCGCAGGCGCACTGGCGAGGGGGCCGTGTCGCAGCGTCGGCGGCCCCTTGGGGAACGCCGGCAAGCCGTCCGAGGGGGCTCGGAAGTACCGGATTTGTCATGAAATCGGCCTCGTTCCGGGGCTTGGCGCGCCCTGCCGCTTGGGCTAATTTCCTCGCCGCCCTGGCCATCGCGTTCCGCGGCCCGGTGGAATTTTCCCTGAGAGGACAACTATTTGATCGTGGGTAATCGAGGCGGCGCGCCGCGCGTCGTGCGGGCCCTGGCGGGCATCGTCGGACTGTCGCAGCGCTGGGCCGCGATCTTCGTGACGGTGATGGCGGTCGTGACGATCGCGCTGTCGTTCTACGTCGCCCACGCGATCCGCGTCGACACGAGTACGGAAGAGGTCCTGTCGCGCGACCTGCCCTTCCGCCAGCAGAACATTGCCTTCAAGGCGCTGTTCCCGGGATTCCGCGATCCGCTGGTGATCGTGCTCGACGGCGGCGATCCCGACGCCCTCGACGATGCGGGCCGCCGCCTGGCGACGCGGCTCCGCGCGATGCCGGAGACGTTTCCACTGGTCTTCGACGCGGCGTCCGAACCGTTCTTCCGCCGCAACGGGTTCCTCTACCTGTCGGTCGAGCAGCTTTCCGACCTTTCCGACCGGCTCGCCGAAAGCCAGGCCTTCCTCGCCACGCTGTCCGGCGACCCGAGCCTGCGCGGGCTGTTCGACATGCTGCGGCGCGCGGTCGTCGACGGCGGCGAAGAGCTGGCACAGGCATCGGGGATGCGTGCGGGCCTCGATGCGCTGGCCGCGACGATCGAGGCGCGGGGACGCGGCCAGGCGGCGACGCTTGCCTGGAGCACATTGATGGGCGGCGACGCGCTGCAGCGCAGCGCGCATCGGCTGATCGTCGCCGAGACCAATCCCGATTCCGGCTCGCTCGAGCCAGGAGCCGAGGCGATGCGTGCCGCCCGCGCAGCTGCCGCCGAACTCGGACTTGCCGCCGCGGGCGTGCGCATGCGGCTGACCGGCGAGGCCGCGCTCAGCACCGAGGAACTCGAAGGCGTGTTCCACGGTGCGATCGTCGCGAGCGTCCTCTCCTTCGTGGTCGTCGCGTTGATCGTCGTGGTGGGTCTGCGCTCGTGGCGGCTCGTCCTGGCGGTTCTGGCGAATCTGGTCGTCGGCCTGGTGCTCACCGCCGCGTTTGCGACCGTCGCGGTCGGTCGGCTGAACCTCATCTCGGTCGCGTTCGCGGTGCTGTTCGTCGGCATCGCCGTCGATTTCGGCATCCATTTCGCGCTGCGCTACAAGGAGCAGCTGCTGCATGGCGTCGCGCATGCCGCGGCGCTCGGCAACACCGCCACCGGGGTCGGGCCGTCGCTGCTGCTCGCCGGGCTGACCGCGCTCTTCGCGTTTTTTTCGTTCCTGCCGACCTCGTATCGCGGCGTGGCCGAGCTCGGGCTGATCTCGGGCGTCGGGATGATCATCGCGACCCTGACGAGCCTGACCGTCCTCCCCGCCATCCTGTCGGTGCTTCCGCAAGGGCGTGCGGTCGGATCGGGCATGGTGCCGAGCGCGGCATTCGTCGACGGCGTCATCCGTCGCCATGCCCGACTGATCTGCCTTGCCGCGTTCGCGGTCGGACTGGTGGCGTTGCCGATCGCCGCGCAGGTGCGGTTCGAGAAGAATCCGCTCAACCTCCAGGACCCCACCAATCCGTCGGTCCAGACGCTGCGCGACCTGATGCGCAGCGATCCGGCGACCCGTCCCGGCATTTCGGTCGTCATGCCGACGCTCGAGGCCGCGCAACCGGTGGCGGCACGGCTCGCCCAGTTGCCGAGCGTCGCCGCGGCGATCACGGCGCGCAGCCTCGTGCCCGCCGACATCGAGCGCAAGCTCGAGATCATCGGCGAGATGAACGTGTTCCTGGCGCCGCTGTTGGCTGGTGCGCCGCCGCTGCCGACGCCGACCGACGGCGAGCGCCGGGCCTCGATCGCCGCGTTCATCGATGCGGCGTTGCCATTCGCCGCCTCGCCGCAGGCCGGCGCGATGGCCGACCCGCTGCGCCGCCTGGCGAACGGCCTGAGCACCTATCTCGACGGGCCGGGCCGCTCGGCCGAGGCACTGGCGGCGCTCGAGCAGGCGCTGCTCGGCGGCCTCGGCGCACGGCTCGACGCGCTGCGCGAGGCGCTGGGGGCGGAACCGGTCGCGGTCGACGACGTTCCGCCGGTGCTGCTGCGCCAGTATCTCGCGCCGGACGGCCGTGCGCGGATCGAGGTCCAGCCGCGCCTGGATCTCAGCGACGACGCCGCGATGCGCCGCTTCGTCGCCGAAGTGAGCGCCGCGGCCCCCAATGCGGTTGGGCCGGCCGCGATGCTGATGGCTTCGGGCGATGCGGTCGTCGGCGCGTTCCAGGAAGCCTCGGTCATCGCGCTGGTGATGATCACGATCGTGCTGCTCGTCCAGCTTCGCTCGGTCGTCGACATGGTGCTCGTCCTCATTCCGCTGCTGCTCGCGGCGACGATCACCTTCGCCATTTCCGCGACGCTGGGTCCGCCGATCAACTTCGCGAACATCATCGTGGTGCCGCTGCTGCTCGGGCTCGGCGTGTCGAGCGGCATCTACCTCGTCACGCGCGCGCGCGAGGAAAGCGACGGCATGCTGCTGCGCACGGTGACGCCGCGCGCCGTGCTGTTCAGCGCCCTGACGACCGTGGCATCGTTCGGCAGCCTCGCGATCGAGAGACACGTCGGCACCGCGAGCATGGGCCAGCTGCTGATGATCGCAATCGCGCTGTCGCTCGTGTGCACGCTCGTCGTGCTGCCGGCGATGCTTTCGTTGCGCTATGGCCGCCGCGCCGCGGGGGCGGCGGTCACGGCCGCGGATGGGCGGTGAGAAACGCGACGATGTCGCGGCGGACTTCGGCCGGATCGGTGCGATCGACGCGCGGATGGCCCCACACCCAGCGGTAGCGCGCATGGAACAGCGCGCCTTCGTGCGGCGCCGTCGCGTAGTCGTAGTCGGCGAGCGGTCGGAAGGCCTCGCGTCCCACGCCGACATAGCCGAGGTTCGAGCGCTCGGACCCGTAGATCTCGAGAGCGCGTCGCTTCAACGCGACCTCGTCGCCATCGAGCGATAGGGTCAGCTCGGTGCCGACAGGCTGGACGAACTCCTGCGCGTGAACGTGTCCGCCGTCGTTGTGGTATTCGCTGAACTCCCACACCGGGAGGCGTGCGCGCAGGCGGCTGGCCAGCGCGTTGGCCACGTCATGATCCTGATGCCCGCCCTCGAAGGCCGGCACCCACAGCATCGAAGCGCCGGTGGCAGCGATCGCGCGATCGATCAACTGCGCGGTCTCGGACATGCGCCGGCGCAGTGTCCGGGTCGGCACGTCCTGCCGCCCGGCCTCCGCGAGTCCGAGCACGAGGCCGGCGGCTTCCGCTTCGCGCCAGCGCGTCGCAACCCGCTGCGCGTGGCCGCCGCGCTGCCAGGGCCAGAACTGCTCGCGCGCCGGCACCCCGTTGGTGAGGTAGAGGCCGGCGACCTTGCAGCCCCGGCGGCAGGCGCGGCGGATCGCGGCGGCGCAGCCCACAACCTCGTCGTCGGGATGCGGGATCAGGACGAGGATCTGCGCGGCGAACATCGGTTGCTAGGCCGAACGGGCGGTGTCGCGCCGCGCCGCGGCGCGGCGCCAGATCGGCATCACGTCGTCGCGGTAGACGTCATCCCAGCTCGGGTGGTTGACCGTGACATCGTGATGTCCGGCGGCGGCGATCGCGCCACGCCGGTCCGGATCGGCGATCAGGCCGGCTATCGCTTCGGCCCAGACCGCCGGGTCGGCCGATTCGATCGCGATGCCGTCCGTGCCCGGATCGGCGACGAAGACGCCGCCGCCCTCGGGAGCGACGACGACGGGCAGGCCGGAGGCCTTGGCCTCGAGCACGACGTTGGGCGCGATCTCGACGCGCGATGGGAAGACGAAAAGGTCGGACGAGGCATAGAGCCATGCGGCCGTATCCTGCGGCACGTTGCCCGGCAAGGTCGCGTCCGGGCCAAGCATCGCGGCGATGCGCGCGGCGTCGGCGCCCTCGCCGGCGATGAGGGCATGGACCGGCAGGCCGCGGCGGCGCAGCAGCGCGGTCGCTTCGGCGAGCGTCATCACGCTCTTGCCCGCGTCGACGCGGCCGGCGAAAAAAAGGACGATGCGGTCCGCGGCGATGCCGAAGGTTTCGTTGAGTCGCGCGCGGTCGCGCCGCCCCGGATGGAAACGCGTGCGGTCGATGCCCCGGCGCAGCACCGCCACGCGATCGCCGAACACGGCGCGCGCGGCGTCGATGTCCGCCTGCGGCCCGATCAGCACCGACGCGCATTCCAGCCCGTGCTTCACCAGCTTGCGCCGCATGTTGTCGGCGATGCGGTCGGGCAGCCGGAGCGTCTCGGTCAAGAGCTGCCCGGCCCAGCTTCCGAAGACGCGCCGAAGCGCCTTGTCGGCATAGACCGCGGAATAAGTCGGCGTCTCGGTATGGATCGACGTGACGAGCGCCGCGCCGCTGCGCCGCGCCGTGCGCAGCGCCGTCTGCGCATGGGCGAAATATGCGTCAGTGGTGTGGATCACGTCGACGCCGGCGAGCGCCCTTCTCAAGGCGGGATGGTGCGGGGCTAGGTCGGTGTGATCGGGATTGTCCCCGAGGAAGGGCAGGCGCCGCGTGCTGAAGATCGGCGGATGCGCGGCGATGCGGACATTCGGCGAGAGGGTTTCGCCCGAAGCCGGATCGCCCTGGAAATGAACCGTCAGGTCGATGGTCCCGTCGTCGCAGCGCGCCGCCGCCTCGGCCAGCCGCTCCCAGCATTTCACGTGGCCCCCTGCGGCGGCGCGACGTTCCAGGTCGACCAGGACGGCGACGCGCAGAGGTGCCGCGCGGGCATATGCGGGCGCCGCGTTCACCGCGGCGTGTCGCGCTCGATCTGGGCGACGCGATCGCGCAGAGTCTGCAGGAGCGATTCCATGCCGCCGCGGGCGATCACTGAGCCGAACTCGGACCGGCGCCGGGCGACCTCGCTGATGGTGCTGTCGAGGAACACGTCCACCACCCGCCAGGCGTTGCCCTGGCGGCGCATCAGGTAGTTGATCGGCACGGGCCGGTCATTGCTGCGCACGATCTGGGTGCGCACCATCACCATGCCGTTCGCGGCTTCCTGCTCGCCCAGCACTTCGAAGCGCTCGCCGCTATAGCCGTTGAAGCGCGAGGCGTAGTTCGCGACCGTGAACTGGGTGAACAGGTCGACGAGCTGCCGCTGCTGCTCGGGCGCCGTCGTCGACCAGGTGCGGCCGACCGCCACCTGACCCATCTGGGCCAGATCGTAAGTCGACGTCAGGACCGGCTGCAGCCGCTGCGCCCGGCCGCGGTAGCCGATCGACGCATTGCGCATCACGTCGAGCAGCGCTGCATTGAGCCGCTCGATCGCCTGGGTCGCACCCTGCTGGGCACGCGCCGGCGCCGGCGCGATCAGACCCAAACCGAAAGCCAGGCACATCAGGATAAGGGGGCGTCTGAGCATCATCACTCCTAAAACTGGCCGTTCAGCGCCGTCGCGGGCAGCGGCCGTTGCGTACTAACGTCCGGGGTGCATTGTCAAATCCGCAATTATCGCAACGAATTGGAGTCATTCCAGATCACATGAGTGCGACGCACAAAAATCCGACTATTCTACTCAGGTCTGTCATGGTAAGAACCGCGCAACAAAGCGAGTCCGGCCGACGCCCGGCAATCCGGGGGCATGACGCGCCGGTATTGGAGAATCGGGCTTGATGAAGGTGATACTCGCCCAGCCACGGGGCTTCTGCGCCGGGGTCGAGCGGGCGGTGGAGATCGTCGAGCTGGCGCTGCGCAAGTATGGCGCGCCGGTCTACGTGCGCCACGAGATCGTCCACAACAAGCGCGTCGTCGAGAAGCTGCGCGCCAAGGGTGCACGGTTCGTCGAGGAACTCGACGAGATCCCGGAAGGGGCGATCACCATCTTCAGCGCGCACGGCGTGTCGCAGAAGGTCGCGGACGACGCGAGCCTGCGCGACCTGCCGGTGATCGACGCGACCTGCCCGCTGGTGGCGAAGGTCCACCGTGAAGGTCAGCGCTATGTCGAGCGCGGATACGAGATCGTCCTGATCGGCCACGAAGGCCATCCCGAGGTCGAAGGCACCCGAGGCCGGATTCCCGGCGGCGTGCATCTCGTCTCGTCGGCCGCCGATGTCGACCGGCTGGTGCTGCGCGATCCTGCGCAGGTCGCCTTCATCACGCAGACCACGCTGTCCGTCGACGACACAAGGGCGATCATCGAGGCCCTGCGCCGCCGCTTTCCCGCGATCGTCGGGCCAGACGTCAAGGACATCTGCTACGCGACGCAGAACCGCCAGGAGGCGGTCAAGCTGCTGTGCCAGCGCGTCGACGTTCTGCTGGTTGTCGGCGCGCGCAACAGCTCCAATTCGAACCGCCTGCGCGAGATCGGCACCGAGAACGGGGTTCCCAGCTATCTCATCGACGATGCCGCGGCGATCGATCCGGCGTGGTTCGAGAAGGCGGGGACCGTCGGCCTCACCGCCGGGGCGTCGGCGCCCGAGGAACTCGTGCGCGAGGTGATCGAGCGGCTGGGCCGAATCCGGCCGATCGCCCTCGATACGCTCGAGGGCATCGAAGAGAACGTCCGCTTCAAGCTGCCCGAATCGCTTTGGGATATCGCGGGATCGCCGTACGGCACGATGGGTGCGGAGTCGCCCCAGCGGACGACGGCGACCCTAGGCTGATTGCGACTCTGGTCGAGGTTCAATACACATGTCCGTGCCGCTCATTCAAAAGCTCCGCGTCGGCGCCTATCTGCTCAAGCAGCGCCTCAAGGGCAACCAGCGCTATCCGCTGGTGCTGATGCTGGAACCGCTTTTCCGTTGCAACCTCGCCTGCGCCGGCTGCGGCAAGATCGATTACCCGGACGAGATCCTGAATCGCCGCCTGTCGGCCGCCGAATGCCTCGAAGCCGTCGACGAGTGCGGCGCGCCGATCGTCGCCATTCCGGGCGGCGAACCGCTGCTGCACAAGGAGATCGGAGAGATCGTCTCGGGCATCATCGCGCGCAAGAAGTTCGTCAGCCTGTGCACCAATGCGCTGCTGCTCGAAAAGAAGCTGCACCTGTTCACGCCGAGCCCGTATCTGACGTTCTCCGTCCATCTCGACGGCGACAAGGAGCACCACGATCGCGCGGTGTGCCAGGACGGCGTCTACGAGAAGGCCGTGAAGGCGATCCGAGCGGTCAAGGAGAAGGGTTTTCGCGTCGTCGTGAACTGCACCCTGTTCGACGGCGTCGACGCCGCGCGGATGGCGGACTTCTTCACCCACGTCACCGAGGACCTGAAGGTCGACGGCATCACCGTGTCGCCCGGCTATGCCTACGAGCGCGCGCCCGACAAGCAGCACTTCCTCAACCGCAACAAGACGAAGACCCTGTTCCGCGACCTGTTCCGCCGCGGCAAGGGCAAGACGTGGGAATTCAGCAACTCGCCGCTGTTCCTCGATTTCCTCGCCGGCAACCAGAACTACGAATGCACGCCGTGGAGCATGCCGGCGCGCAACGTGTTCGGCTGGCAGAAGCCGTGCTATCTGCTCGGCGAAGGCTACACCAAGACCTTCAAGGAGCTGATGGAGACCACCGACTGGGATTCCTACGGCACCGGCAAGTACGAGAAGTGCGCTGACTGCATGGTCCATTGCGGCTACGAGGGCACGGCGGTCGCCGACACGGTGGCGCGCCCGTGGAAGGCGGCGAAGGTCGCCATCGCCGGAATCCGCACCGAAGGCCCGATGGTCGAAGACATCTCGCTGACGAACCAGCGTCCTGCCGAATACGTGTTCGACAAGAACGTGCAGTCCTTCGTCGGCGCGCTGCACAAGGGCGACGCCAAGAAGCCGGCGCCGGCCGACGGCGGTCCGCGCAGCACCGCCGCCTGAACGGCGGCGCCACCGCGTCGCCGATCAGAGATCGCGGATCGCGCGCAGCGCTGCGGCGCTCGCCGCCGACAGCGCGGCGCGCGCGCGTCGGCTGTCTCCGGCGAGCCTGACCAGTGCCGGAATCTGAAACGGCCGTCGGGCCAGCGCGCCGAGCAGGGCGCCGATCGCGATCCCGCCGTCCGGCCGCAATGCCGCCAGCGCCGCCGGCGGAATCGCGTGGTTTGCCGGATCGAGCACGACGCGCAGCACCATGAAGGTCCGTTCGGCCTGCGTCGCCGCCTGCGCGAGGACATGGCTCTCCATGTCGACCGCGACAGCGCCGTGCGCCGCATGGGCGGCCCGCTTGTCGGCGACGCTCAGCAGCGGGACGTCGCTGCCGTAGACCGTGCCGCGTGCGACCGTCCCGACCGGCCGGGTGACGTCGGCCAGCGCCGAGGCGAGCCGGTCGCAGCGCCGACGGTCGATGGTCCAGGATGCCCCGTCGGCCGAAACGACGCGCTCGGGCACGACGATCGTGCCGGGCTGCAGCTTCGGATCGAGGCCTCCCGCGAACCCGTAGGAGACGACGATCGAGCACCCGGCGGCGAGGAGCCGCGCCGCCGCAGCGCGGGCGCCCGCAGCGGTGCCGCCGCTGCATTCGATGCGCGGCGGCACGGGCAGGCTGGCATGCGGCGCCGCCTCCCGCACCAGCGCAGCCTCGAGCCCCATCCCCGTGAGAACGCCGATCGACACCGTCGCGTTCACGTCCGGCCCGGTCACATGCCCGTCGTGGGACGGCGGGAATTGCTGCGCGTGAGATTGCGGTAGCGCGCCAGTGCCCAGAGCGGGAAGTAGGAACGATAGCCGTGATAGCGCAGGTAGAACACGCGCGGAAAGCCGACCGCGGTGTACCACGTCTCGTTCCATTCCTCGCCCGAGCGGGGTGCCGCGAGCAGGAAGCGAATGCCGCGGCGGACTTCCTCGGAATCGACCTCGCCCGCGGCCATCAGCGCCATCGTCGCCCACGCGGTCTGCGAGGCCGTACTCGCGCCGGGCTCGTCGCGTCGCTCCTGCCAGTAGGTCTGCCCGTTCTCGCCCCACCCGCCGTCGGCGTTCTGGCGCTGCTTGAGCCAGGCGATCGCACGGCGCATCGCCGGATCATCGGCGGGCACGCCGGCGGCGTTGAGCGCGCACAGCACCGACCACGTGCCATAGATGTAGTTCGTGCCCCAGCGCCCGAACCAGGAGCCGTCGTCTTCCTGGTCGCGCCGCAGCCACTCGACCCCGCGGGCAACCACGGGGTCGCGGCGGTCGCGCCCGATCTGGCACAGGAAGCTGATGCAGCGCGCGGTCACGTCGGCGCTCGGGGGGTCGAGCAGTGCGCCGTGGTCGGCGAAGGGGATGTGGTTGAGGAACGTGTGGAAGTTGTCCGCATCGAAGGCGGCCCAGCCGCCGTCCTTCGACTGCATGCCGATGATCCATTCGGCCGCGCGGTCGAGCGCTTCGCGCACCCGGGGGTCGCGCGCCGCGAGTCCGCTGCGCTCAAGGACCATCCCGGCGACCGCGGTATCGTCGGTGTCGGGATAGTAGTCGTTGCGGTCCTGGAAGGCCCAGCCGCCTGGTCGCAGCCCGGGGCGGCGATGCGCCCAGTCGCCGACGACGTCGAGAACCTGGCGGCTGAGCAGCCAATCGACGGCGCGGGTGATCTCGGGCGTCGCCCGCACCGCATGCTGATCCTCGCCTTCGAGCACGGCTTGTGCCGCCAGCACCGTGTCCCAAACCGGCGATACGCAGGGCTGGCAGAACAGATTGCCCGCATCGACCGCCATCAGCTTCTTGACCGAGCGCATCGCGACCGCGCGGTCGGGATCGTCGGCCGGAATGCCGAGCGCGGCGAAGGCCATCACGGAGTTGGCCATCGCCGGAAAGATACCGCCGAGCCCGTCTTCGCCGTTGAGCCGCTCCTTGGTCCAGGCCATCGCCTTGTCGATCGCACGCTGGCGCATGCGTCGCGGGAAGCGCGGCTCGACGACGCGCAGCACCTTGTCGAGGCTGACGAAGAAGTCGCCCCAATATCTGCCGGTCGGATTGGTGATCCAGGCCTTGATCCGCGTCGGCGGCTCGACGAACAGCTCGTCGATCGTGATGCTGCGCGGGTTCTTGGCCCTCGGCTTCAGCGCCATGAGGATCAGCAGCGGCACGATCACGGTGCGCGACCAGTACGACACTTTCGACAGATGGAACGGCGCCCAGGGAGGCAGCAGCATCATCTCGACCGGCATTACCGGCACCGCCGTCCACGGAAGCCAGCCGAACAGGGCGAGCGCGATGCGCGTGAACACGTTGGCCTTGGCCGCACCGCCCTGCGCCAGAATGGCCTCGCGCGCGCGCGCCATATGCGGCGCGTCCGGCGAATCGCCGACCATGCGAAGCGCGATATAGGCCTTCACCGTCGCGGAGACGTTGCACTCGCCGCCGTAGTAGAGCGGCCAGCCGCCATGATCCGCCTGCGTCGCCCGCAGATACGCGGCCTGGCGCGCCTCCAGCTCGGGATCGATCTCGTCGAGGAAGTGCTCGAGCATGATGTATTCGGCCGGGATCGTGGCGTCCGCCTCGAGGTCGAAGCACCACTGCCCGTCGGCGCGCTGGCGTGCCTTGAGGCCGGCCATCGCCTCGCCGATCACGCGATCGAGCGAGTCGAAACCGGCGTCGCCGCCGCCGCCGAAATCCAAGGGGGCCTGCATGATTCGCGTCGTCTTCATCGTCGAATGCGCCGGACCGGGAAGCTCCGTGGAAGGGGCTCCGGGCATAGCCCGGGCGTCGCAGATCGAGGGGTTTACTAGGCTTTCGGCCATTCTGCAATCTCTACGCCAGAGCGCCGGCCGCGGATGACCGCGGCGGCCCCGGCTGCCCCGGCTAGAAGAGGCCGTAGCGGAGCGCGAGCCAAAGCTTCTCGAGCTTGCCCAGCTTGACCCGGGTGCGGGGCGGGGCGAAGCCGGCCGCGACAAGGCGTTCGAGCAGCCGGGAATAGACGGCGTCGATCATCCTCACCGGGCGGGCTGCCTTGCGGTCGATCGTTGCCAGGATCGCATGCGCTTCGGCAAAGCGGAGCCGCGCCGCTTCGGCGACCTCCGCGGCGACCGCCTGGAGGGCGGGGTTGGCGAGCGCCGCCGAAACCGGCTGCGCCGCGACGCCGTGGCGGGCCAGCGCTTCGGAAGGCAGGTAGAGCCGCCCGATCATGCCGTCCTCGTCAATGTCGCGCAGGATGTTGGTGAGCTGGACCGCTTCGCCCAGCGCATCGGCGAGCGGACGGCCCTGCGCCTCCGGGATGCCGTAGATCCTGACCGAGAGAAGGCCAACCGCGCCGGCGACCCGTGCGCAATAGAGGCGAAGGGTCGCCCAGTCCGGCGCGACGATCGGTCCCGTGGCGTCCATCTCCATGCCGTCGATGAGCGCGACGAAATCGGCACGCGCCAGCGCAAACCGCCGCGCGGGCTCGACCAGCGCGCGGGCCACCGGGCCGCGCGGCTTGGCGTCGTAGACGCGGTCGATCTCCGCCCGCCACTCCGACAGTGCGGCGAGTTTTGCCGGGGTAGGCAGCTCGCCGTCGGCGATGTCGTCGATCTCGCGGCAGAACGCGTAGACGGCGAACATCGCGGCACGCCGGTCGGGCGGCATGAGCCGCATCGACCAGAAGAACGATGTCCCTGACCGCTTGACGACCTGCTCGACATGCGCGGCCGGATCGCCATCGGCCAGTGTCATCTCGGGGGCCGCCATCGCCGCGTGTCGTGGCGCTCAGGCCCGCACGGTCGCGTGGGCGTTGCTGCCCAGCGCGGTCAATGCCGTGGCGACGATATGACGGGCGTTCAGGCCGGCCTGGTCGTACTGCTTTTCCGGCTGGTCGTGGTCGAGGAAACGGTCCGGCAGGACCATCGGGCGGAACTTCAGCCCGGCATCGAAGGTGCCGGCCGAAGCCAGGCAATGCATGACCTGCGTCGCGAATCCGCCGCTCGATCCTTCCTCGATGGTGATCAGCACCTCGTGTTCGCGCGCGAGGCGCAGGGCCAGCGCTTCGTCGAGCGGCTTGGCGAAGCGCGCATCGGCGACCGTCGTCGATAGCCCGCGCGCACCGAGCTCGTCCGCAGCCTTGAGCGCCTCCTTGAGGCGCGTGCCGAGCGAAAGGATCGCGACCTTCGTGCCCTCGCGCAGGATCCGGCCCTTGCCGATCGGCAGCACTTCGCCGCGTGCCGGCAGTTCGAGGCCGACGCCTTCGCCGCGCGGATAGCGCAACGCCGAGGGCCGATCGTCGATCGCGATCATCGTCGCCACCATGTGGACCAGATCGCATTCGTCCGCCGCGGCCATGATCACGAAGTCGGGCAGGCAGCCAAGGAAGGCAAGATCGAACGAGCCGGCGTGCGTGGCGCCGTCGGCGCCGACCAGCCCGGCGCGGTCCATGGCGAAGCGCACCGGCAGGCGCTGGATCGCGACGTCGTGCACGACCTGGTCGTAGGCGCGCTGCAGGAACGTCGAGTAGATCGCGCAGACGGGCTTCAGGCCCTCGGTCGCCATCCCCGCCGCGAAGGTGACCGCGTGCTGTTCCGCGATGCCGACGTCGAAGCAGCGGTCGGGGTGCTTCTTGGCGAACACGTCGAGGCCGGTGCCCGACGGCATCGCCGCGGTGATCGTCACGACCTTCGGGTCGCGATCGGCTTCCGCGACGAGCGCGTCGGCGAAAACCTTGGTGTAGGTGGGCGCGGTCGGCTTGGCCTTGACCGGAACCCCGGTGACGCCGTTGTTACCCTGCACGAGGTCGAACTTGTTGACCGCGTGGTACTTGTCCGCCGCCTCCGTGGCGAAGGGATGGCCTTTGCCCTTCTGCGTGATGACGTGGATCAGCACCGGGCCCTTTTCGCCCGAATTGCGCACGTTGTGCAGGATGGGAAGGAGATGGTCGAAATTGTGCCCGTCGATCGGGCCGACGTAATAGAACCCCATCTCCTCGAACAGCGTGCCGCCCGTGACCATCCCGCGCGCGAATTCCTCGGCCCGCGCGGCCGCTTCCTTCACCGCGCGCGGGAAGCGCTTCACCATCTCGCGGCCGATATTGCGCAGCGTGAGATAGGGTCGCGACGAGATCAGCCGCGAGAGATAGGCGCTCATCGCGCCGACCGGCGGCGCGATCGACATGTCGTTGTCGTTGAGGATGACGATCAGCCGCGTGTCGCGCGAGCCTGCGTTGTTCATCGCCTCGTAGGCCATGCCGGCCGACATCGAGCCGTCGCCGATCACCGCGATGACGTTGTTGCTGCGCCCGAGCATGTCGCGCGCGACGGCCATGCCGAGCGCTGCCGAGATCGACGTCGAGCTGTGCGCGGCCCCGAACGGGTCGTACTCGCTCTCGGCGCGCCGGGTGAAACCGGACAGGCCGCCGCCCTGCCGCAGTGTGCGGATGCGGTCCTTGCGGCCGGTCAGGATCTTGTGCGGATAGGCCTGGTGGCCGACGTCCCAGATCAACCGGTCGTCGGGCGTGTTGAAGACATGGTGCAGTGCGACGGTGAGTTCGACGACGCCGAGACCGGCCCCGAGATGGCCGCCCGTGCGGGACACGGCGTCGATCATCTCCTGGCGGACTTCATCCGCGAGTTGCTTGAGGTCGTCGACCGAGAAGTGGCGGAAGTCGGCGGGCAGATTGACAGAATCGAGCAGCGAGTTGCGTCGATGGTGATTCATCGTCGTTCCTTCTCTCACTCCCGCACCCGACCACGCCACAACGCGCCCGCCTTCCCACCTGGGGCGTGGCGCGCGGCTGATTCGGGGCCCCCCAAATACCGATAGCCCGCCGGATCGGGCCTTGAAAAATCACCTTAACCCACGGCCGATTTACGGGAAATCACAATCGCGCCTCGGCGTTAACATGGATTGCCGTGATCGTTAACCATGATGGGCAGATGGCGGCACAGCATAGGTACGCCCCTTCCAGAGACCGCCACGCCCGCGCCAGTGGCGGCGTGCCGAATCAAAGGTCATGCCGAGATAGAGCGTGGCGATCGCCGGCAGCGCGACGGCGCGCACGGCCGAGAGACGGTAGTAGCGAAGGATCGGCGCGAAGCTGCCGGTCATCAGGGCCCAGGCCGCCCCGGACGGAACCACTGCCGGCCAATCGGCCGTTGCAAGCGCGAGCAGGGTCAGCACCGGTGGCGCCAGGAAGACCAGCGACAGGCCAAGGATCGTGCCGGCAAGCCGTAAAGGCGAGTAGCGCAGCTGCGTGTAGGCCGTCCGCGCGACCATGTCCCAGAACTCGGCCAACGCCGGATAGCGGCGCAGGCTGAGGTTGTCGTCGGCGAGGCCGAGCCAAAGCCGACCGCCCGTACGCTTGACCGCCGCGGCAAGGGCGCAATCGTCGATCAGCGCGCCACGGATCGCGGCGATCCCCCCGGCGCGCTCTAGCGCCGAGCGGCGCACCAGAATGCACGCGCCGGCTGCACCCGCCATCGCGCGCCGGTCGTCGTTCACGGCGCCGAAGGGGTAGAGCATCTGGAAGAAGTAGACGAAGGCGGGCGTGAGCCGCTTTTCCCACGACGTCGCGCAGGCGAGACGCACCATCAGCGAGACCATGTCGCGGCCCTGCGTCTCGGCGTGGCCGACGAGGCGACGCAGGGTCGCGGGGCCGTGCACGGTGTCGGCGTCGGTCAGGAAGACGAACTCGGGCGGCGGCACCTCGCCGGCGCGGACGGCGCGGATGCCGTTCTCGACCGCCCACAACTTGCCGCTCCAGCCTTCCGGCAGGGGCGTTCCGGCAACGATGCGCAGGCGGCCCGCGCTTGCCGGCGCTGCGGCGATGCGCGCCGCGATCGCGCCGGTGCCGTCGCGACTGCCGTCATCGACCAGGGTCACCGTGAAGGGGCCGGGATAGTCCTGGGCAAGAAGCGCTTCGAGCGTTGCCGCGATCGTCGCTGCCTCGTCGCGCGCGGGAACGACGACGGCGACGTGCGGCCATGCGCGCTCCGGCCTCGACGGTGGGGCGGCCGGCAGGCGTTCGGCGGCGCGCCAGAACCAGTGCCGGAAAAAGAACAGGTAGACCCACGCCAGCAGCGACGCGCTGGCGAGCGCGACGAGAACGGTGCCCATCGCAACCGTCAGGCGGCGAGACGCATCGTTTCCTGCAGGCGCGCGAAATCCCTTGCGGCGCGCAGCCTGGTCATCAGCGTTGCCGCCTGGCCGGCATCGAGCGGGACCAGCGGCGGCAGGAGCCGCGCCCAGGCCGGCTCGCCCGACAGCTCCGCCTTGATGTGCTTGAGCGCCGCGATCAGCGGGAAGGCCTGGATGGTCAGACGCAGTTCGCTCAGGCCTTCCTGCAGCTTCTCGGCCTGCGGCCCGGCACCGGCCGCCATCACGGCGCGCGCGACGGGGGCCGTCACATTGGTCGTTGCCGAAATGCAGCCCGGCCCACCGGCGGCGAGGTTCTGGGCGAGGAAATGCTCCGAGCCCGAGAAGACGTCGAAGCCGGGGAAGCGCTCGATCAGCGCCTTGGTGTTGTTCCAGTCGCCCGAGCTGTCTTTGAGGCCGGCGATCACCTCCGGCCCATGCGATGCGCGCAGCATCTCGATCAGCGCCGGCGTGATCGGCACCGTCGACATCTGCGGGAAGTGATAGAGGTAGACGCGCAGGCGGCGGTCCTTCACGCGATCGATCATCGCGGCATAGAAGGCATGCAGCCCGGCATCCGACGGGCTCTTGTAGTAGAAGGGCGGGATCACCAGCACGTTGGGGCAGCCGGCGGCGAGCGCCGCGCGCGCGAGTTCCACCGTGTCGGCGAGCGCGCAGGACCCGGTGCCGACGATCATCCGGCCCATCGGCAGGCCGGCGGATGCCATGCCGTCGATCACCCGCAGGCGCTGATCGACCGAGAGCGAGTTGGCCTCGCCGGTGGTACCGAGCGGCGCCAGCCCGTCGCAGCCATTGGCGAGCAGCCAGCGGCCATGCGCGACCAGCAGCGGCAGATCGACCTCGAAATCCCTGGTCAGCGGCTTCATGATCGCGGCATAGACGCCGCGCGGGCGAGTGGTCTCGGCCATGATCGGTCCCGGGTTTGATGGCTGTGTCGGCCGGGATTATACGAGCCCGCGCGGGACTTACCAGGGCATAAGCCGGAAGGGTGGGAATGGACGGTGGACGCGGAACGATGCGGCTCGTAGCGATGCTCGTCGCCTTCGCCGGGGTGAACGGCGCGATCGCGGTCGCGATCGGCGCTGCCGCGGCGCATGTCGCGGAGCCGAATTGGGGGCCGCGCGCCGGCGCGCTGCTGCGCACGGGATCGGACTACCAGATGTGGCATGCGCTGGCGCTGCTCGGCGTCGCGGCGTGGCTGCCGCGCGCCGGCGGCTGGGCGCGCCGCCTCGCCGCGATCGCGGGCGCCGGCTTCGCGCTCGGCATCTGCGGCTTCAGCCTGTCGCTCTACTGGGCGGCGCTCGGCGGCCGCGCCGCGCTGGCGCCG
>JAEUKZ010000157.1 GCA_016793045.1 Alphaproteobacteria bacterium
CGCGTCAGCGCGGCGGCGAGTGCCGCGTCGTCGATCGTCGCGGGATGCGCGGGATAGGTCAGCATCGCGCGCAGCGAGCCGACCGGGACGTAGTCGCGCTGCGGCACGAACATCGTCTGGGCGCCCGCCGGCCACTCGATCGTCCCCGACCCCCAGGTCCACAGGCCGGCGATCGCGCGGATGAGCGAGCTCTTGCCGACCCCGGATTCGCCGACGATGAGCACGTTCTCGCCCGGCTTGATCTCGATCGTCGCGCGGTCGATCACCACGGTGCCGTCCTGCGTCGCGACCTGGAGATCGATCAGGCGCAGCACGTTGTCGCTGCCCGCGCGCAGCTTGATCCGCGTCCCCTGCTCGTCCTCCGGCACCTCGGAAATGACCTTGCCCGCCGCGTCGAGGGCGAGAATGCGGTTCGCGGCGGAGCGCCAGTCCGCCAGCCGCGCATAGTTGTCGACGAACCAGCCGAGCGCCGTCTGCACCTGCACGAAGGCCATCGACGCCTGCATCAGCCCGCCCAGCGTCATCTCTCCCGCGAGATACTGCGGCGCCGCGACGAGCAGCGGGAACACCGGTGCCGCGATCGCATAGGCGCTGGTCGCCCAGGTGACGCGCCGCGTGCCGCGGCGCAGCTTGCGCCAGATGCTGAGGATGCGGTCGAGCGCGTGGTGCAGCCCGGCGCGCTCGGTGCCTTCGCCGCGCAGGAATGCGATGCCTTCGGAGTTCTCGCGCACGCGCTGCAGCGCGGAGCGGAAATCGCCCTCGCGCTTGCGCCGCTTCTCGTTGATCGTCATCAGCGGCTTGCCGAGCATGTGCACGAAGGTCGTGCCGACCACCGCGTAGAGCACCGCCGCAATGACGAGATAGCCGGGCACGGCGATCTCCATGCCGCCGAGCGAAAGCCGCAGCGTGCCGGACAGCGTCCACAGCACGGTGAAGAACCCGCCCAGCAGCAGGACGCTGACCAGGATGCCGACCGCGAAATCGACGGCCGACTGCGTCATGTTGAACGTATCCTCAGCGATGCGCTGGTCGGGATTGTCGTAGCCCTTGCCGAGAAAGCGGAGCTGGTAGTGCGTGCCGCGGTCGAGCCAGCGGTCGATCAGCCGGTGCGTCAGCGCCCGCCGCCAGTTGCCCTGCACCGCCATCTTGAGGTCGATCTGATAGGCCGCAGCCGCCATCAGACCGACCGCGAGGACGACGACGACGAGGATCTGGTGGAGCACCGCGGCGCTGTCGCGCGCATCGACCGCGTTGAAGAAGTCGTTGCTCCAGATGTTGAGGCGGATCTGGAGGAAGACCTGCGCGATGCTGACCGCCGCAAGCAGCGCGGTCAGCGTCCACGCCCATTTGCGCTGCTCGCCCATCCAGTACGGCGCCGTCAGCCGTGCCAGGCCGCGCCGTGCGCGCTTGACGGTCTTCGCGGCGGGAACGCGCGCGGGCTCGGTGCTGGCGGCAATCGGCGGGCTTCCGTCGGGGGGCGACATCGTCTCACTCCGTGCAGTCACTTGGTGCGCGCCGCAGCACGCAGCAGCAGGGCGCGCAGGGCGGCGAGCAGCGCTTCGGGCGTCGGCGGGCAGCCGGCGAGCTTGAGGTCCACCGGGATCACGTTCTCGACCCCGCCGACCACCGCATAGCTGCCCGCGAACAGGCCACCATTGCATGCGCAGTCGCCTGCGGCGATCACCCATTTCGGATCGGGCGTCGCGCGCCACGTGCGCAGCAAGGCCTCGGCCATGTTGTGCGTCACCGGGCCGGTCACCAGCAGGACGTCGGCATGGCGCGGCGAAGCGACAAACTTCAGGCCGAAGCGCTCGAGATCGTAGTAGGGGTTGTTGAGGGCATGGATCTCGAGCTCGCAGCCGTTGCACGAGCCGGCGTCGACCTGACGGATCGAGAGCGAGCGCCCGAGCCGCGCGCGCGCGGCCCCGTCGACCGCGCGCGCGAGCTGCGCGAGCGCGTCGGCGTCGGGCTCGGGCGCGCGCTCGGTGCGCGGGCCGAGGAGGAAGGATCGGAGAACGGTCCCCCACATGGCGCTACAGGTCCTGTCCCGCGTAGGAGCAGTTGAAGCTCTTGTTGCAGAGCGGGAAGTCCGCGACGATGTTGCCCTCGATCGCGGCCTCGAGCAGCGGCCATTGCAGCCAGGACGGGTCGCGCGGGAAGCAGCGCTGCACCCGCCCGTCGGGTCCGAGGCGGACCCAGGTGAGGATGTCGCCGCGGAAGCCCTCGACCACGCCCATGCCCTCGCCTTCGCGTTCGGGCGGCGGCGCGAAGATCGGCCCCGACGGCAGCGTGTCGAGAATCTGCCGGATCAGCTTCAGGCTCTCGCGCACCTCCTCGACGCGGACCATGATCCGCGCGTGCACGTCGCCTTGCGGCAGGCCCGGCACCGCGAAATCGAGCGCATCGTAGGGCGCGTAGCCGGGCGCGACGCGGGCATCGACGGCGCGGCCCGCGGCGCGGCCGACGATGCCGCCGACCGCGAAGCGGTGGACGAGATGGCTGCCGACGGCGCCGGTCGCGATGGTGCGGTCGAGCAGCGAGGGCTTGGAGTCGTAGACGTGCACGAGCCGTTCGAAGCGCGGCCCGACCGCGCCGACGAGCGCGCGGATCGCCTCGATGCCGATCGCCGCGATATCGACCGCGACGCCGCCGGGCACGACCTTGTCCATCATCAGGCGATGGCCGAATACCGATCCGGCGACGCGCAGCACGTCCTCGCGCAGCGACGACGCCTCCGCCTGCAGGAAGGCGAACGACGCGTCGTTGCAGATCGCGCCGAAATCGCCGAGATGGTTGGCAATGCGCTCGAGTTCGGCCATCAGCGCGCGCAGATGGGTCGCGCGCGCCGGGCATTCGTGGTCGAGCGCCGCCTCGACCGCGCGCGCGAAGGCGAAGGCGTGGGCGACCGCCGAATCGCCGGAGACGCGCGAGGCGAGCCGCGCCGCCTCGGGCACGGGCTTGCCCTGCATCAGCCGCTCGACCCCGCGATGGACGTAGCCGAGCCGTTCCTCGAGCCGCACGACGATCTCGCCGTTGGCATGGAAGCGGAAATGGCCGGGCTCGATGATGCCCGCATGGACCGGGCCGACGGGGATCTGGTGCACGCCTTCGCCCTCGACCGGCAGGAACGGGTAGTCCGCGGCCTGCGCCGCCGGTTCGTCCATTGCACGCGGCACCGGCGCCGCGGCGAGCGGCCGGCGCATCGGCCAGCGGCCGTGGTCGAGCCACGGGCGCGCATCCTCCAGCCCTTCGGGCACGACGCCGAACAGGTCGCGCGCCGCGCGCTCGAGCCGCGCGGCGCCGGGGCGCACGCGGGCGAGCGAGGCGAAGCGCCCGTCCGGGCAGGCGGTGCTGACGACGAAATAGACGCCGAGGTCGGGATCGCGCAGCGCCGCATGGACCATGCCGGGCTCGCCCCACAGCGCCGCGAGTTCCCAGCGCTCGATCGCCAGCTGGTCGACCAGATTTGCCCAGGTCACCGCGCTCAGCTCGACCCGCGGCCACGGCCGGTGGCGCGTGACCACCGGCGAGTCGGCAAGGAAGTGCATGAGTTCGGTCATCGCCTCACCCGCCGAGCAGAGCCGCGACGCTCTGGAACCACGCGACCAGCGGCGCCGGCAGGAAGACGCCGGCGACCAGCACGATCGCGAGATGAAGATACATCGGCACCAGCGAGGCTTTCACCCGTTCCGTGCTGCCGCGCGGCTCGCCGAACGCGACCTCGTGGAGGCGCATCAGCAGCGCCGCGAAGCCGATCGCGAGCCCGGCGACGAGCGGGGCCGCAAGCCAGGGCTGGCGCGCCATCGCCGCGGTGACGACGAGGAACTCGCTCATGAACAGGCCGAGCGGCGGCAGTCCCGCGATCGCGACCACGCCGGCGACGAAGCCCCAGCCGAGCCACGGATGGGTCGTCGTCAGCCCGCCGATGTCGGCGAATTTCTGCGAGCCCTTGACCTGCGAGATGTGGCCGACCGCGAAGAAGATCGCCGACTTGGTGAGGCTGTGCAGCGCCATGTGCAGCAGACCGGCGAAGTTCGCCAGCGGCCCGCCGACGCCGAAGGCGAACGTGATGATCCCCATGTGCTCGATCGAGGAATAGGCGAAGAAGCGCTTGATGTCGCGCCGGCGGTAGAGCATCAGCCCCGCGAGCAGCAGCGACGCGGTGCCCATCGACAGCATGAGCGGGCCGGGCGTCAGCGCGCCGGGGTTGCCCGCGAGGATCATCTTGAAGCGCAGCACGGCGTAGAGCGCGACGTTGAGCAGCAGGCCGGACAGCACCGCGGAGATCGGCGTCGGCCCTTCCGCGTGCGCATCGGGCAGCCAGGCATGCAGCGGCGCCAAGCCGACCTTGGTGCCGTAGCCGACCAGCAAGAAGACGAAGGCGAGGTTGAGGACGCCGGCGTCGAACGACGCGGACCGCGCGTGCAGATTGGTCCAGGCGAGCGCGTCGATGCCGTCGCCGATCACCGGCTGCGCCGCGAGATAGATCAGGATGGTGCCGAACAGCGCCAGCGCGATGCCGACCGAGCCGAGGATGAAGTACTTCCAGGCCGCCTCGATCGACTCGCGCGTGCGATAGAGGCTGACCATGACGACGGTCGTCAGCGTGGCCGCTTCCACCGCCACCCACATCAGGCCGATGTTGTTGGCGACCAGCGCGAGCAGCATCGTGAAGGTGAGGAACTGGTACATCGAATGGTAGAAGCGCAGCGACACGCCGGTCAGGTGGCCGGTCTCGACCTCGTGCGTGATGTAGCCGGCCGAGAACCACGAGGCCGTGCAGGCGACGAAGCTGGTCAGCGCGACGAGGTAGACGTTGAAATCGTCGACGAAGAAGAACGCCGTCGGCTCCGGCCGCGCGACGAACAGGACCAGCGCGACGAAGAACGTCGCCGTGCTCGCGGTCGCGTTGAGCAGGGCGGCGGTGCGATGGAACGGCAGCAGCAGCAGGATGCCCGCCCCGAACAGCGGCACCACGAGGATGAAGGCGACCGGGCTCACGGCCGGTGATCCTGCCCGCGGTCGCCGCGGAAGCTTTCGAGGTATTGCAGGTCGAGCGTGTCGAAGCGCTCGCGGATGCGGAAGAAGAACATCCCGAAGACGATGAAGGCGACCAGCACCGAAAAGGCGATGCTCATCTCGACGACCAGCGGCATGCCCTGGACGCCGACCGCGGCGAGAACGAGGCCGTTCTCCAGCGACATGAAGCCGACGACCTGTGTCACCGCGTTGCGCCGCGTGATCATCATCAGCAGGCCGATCAGCACGATCGACAGCGCGATCGCCAGGTTCTCGCGCGTCAGCGCCGCGCTGTCCTGCGCCACCGGGAAGACGAGCAGGATCGACAGCGCGACCAGGCCGACGCCGGCGAGCAGCGTGCCGTTGACCTCGATCACGGTCTCGATCGCGCGATGGATCCCGAGGCGCATGATGATCCGCTTGAGCGCGATCGGCACGACCAGCGCCTTCAGCACCAGCGCGATGCCGGCGGTCGCGTAGAGGTGCGGCGCCTCCTGCGAATAGGCCTGCCACGCCGCCGCCGCCGCGACCATCAGCGCCTGCAGCGCGAAGGCGTTGAGCACGCCCATGATGCGGCGCTGGTAGAGCAGGGCGAAGCTGAACAGCAGCACCGAGACGCTGAGCGTGTGGGCGATGTCGAAATGAAGGCCGCGCAGCATCGGGGTCACGCCGACTGCGAGACGTAGAGGAAGATCGTGGCGAGCAGCCCCAGCAGCAGCGCCACGCCGAGGAACTCGCTCACCCGGAACACCCGCATCTTGGCGATCGAGACCTCGAAGATCGCGAGCAGCACGGCGCCGGCGAGCAGCTTGCCGAGAAAGGCGGCGACGCCGATGCCGACGTCCTCGATGCGCGCGCCCTGGCCGGCGAGGCCCCACGGCACGAACACGCTCGCGATCAGCGCCATGTAGAACATGATGCGCAGCATCTGCGCCGCCTCGACGAGCGCGAGATGGCGGCCCGAATATTCGAGCACCATCGCTTCGTGCACCATGGTCAGCTCGAGATGCGTCGCCGGATTGTCGACCGGGATGCGGCCGGTCTCGGCGACCGCGACCATGATCAGCGAGATGAGGCCGAGCGCGAAGGACACGCGCAGGCCGACGTCGTTGTGCAGCACGAACTCGGCTATCGCCGGAATCGACGTCGAATGGATGAACAGCGCGACCGTGAACACGACCATCAGCATCGCCGGCTCGGCAAGCGACGCGATCATCATCTCGCGCGAGGCGCCGATGCCGCCGAAGCTGGTGCCGACGTCGACCCCCGCCAGCGCCTGCAGGAAGCGCGCCGACGCCAGCAGGCCGACGAGCGCGATGAGATCCGCCGCGGCGGAGAGCGGCAGCCGCGTCGTGAAGGTCGGCACCAGTGCGGCGGCGAGCCACAGCAGCGCAAACATCAGGTAGGGCGCGGCGCGGAACAGCCACGACGCGTTCTCGGCGACCACCGCCTCCTTGCGCAGGAGCTTGGCGAGGTCGCGATAGGGCTGCAGGACCGGCGGCCCCTTGCGTGCGAGCATCCGCGCCTTGAGCTTGCGCACGATCCCGGTGAGCAGCGGCGCCAGGAGCAGCACCAGGAGGAGCTGCCCGAGCTGGAGGCCGACGGCGATCGCGGCGGCGATCATTTGGCCAGCGCCACGGTGACGAGAAGCACGATCAGCGCCGTGAACATGAACACGAGGTAGCGGCGGATCGTCAGGAACTGCAGTGTGTTCATCCGCTCCGCGAGCCAGGTCACGCCGCGCTCGACCGGCGCGTAGAACGCATCCCAGGCGAGGTCGCGCATCGACAGCGTGAATCGCGCGGGCCGCGCGTCGCCGGGCTCCGGCATGTCGACATGGTCGCGCGCCCGCAGGACGGTCGACGCGTAGACGCGCCGCAGCGGCTGCGCGAAGCTCGACGCCGTGTACTGCGTCGCGGGGCTGGGGTCGGGAAAGCCGCAATCCCACGCGGCCGCCCGGCGCAGCCTGTTCGTCGCCAGGCGATGGACGCCCTCGATCGATGCGAGCGTGACCGCGACCACCGCGATCAGCACGACGAAGCCGCTGTAGGACGAGACGCCGGGCGTCACCGGCGCCAGCAGCATGAAATCGCCGAACGAGAGCCCGTCGGCGAGCGGCGCGAAGTCGACGCCGGCGAAGCGCCGCACGAGCGGCGCCATGGCGGCGGCCGGAACCATCGGCAGGATCCCGACCCCGATGCAGAGGCCGGCGAGCCCGGCCATCGCCCAGCGCATCGACGGCGCGACCTCGACCGCCTCCGCCGCCTTCCGGCTGCGCGGCCGGCCGAGGAACGCCATGCCGTAGGCGCGAACGAAGCACGCGGCGGCGAGGGCGGCCGACAGCGCGAGCAGCGCCCCGGCGACCGGCACGCCGAACTTGAGCACCCATTGCGGCAGCGACGGCGAGTTGAGCACCGCCTGGAACGTCAGCCATTCCGACACGAAGCCGTTGAGCGGCGGCAGCGCCGCGATCGACGCGGCGCCGATCAGCGCCAGGGTCGCGGTGACCGGCAGGCGATGGATGAGCCCGCCGAGTTTCTCCAGATCACGCTGCCCGGTCGACACCTCGACCGCTCCGGCGACGAAGAACATCAGGCTCTTCATGATCGCGTGGTTGAGCACGTGGAACAGCGCCGCGGTGAAGGCGAGCGCCGCGAGCGTGCCCATCGCGTTGGTGCGGAAGACGATGGCGAGGCCGAACGCCATTACGGCGATGCCGACGTTCTCGACCGTCGAGAAGGCGAGCAGTGTCTTGAGATCGCGTTCGACGACGGCGTGGAGGATGCCGATCACCGCCGACAGCGCGCCGACCGCCACCAGCGCTGCCCCCCAACCCCAGGGGACCGGGCCGGCGAGATCGAAGAGCAGCCGGACCAGCCCGTAGATCGCGACCTTCGTCATGGCGCCGCTCATCAGCGCCGAGACGTGGCTGGGCGCCGCCGGATGCGCGAGCGGCAGCCAGGCGTGGACCGGCACGAGGCCCGCCTTCGAGCCGGTGCCGAGCAGCACCAGCGCCAGCGCGATCGCGGCGGCGGCGCCTTGCGGCGGGTTGTCGCGGATCGACGCGAAGCGATAGGCGCCGTCCGGACCGGCCATGATTCCGAAGGCGAGCAGCAGGCACGCCGTCCCGAGCGCCGCCATCACGAGGTAGACCTGGGCTGCGCGCGCATTGCCGGGCCGCCGATGGTTCGACAGCACCAGCAGCCACGACGACAGCGACATGAACTCCCAGGCGATGAGGAACGCGAAGGCATCGTCGGCGACGAGAACGAGATTCATCGCCGCGAGGAAGACCGGAAAGAACGGCACCACGCGCGCGGGCTCGTCGTTGTGGCCGCCGTAGCCGATCGCGAAGACCGCCGACGCCGTGCCGGCGACGTTGATGACGAGCGCGAACCACGCGGCGAGCGCGTCGATGCGGAAATGCGCCGACAGCCAGGGCAGCCCGACCGGCAGGACGAGCGCTTCCGGCACGTCCGCACGCGCGACCAGAAACACCACCGCCGCGACGGCCGCGACCGCGCAGGCGCATGCGGCGGCGGCGTATATCCGCGCCGCCCACGGCACGCCGAAGACCGCGCCGGCGATCCCGAGCGCGAGCAGGAACAAGACGACGGCGAGCAGGACGCTCAGCATCGCTTTGCCTGTGGCTCATGCCGACCCGGTGGATTCACGCGATGCCGTTCCGTTTGACCCGCCTCTCCGCGGCAGCGGTTGCGGCATGTCGGGAGGCCGTCGAATGATATCAGTCGAGTCGAGCCGCGCAAGGCAAACGGAATCGGCCCATCGCCGCGCCCGCTGCGGTTTTCGCGGTCAGGCGGCGGTCTGCTTGGCGGTCTCGGCCGGCGACGGGGCGCTGTTCGGGAACAGCGCCGTGACGGTCGTGCCGACGCCGAGTTCGCTCTCGATCAGCATCCGCCCGCCATGCAGCTCGACCAGGGCCTTGGTCAGCGCGAGGCCGAGCCCGGTGCCCTCCTTGCCGGCGACGTCCGCGCTGTGCGCCTGGTAGAACGGCGTGCCGAGATGGGCGAGATGCTCCTTGGAAATGCCGATTCCGGTGTCGGCAATGACCAGCGCGAGCCCTTCCGGCTGGCGCTGGACGGACAGCGTGACGGTGCCCCCCGCGGGCGTGAACTTCACGGCATTGCCGACGAGGTTGAGCAGGATCTGGCGCAGCGCGCGGCGGTCGAAGGCGGCGCTGACCGGCGCGCCGCCGAGTTCGGTGCGCAGCGTCACGCCGCCGCCGACGCGCCACTGGATCAGCCGCATCGTTTCGTCGATCTCCGCGGCGAGGTCGATCGGCTCCGGGTTCAGCTCGCGCCGGCCGACTTCGATCTTCGCCATGTCGAGGATGTCGTTGATGAGATCGAGCAGGTGGCTGCCGCTGCGATGGATGTCGTGCGCGTATTCGCGATAGCGCGTGCTGCCGATCGGCCCGAACAGCTCGTTCATCATGACTTCGGAGAAGCCGATGACGGCGTTCAGGGGCGTGCGCAGCTCGTGGCTCATGTTGGCGAGGAACTGCGACTTCGCGCGGTTGGCGCGCTCGGCGGCCTCCTTCGCCTCCAGCAGCGCCTCCTGCGCGCGCAGCACCTTTTCCTCGGCATGCTTGCGCTCGGTGATTTCGGTCGAGACGGAGATCACCAGGCGTACGCGCCCGCGCGGGTCCTTCACGGGGAGCTTCGCGGTCAGCCAGTCATGCGGAACGCCGGCGGCGTCGGTGTAGCGCTCCTCGTAGAATCCCGTCGAAGCGCCCGTGGCGACCACCGCCTGATCGCGGCTCGCGGTATAGGCTCCGTACTCGGGATCGAGCAGATCGGCGGCGGTCCTGCCGACCGCCTGCTCCGGGGTCGTGCCGTAGAGCCGCGCCTGGTAGGCGTTCATCAGGACGTAGCGGCCGTTGACGTCCTTGGCGTTGATGATGCCGGGAATCGCGTCGATCACCGCGCGCAGCGTCTGCGCGGCCTCGACCTCTTCGGTGATGTCGCGTCCGGTGCCGCGATAGCCGCGAAAGACGCCCGCTTCGTCGTAGGTCGGCACGCCGCTGATCGAGAAGTGGCGCAGCCGTCCCGCTTCGTCGATTCGCTGGAACCTGAAGTCGCGCAAGGGCCGGCGCGCGGCGAGGTCGGCGTCGTGCTGGCGCCATTGTTCCTCGCTCACGCCCAGCATGCCGATTTCGCGGCGCGTCCGGCCGAGGTACTCCGCCGGCAGCATCGCGCTGTTGTTCGGGCTCGACGTCGCGGTCGACACGAAGCGCAGGTGCTCGTCCTGCTCCCAGTACCAGTCGGCCGACGCCGCGGCGAAGTCGCGAAAGCGCCGCTCGCTGTCGCGCAGGCTGCGGCTCGCCCGCTCGACGCGGTTGAGCTGGCGCGCCAGCAGCGCCGCGAGGCCGAGGATGATCGCGATGGCGAGCGCGCCGACCGCGGCGATCGTCAGCGATTCGCGCCGCCAGCGGGCGAGATAGTCCGACGCGCCGAGCGCCACCGAGACGACGAGCGGATGATCGTGGACCACGCGCCAGCTCAGCATGCGTTCCACCCCGTCGATCGGCGAGACCGTGGGCGTGGTCGACTGGCGCTGGCCGGTCGCCAGGCCGCGGAAGATCAGACCGTCGCGGAACGTCTGCCCGATCGCAGCGGGGTCGCCGGCCGAGCGCGCGATCAGCGTCCCGTCGGCCATCCACAGCGATGCCGTGCCGGACGCGCCGATGTCGAGCACCCTGAATCCGCGCAGGACCTGCGCGGGGTCGACGAGCGACGCGACGACACCCAGGAATTCGCCCGCGCTCGACGTCACCCGCAGGCTGAACGGCAGCAGGAAGCGGCCGTCGGTACAGCTGCGTTCCGGCGCGGTGATCACCGTCATGAGCTCGGGCCGCGCAGCGGCACCGGCGAAGAGCGCGCAGTGCGAGAGGTCGCGCCCGATACGGCTGCGCTCTCCCGACCAGTGGACGACATGCCCGACGCGATCGAGGATGACGATCGTCTCCAGCGAGTCGAAGTGATTGCCGCCGGGCCGCCCGAGGACGAGGCGCTCGATGTTGGCGCCGTAGGTGGACGTGAGGCCGCCGACGCGCAGCGCCTCGGCGAGGCCCGCCAGCGACTGGTCGGTCGCCGCGACGACCTGGTCGATCTGGTCGGCCATGACGAGCGAAAGATTGCTCGCGGTCCGTGCCGCATCGTCGACGCTGTCGCGGTAATTGAGGGCCGAATAGCCGGCCGCGAAGCCGGCGACCGTTGCAGCAACGACAGCCGCACCGATGGCGAGCATGAACGCAGGGCGCTGACGAACCCGATCGAGCATCGACACTACCTACCGTTCGCGGGGCGCTTGTCGCCCGCAAGCGCCCGGCCGGCGATACGCGATCCGGGCGCCGAAAACGCAGGATTCGGGGTAAAAACGCCCGAATCCCGGCAATCGTGTCGCCATGCACTTAAGTTATGGTTAATGCAATCCATTAATTCCTACGGTAACACGATAGCCACCCCGCGCGATGTGCGCCGCGCTTGATCCGCATCCGCCCAGGCGCTATAAGGCCCGCCTTCCGCCGCACCCCGGAGAGCCGATATGAAAGAGGGCATCCACCCCAACTATCACGAGATCACGGTCGTCATGACCGATGGCTCGTCGTTCAAGACGCGGTCGACCCTCGGCAAGCCCGGCGAGACCCTGCGGCTGGACATCGACCCGAAGACCCATCCGGCATGGACCGGCCAGCACCGCATCGTCGATTCGGGCGGCCAGGTCGCGAAGTTCAACAAGCGCTTCCAGAATCTCGGCCTGCCGACCAAGAAGTAGGCCAAGCGCGGCCGGCGGTGCCGGCATGCACATCGGGCGCGTCCTTTCGGGGACGCGCCCTTTTCCTTTTCGGGGTCGCCGGATCGCGCGACGGTCAGGCCGGCGCGGCTCCTGATACCGCACGACGGTTCATTTCATCGAGCCGCGACACGCGGATGTAGAGCTGCCGGCTGCGCGCCAGCAGGTCGCGCAGCCGCTCGGGCAGGCCGGGCACGGTTTCGTCGGTGTCGAGCAGGCAGACATCCGGCGCCCCCAGGCTGAACTTCTCGCTCGCCGCTTCGACGCGCGAGATCTCGCCGGCAAATGCGGCACGTTGCGCCAGCAGCCAGGCCATGACCTGCGACAGCCGCGCGGTGATCCGCATGCTCTCGCACGACGCGCGCATGCGCGCGGCATCGCTCAGCGCGCGCTCGGCGGCAGGATAGGCGTAGGTGAAGTATTCGCGCGCCGCCGTGAGCAGGCCGAGCGTCTCGTCGTACGTGCGCATAAAAAAGCGTGTTTCCGGCTGAGGCTGAGTCACGGACGGTATGCTCCCTGCGACCACCTGAATCGGCGTTGCCGGCGACCATAAATCCGACAATTGCAGATGTCTTGGTTAAAAGGCGGGGGGCTTGAAATTGGCCAAGCGCTCCCCACCTCCAGGTGTGTACCGGCGCCCCTCGCGGGGCCGGTGCGCAGGAAGAACCGGCCCGTGCGGGCGGTTCGCGTCAACCCAGTTGCTCATTGGAGAACTCGGCCATGAATACTTTCGATTTCTCGCCCCTGTTCCGTTCGACGATCGGCTTCGACCGGCTGTCGCGGCTCATGGAGTCCGCGCTCAACGTCGAGGACTCGGGCTATCCGCCCTACAACATCGAGAAGACCGGCGCCGACTCCTATCGCATCGCGATGGCGGTGGCTGGCTTCGCGCCCGACGACATCACGATCACGGCGCAGGAGAACGCGCTGGTGGTTGCCGGCAAGCAGAAGGGCAACGGCGATCCGTCGCGCTACCTCTATCGCGGGATCGCGGGCCGCAGCTTCGAGCGCCGCTTCCAGCTCGCCGACTTCATCAAGGTGACCGGCGCCGACCTGACCAACGGCGTGCTCAACATCGAGCTCGTCCGCGAGGTGCCGGAGGCGATGAAGCCGCGCACGATCAAGATCGAAAGCCGCGCGGCCGCCGCGCCGGCGATCGAGACCAGGGCCGCGTAATCCCCCCCGGTTATTGCGGCCAGGCGCGGGGGTCGACACCCCTCTCCTGATCCTCGCGCCGTTCCCTGAGGCCCGGTCCCGCCCGACCGGGCCTCTTCGTTTTCACGTCCTCGGCCCGCGCGGCGGCGTCGCAAGAATGCGGCGAATGCAGGCATCGAGCGTCGTCGTCCCGCGGCGTATGTCGCTGCCCTCGAAGCGCGCGCGGCCTTCGCTGATCGCATCGGTGATCGCCACCACCTCGGCGGCATAGGCCGGCCCCATCCCGGCGGCGACCAGCGTGGCGACACGCTCCGCCGCGGGCACGAGCACCGCGCGCGTCGGCCGGCCGGCAATCGCCGCCACCGTCGCCGCCATGTCGTTGGCCGAATAGGCGCGCGGCCCCGCCAGCTCGACGATCTGCAGGCGCGCCGCCGGCGGCGCGCGCATCGCTTCCGCCGCGACCGCGGCAAGATCCGCCGCCGCCACCTGCTCGAAGGCGACGTCGAGCGCCACCAGGCTCGGCATCGTGCCGGTGTCGGCCGCGAGCACGATCATCGGCGCCGAGGTCTCCATGAACGAGGCCGCGCGCAGGACGGTGACCCGCCCGGCGACGCGGCTCAGCCGCTGCTCGAAAATCCGCGTCGTCGCGAGCATGCCCGGCGCATCGGTGCGATGCGTGCCGAACGACGACAGCACGACCGCGTGCGGCAGCGCCGCCCGGTCCGCGGCCGCGGCCAGCGCATCGGCGATGCGCCGCGCGTCGCCGATCGGGTCCGCGCTGCGATAGTCCGGCGGATTGAGCAGATAGGCCGCGCGCGCCGCACGCAGCGCCTGCGCCATCGCCGCCGCGTCGAAGAGATCGGCGATCGCCACCTCGGCGCCGCGCGCGCGCCACGAATCGGCTGGCGCCGCATCGCGCATGACGACGCGCACCTGCTCGCCGGCGGCGAGCAGCGCGTCGGCGACACCGGCGCCGGTGTTTCCCGTGACCCCCGTGACGACGAGCATGGCAACCCCCTTCCCCGGCCTGGCGCGGGATCAGGCGAGTATACGCTCCAGCGCCGCGCGGATCGCGGGGGGAATTGCAACCGGGCGCTGGCTCGCGCGATCGACGAAGACGTGGACGAAATGGCCTTCGGCCGCGGCCGCGTCGTCGCCCGGCTTGAACAGCCCGATCTCGTAGCGCACCGAGGAGTTGCCGAGCTTGCCTACGCGCAAGCCCGCATCGATCGTCTCCGGATAGGCGAAGGAGCGGCGGAAGCGGCACTGCGTCTCCACCGCGATGCCGATCACCGTGGCGCGATGGATGTCGAGCCCGCCCTGCTCGATCAGGTAGCGGTTTATCAGCGTGTCGAAGTAGCTGTAGTAGACGACGTTGTTGACGTGGCCGTAGAGGTCGTTGTCCATCCAGCGCGTCGCGATCGCCTCGAAATGGCGGTAGCGCGCGCGGGTTTCCGGCGCCGTCCGGCCGTCGCCCATCAGGCGATCTCCGCGATCGCGTCGAGCGTCTGGTCCGGCCGTTCGACCATCATCATGTGGCCGCAGTCGGGGATGACCGTCACGCGCGCGTCCTCCATCGCCGCGGCGAGCGCGTTGGCGCCGGCGACCGGGGTCATGCGGTCGGCGGCACCGGCGACGATCAGCGTCGGACAGCGCACGCGCTTGGCGGCCTCCAGGGCGCCGCGATAGGCGTCGCACGCCGCGAGCGAGGCGGCGAGGCCGCCCGCGGGGCCGCGTTCGAGCAGGCGGATGCCGCCGCCGAGCATCCACAGCCCGGGCGCGCGATGGCCGCCGAGATGCTGGCGCCGCCCGTAGCCCCAGGCGGCGACGAGGTCGATCGCCGCATGGTCGCCCGCGCGCGCGGCCGCGAGCAGGTCGGGATGCACGGGCATGCGCGGCGCGACGCCGAGCAGCGCCAGCGCCCATACCCGCGTCGGCGCGCGCGAGGCCGCTTCGAGCGCCACAAGCGCGCCGAGCGAATGGCCGACCAGCGCCGCCTTGTCGAGGCGCGCCGCGTCGAGCAGCGCCACCACCCAGTCGGCGAGCGCCTCGATCGTGTCGAGCGGCGGGCCGGCGCTGGCGCCGTGGCCGGGCAGGTCGACCGCCATCACGTTGCGGCCGTGATGCGCGAAATAGCGCGTCTGCAGCGTCCACACCGTGCGGTCCATGCCCGAGCCGTGGAGGAAGACGATCGTCGGCAGCTCGGGGCGCAGCGTCTTGCCGCCGGTGGCGGCGAACACATGCTTGCCGGCAACGCTGAGGTCCATGGCGCCCTCACGCCTTTTCGGAGGCGCGCAGCGCCTGGCCGAGATCGTCGATCAGGTCGGCGGCGTCCTCGAGCCCGACCGAGAGCCGGATCATCTCCTCGCCGACGCCGGCGGCGCGCAGCGCGGCCGCGTCCATCTGCTGGTGCGTCGTGCTCGCCGGATGGATGACCAGCGATTTGGCGTCGCCGACATTGGCGAGATGCGAGAACACGCGCAGCGCCTCGATGAAGCGCCGCCCCGCCGCCCGGCCGCCCTTGATGCCGAAACTGACGATCGAGCCGGCGCCCTGCGGCAGCAGGCGCTGGGCGAGCGCGTGGTCGGGGTGGCTCGGCAGCTCGGGATAGTTGACCCATTGGACCTGCGGCGCGGCGGCGAGGAAGGCGACGGCCTTGCGCGCGTTCTCGATGTGGCGCGCCATGCGCACCGGCAGCGTTTCGACCCCCTGCAGGATGTGGAAGGCGTTGGTCGGGCTCATGCACGCGCCGAAGTCGCGCAGGCCCTCGGCGCGCGCGCGCATGATGAGCGCGAGCGGCCCGAACTCCTCCGCGAAGTCGAGCCCGTGATAGCCGGCATAGGGCTCGGTGAGCGTCGGGAACTTGCCCGAGCCTTCCCAGTCGAACTTGCCGCTGTCGACCAGCACGCCGCCGATCGCGGTGCCGTGGCCGCCGAGCCACTTGGTCGCCGAATGCATGACGATGTCGGCGCCGTGCTCGAACGGGCGCATCAGATAGGGAGTGGCAAAGGTCGCGTCGATCATCAGCGGGATGCGATGCGCGTGCGCGATCTCGGCGATGCGCGGCATGTCGAGCACCTCGAGCCCCGGATTGCCGAGCACCTCGCCGAAGACCAGCCGCGTCTCCGGCCGGATCGCCGCCGCGAAGCCCGCGGCGTCGCGCGGGTTGACGAAGGTCGTGTGGATGCCGAAGCGCGGCAGCGTGTGGGTGAAGAGGTTGTGCGAGCCGCCATAGATCGAGGCTGAGGAGACGATGTGGCCGCCCTGGCCCATCAGCGTCGCGACCGCGAGATGCAGCGCCGCCTGGCCCGACGCGGTGCAGATCGCGCCGACGCCGCCTTCGAGCGCGGCGATGCGTTCCTCCAGGACCGCCACGGTGGGGTTGGAGATGCGGCTGTAGATGTGCCCCGCGCGCTCGAGATTGAACAGCGACGCGGCGGTGTCGACGTCGGGAAAGACGAAGGACGTCGTCTGGTAGATCGGCACCGCCCGCGCGCCGGTGGCGGGGTCGGGCTGCTGGCCGGCGTGCAGGCTCAGCGTGTCGAAGCGCAGGAACTTGGGATCGGCCATCGTGAGGGGGCTCCGTTGGCCGGACCGGCGGCGCCGGCCCGGGCCTTGAGCTTAGGCGATCGCGCCGGGGCCTCCAACCGCCGCCAGCAAGGAGCGGGCGCGCAAATCGCCGCAATAAAAAAGGGCCGCGCGAACGCGGCCCTTTTCATTCGTTGTTGCCCTGCCCTGTCCAACTCGGCAACGTTTTTTGACTCATAGCCAGCGCGCCCGCAGGCCGTCAAGCGCGACCACGCTTTTCACGTCCCGAAACCGCAAAAAATCGTTGCTGCGTTCGCGAAATGGACGCCGTTGCCTGGCGAATACACAGCCGATGCATCATCGATAATCAAAATGGGCGATTACCGAACACGAACAAAGAAAAAGGCCCGCCTTGAGGGCGGGCCGAGTTTGACAGGGAGGCAAAGCGCGGACCGAAGCCCGCGGGACCCGTCCGGCGTCCGGGAGGAACGCACCGGATGGTCAGCGGTAAACCTACCGGAGAGGCAGTTACCAAAGATTTAACGCCGGCTCGGGCCGATTTGTTCCGGCGACCGCTTGCTATCGCAGCACCGCGCGGACCTGATCGACGCGCGGGATCGGCGCCACCGCGCCGTAGCCGGTGGTCGACAGCGCCGCCGCCGCGTTGGCGTAGCGCGCCGCGTCGGCAAGTCCATCGCCCGCCAGCACGCGCGCGAGGAACGAGCCGACGAAGGTGTCGCCGGCCCCGGTGGCGTCGACCGCATCGACCTTGAGCCCCGCGACGCGATGGCGCGCGTCGGCGGTTGCGACCAGCGCGCCCGCCGGCCCGAGCTTGAGCGCCACCGCCTTGGCGCCGAGCCGCAGGTAGAAATCGACGACCGCGTCGGCATCGTCGAGGCCGGTGAGCTGCGCCGCCTCGTCGATGCTCGGAAACAGATAGTCCGCCTGCGCCGCGATCGCGTGCATGACCGCGCGCGCGCGATCGAGCGGCCACAGCTTGAGCCGCAGATTGGTGTCGAACGACACCTTCGCGCCTGATGCGCGCGCGTGGGCGAAGGCGGCGAAGACGAGATCGCAGGCGCTCGCGCTGATCGCGAGGCTGATCCCCGAGGCGTGGACGATCTTCGCGCGCGACAGATAAGCCGCCGGCACGTCGGCGGGCCCGAGCCGGCTCGCCGCCGACCCGGCGCGGAAATAGGTGAACTCGTGGCCGCGCTCCGTGTGGGTGACGAAATAGATCGCCGTCGGCGCCTGGTCCGTGCGGATCACCGCCGACGCATCGACGCCCTCGCGCGCCCACAGCTGCATGAAGCTCTCGCCGAACGGATCGGCGCCGAGCGCCGTGAAGTATCCCACCCGCGCGCCCTGCCGCGCCGCCGCGATCGCCGCATTCGACGTGTCCCCGCCATGCCCGCGCAGATAGCTGTCGGTGCCCTTGGCCTGGTTGAACTCGACGAGCGGCTCGCCGATGGCGACGAGATCGACGGATGTCATGTGCGGCGCGGCCCCCGATGCGGATCAGGGCGCCATCTTGCAGAGAGGGGCGCGGGAGGCAAGGGATTGCGCGACGGGAGCCCGAGCGCTTGCTAGGGTTGCTGTCATGAACTCCACCGTCTCGCCCGCCCGCACCGCCCCGGCCGCCGCGCGCAATCGCGAGCCGATCCTTGCGGTGCTGCGCGAGGTGCTGCCCGCGTCCGGGCTGGTGCTCGAAATCGCGTCGGGGTCGGGCGAGCATGCGATGTGGTTCGCCGAAGCGCTGCCTTCGATCACCTGGCAGCCGAGCGACGGCGATGATGGCGCGCGCGCGAGCATCGCGGCGTGGCGGGCGAAGGGGAAGCTGCCCAATCTGCGCGAACCCGTCGCGCTCGATGCGGCGGCGCCGGGGACGTGGCCGATCGCGCGCGCCGATGCGGTCGTGTGCATCAACATGATCCACATCGCGCCTTGGGCGGCGGCGGAGGGATTGTTCGCGGGCGCTTCGCGCGTGCTGCCGCCCGGCGGCGTGCTGTTCCTCTACGGCCCCTATCGCGAGGGCGGGCGCCACACCGCGCCGAGCAACGAGGCCTTCGACGCCGACCTGCGCCGGCGCAACCCCGAATGGGGCGTGCGCGATCTCGACGACGTGACGGCGCTTGCGGCGCGCTGCGGATTCACGCTGGCGCGCCGGGTGGCGATGCCGGCGAACAATCTGAGCGTGGTGTTCGCGAAGGGGTGAGAGACCACTCCAGCGGAGAGACCCTCACCCGCGTCAGTCCTGTTGCGAGGCCGCACCATGCAGCCCTCTCCCGCCTCGGCGGGAGAGGGGGCGGCGGTGCGCGGCGGAGAAGCAGCGTGCTCTTGCGGGGGAGGGGCTCGCAGCGGATGGACCCTCACCCGCAACGACAGCTCTGGTCACTGCAGCCGCACTTACGCCCCCTCT
>JAEUKZ010000169.1 GCA_016793045.1 Alphaproteobacteria bacterium
ACCGGCGCGCGGACACTTCGCACGGCCGTCCGCAGGCTTCGGGCATGCCGGCCGGCGCGCAACGCGACTGCCCCATCGAGTTGTGAGGCCGCGCCGGCGCCGCTAGACTTGCGATGCAGCCGCGGGGCTGCGCCGCTCCGATCGACCGTGGGCGGGAATTCCGGGAGCCCGAAGGAGAGGACACGTCCATGAAGACCACACGGACCCTGGCCGTTCTGGCCCTGGCGCTCGGCGCGAGCGCCTGCGCCCGCAACGTCAGCCTGTCGCCGCCGCTGCCGTCGCTCGGCGGCGCGCCGCCGGTGATCCTGCGCGAGACCGTGCAGGGCCAGGCGCTCGCGACCAATGCCGGCCGAACGCTCTACATATACGACCAGGACCGTTTCAACCGTTCGGTCTGCTACGCCGGCTGCGCCGAGCAGTTCCCGCCGCTGCGCGCTGCCGACGGCGCGCAGCCCTCGGGCGACTACACACTGGTCGCGCGCACCGACGGCGCGGCGCAATGGGCGCATCGCGGCCGGCCGCTCTACACCTTCTCCGGCGATCCGTCGCCCGGCGATGCCGCTGGAACCGGTGCCGGACCGGCCTGGCGCGTCGCGCGCTACTGAGGCGCGCAGCCGTGACGAACACGACGGCGAGCTGGTTCACAGTGCTCGCCGTCGTGCCCGCAGTCACCGCGGGACTCGCCGTCGCGGCCTGGGCGGCGGCGCTTGATCCCTGGCCATGGGCCGTGATCGCGCTTGCGGTCGCCGGCGTGCCGGTCTGGATCCTTCTCACGCTGCTGCGCGACCACTTTGCCGGCCTCGCGCGGCTGCGCGAGGCGATCGTCGGCGCCACCGGCGCCGCGGGCGACTGGGCACCGCCGCGCCTTGGCGACGACGCGGTGATCGGCGGGCTGACCCGCGCGGTGAGCGATCTCGTCGCAGCCTCGGCCGCCGCCGCGCGCGACCGCGACGGCCGGCTCGCCGGCGTGATCGGGGCGCTGCCGGAGGCGATCGTCGTCGTCACCGAGACCGGCCTGGTGAGCCTGGTCAACGACGGCGCGCGGCGGCTCTTCGGCGCACAGGCCCTGACGCCGGGGTCGAGCCTCTTCGACGCGATCTCGCGCGATTCCTTCCTGGCGGGTTGGGACGACGCGCGAGCCAGGGGCCGCGCCGCCGATGCGGCCCTTGCCGCGGTCGACGGCCGCACCCTGCAAGCGCGTGTCGTCGACTTTCCGCATCATCGCGGCGCCATTCTGATCATGCCGACGGCAGAAGCGGCGTCCGCCGATCTCCACTACGACCTGCAGCTCCACGATCCTCTCCCGGTGCCCGAGCCGGTCACGCCGGCGACGCCGCTCGACCGGCTGCCGCTGGTCGTGCTCGACTGCGAAACGACCGGTCTCAAGGTCGACAGCGACCGCGTGCTGTCGGTCGGCGCGATCCGGCTCACCGGAACGCGGCGCCACCGCAGCCACACGCTCGATCTCGTGGTCAATCCCGGCATGCCGATTCCGCCGGCCTCGACCCGCATCCACGGGATCGACGACGAGATGGTGCGTGACTCACCGCCCTTCGCTGCGGTCCACGAGCGGATCGTCGACTTCGCCGCCGGCTGCATCTATGTCGGCCACAATGTCGGCTTCGACACCGCGATGCTCGCCGCGGAGGCGCGCCGCGCCGGGCTGCACTGGGACGAGCCGCTCCAGATCGACACACTGCTGCTGGTCGCCGCCCTGCGGCCCGATCTGGACGACCTCAATCTCGAATCGATCGCCGGCTGGCTCGGCGTGACCGCGATGGGCCGGCACACTGCGCTGGGCGATGCGCTGGTGACCGCGGAGATCTGGCGGCGCATCGTGCCGCTGCTCGCCGAAGCCGGCGTTTCGACATGGGGCGAAGCGGTCGAGTTCGCGCGGCGACCGAAGCGCGTCATCGCCATGCAGAAGGCGGCCGGATGGTGACCCCCAACGAGCAGTCCGCGCGTCTGGACGCGTTCCCCTATCGCCATCTGCTGCGCGATGTGATGCGCAGCCCGCCGGTCACCGCACGCGCCGACGACACGGTCGAGACCGCCATCCGGCGGCTGGAAGCCGACGGGGTGAGCTCGCTCCTTCTCGTCGATGACGCGGCGGGGGGCGGTGCGATCGTCGGCATCGTCACCGAACGCGACATCCTGCGCATTCTCGCCGGCGAGGGCGCCGCTTCGCTGACGAGGCCGCTGCGCGCGATCATGTCTTCGCCGGTCGAGGCGCTGCCGGAGGACGCGTTCGTCTACCGCGCGATCGGCCGCATGGGACGGCGCGGGCTGCGCCACCTCGCGGTCGCCGGCCGCGACGGCACGATCGTCGGGATGATCACCGCGCGCCAGCTCCTCAAGCAGCGCGTCGGCGGCGGCCTCGCCCTCGGCGACGCCATCGACACCGCGCAGAGCGCCGGCGACCTGCATGGCGTGCGCAACGAGCTGCCGACGCTGGCCGGCCGCCTGCTCGGCGACGGGCTTTCGGCGCGCGAGGTCGCGGGCGTGATCAGCGCGGTCCTGCGCGACGTCTCGGCGCGCGCGGCGCAGCTCGCCGAGGCGGAGACGACCGCGGCACACGGGCCCGCGCCGTCGCGCTGGTGCTATCTCGTGCTCGGCTCGGGCGGGCGCGGCGAAAGCCTGCTCGCCGCCGACCAGGACAATGCGCTGATCCACGAAGGCCCCGACGATCCGTGGTTCGCGGCGCTGGGCCGGCGGGCATCGGAGATCCTCGACCAGGCCGGGATTCCGCTCTGCAAGGGCGGCATCATGGCCGCCAACGCGCCGTGGCGCGGCGACCTCGCGGCCTGGAACGACCGCGTCGCGCGCTGGCTGCGCGCCGCGGCGGGCGAGGCGCTGCTCAACGCCGACATCTTCTTCGATTTCCGGGCCGTCCACGGCGCCGTCGATCTCGCGGCGACGCTGAAGCGCAGCGCGATCGAGGCGGCGGCCGATGCGCCGCTGTTCCTGCGGCTGCTGGCCGACGAGACGGTGCGCTACGGCCCCGCGCTCACGCTGCTCGGCGGCTTCCGCACCGAGAACGGCCGCGTCGACCTCAAGAAGGGCGGCCTGATGCTGGCGACCGGCGCCGGCCGCGTGCTCGCGCTCAAGCACCGCATCGACGCACCGGGCACCGCCGACCGGCTGCGCGCCGTTGCGACGCTTGCCCACGTGCCGCCCGACGATCTCGAACGCCTCCTCGCCGCGCACGACACTCTGCTCGGCGCCATCCTGCGCCAGCAGATCGCCGACATCGCCGCGGGCATCGAGCCGTCGACGCGGGTCGACGTGCAGGCCCTGAAGCGGCCGGCGCGCGCGCGGATCAAGACCGCGCTCGGCGATCTCAAGCTGCTCGGCGAGATGCTCGCCGCTGCGCTCAAATAGCGCCGCTCATCCCGGCAGGCCGAGCGCGCGCAGGAAGGGAAACACGCGCTCCGGCCAGTCGCGCAGTTCGCGGCGGAAGTAGTTGTGTCCGTCGTCGCCGCTCGGCGGCACGACGAGCAGCGTCGCGCGGCCGCCTGCGCCGCTGTAGGCCCGTTCGAAGCGCCGCGCCAGCTCCGGCCGGAAGAACAGGTCGTTCTCCGCGTAGATCCACAGCGAGGGCAGGCTCGCGCCGCGCCCGAAGGCGGCAAAGGCCGTCACCAGCCGGTCCTCGAAGCACACGTCGTTGGGCCCTCGCGAGCCGCGTCCGCCGGCGAAGTTGACGATCGCGCGCAGCCCCTCCGGCGGCGATGCGGCGAGCGCGACCACGCCGATCCCGCCGGCGGACTGGCCGATCGCGACCACCCGCGTGCGGTCGACCCACGGCAGCGTCTGCAGATGGGCGATGGCATCGCTGATGTCATTCGCGGTCCGCCGCGCCCCTGCCGCGAAATCCGGATCGGCGCAGCCGTTGTAGCCTTCCGCCCAGGCGCCGCCCGACGATCCATAGCCCCGGCGCAGCACCGCAACGGCGGCATAGCCGCGTTCGGCGAAGACGCGCAGCTGCGATTCGTACTGCGCGGTCGTCATCCGGCGGCGACCGGCCGCGTCGCGCGGGCTGCCGTGATTGACGATCGCCAGCGCTCGCGCCTGCGCGCCGGCCGGCCGCAGCGCGAGCGCGACGAGCTGCACTGCGCCGCCATTGCGCGTCGAGGGAATGGCGAGGTCCTCGCGGACCAGCGCCGGCTGTGCCGCAAGATCGCCGCCGCCCCGGCAAAGCGCGGCGGCCAGGACCGCGGCACAGATCGCGCGCTTAAGAACCCTCATGACGGCTCGCGCCTCCGTTTCACGTTCGCCCCGCCCCCACGGTGCGAACGCCGCCCGGCGCTCAGAGGCCCATGTAAGCCTGGCGCACCCGATCGTCGCCGAGCAGTGCGGCGCCGGTGCCCGACATCACGACCCGGCCGTTCTCCAGCACATAGGCGCGCGAGGCGAGCCGCAGCGACACCGCGACGTTCTGCTCGACCAGCACGACGGTCATGCCGTTCTCGTTGAGCCGCCGGATCGTGCGGAAGACGTCCTGCACCACCGCGGGTGCGAGGCCGAGCGACGGCTCGTCGAACATGATCAGCTCGGGCTGTCCCATCAGGCAGCGGCCGATCGCGAGCATCTGCTGCTCGCCGCCCGACAGCGTGCCCGCCGCCTGGCGATAGCGCTCGCGCAGCCGCGGGAACATCGTCAGCACCTCCTCCAGCGTCGCCGCGGCCTTGGCGCGCGCGCGCGGGATCACCGCTCCCATCGCCAGGTTCTCGCCCACGGTGAGCGTCGGAAAGACCTGGCGGCCTTCCGCCACCTGGCCGATGCCGAGATTGCAGACCTTCGAGCTCGGCAGGCCGGCGATGTCGGTGCCGCGATAGGCGATCGCGCCGGCACGGGGCTTGAGCATGCCGGCGATGGTGCGGATCAGCGTCGTCTTGCCGGCGCCGTTGGCGCCGACGATGGCGACGAGGTCGCCCTGGCCGACCTCGATCGCGACCTGGTCGAGCGCCTGCGCGTCGCCGTAGAACACGTCGAGGCCGGACACGGTCAGCATCTAGACCGCCTCCTCGCCGAGATAGCT
>JAEUKZ010000246.1 GCA_016793045.1 Alphaproteobacteria bacterium
TCAATCGTCCTCCCCGGCCGCCGCGCTGACCGCCGGTGCGAGCGGGTGCGCGAGGCGCGCCAGCATCTCCTTGGGGACGATCTGCCAGAACTGCGGCAGCGCGCGGTCCCATTCGGCGAGCAGGCGTTCGGCGTGGCGCGAGCCGGTCGCCTTGGCGTGCGCGGCGACGAGCTCCTTCAGCACGCCCTCCCAGTGCGCGGTCCGGACGCGCTGCCACACCACCGTCTCGGCGTTGATGCGGCTCGCGAAGTCGCCTTCCGCGTCGTAGACGAAGGCCATGCCGCCGGTCATGCCGGCGGCGAAGTTGTCGCCGACGCCGCCGAGGATCACGACCATGCCGCCGGTCATGTATTCGCAGGCGTTCGAGCCCGCGCCTTCGATGACCGCCTGGGCGCCCGAGTTGCGCACCGCGAAGCGTTCACCTGCCTGGCCGGCGGCGAACAGCCTTCCGGCCGTGGCGCCGTACAGCACGGTGTTGCCGATGATCGTGTTGGCGTTCGAGACCAGCGGCGACGACGTGGGCGGCCGCACGACGATCTCGCCGCCCGACAGGCCCTTGCCGACATAGTCGTTGGCGTCGCCCGAGACTTCGAGCCGCAGCCCCTGCACCGCGAAGGCGCCGAGCGACTGGCCGCAGGTGCCGCGCAGATGCACGGTGATGTGGCCGGGCTTCAGGCCCGTCATGCCGAAGCGCCGCACGATCTTCGACGACAGCTTGGTGCCGATCGCGCGCAGCGTGTTGCGCACGTTGTAGGCGAGCTGCATCTTCTCGCCGTCCTCCAGCGCGCGCCGCGCATCCTTGATCATCTGCTCGTCGAGCGTCTCCGGCACCGGGTTGCGGCCCTCGAGCGTGCAGTGGCGCGGGAACTCGCCCGGGTCGGCGGTGACCAGGATCGGGTTGAGGTCGAGGTCGTCGAGGTCCTCGTCGCCCTTCAGGACCTGGGTGAGCAGATCCGCGCGGCCGATCACCTCCTTGAGCGAGCGGAAGCCGAGGCCGGCGAGGATCTCGCGCACTTCCTCCGCCAGGAAGGTGAACAGGTTCACCACCTTCTCCGGCGTGCCGGTGAACTTCTCGCGCAGCTTGTCGTCCTGCACGCACACGCCCACGGGGCAGGTGTTGGAGTGGCACTGGCGCACCATGATGCAGCCCATCGCCACCAGCGAGGCGGTGCCGATGCCGAATTCGTCGGCCCCGAGCATCGCGGCGATGACGACGTCGCGGCCGGTGCGGATGCCGCCGTCGGTGCGCAGCTTGACGCGATGGCGCAGGCGGTTGAGCGTCAGCACCTGGTTGGCTTCGCTGAGGCCCATCTCCCACGGCGCGCCGGCGTACTTGATCGAGGATTGCGGACTTGCGCCGGTGCCGCCGGAATGGCCGGAAATCAGGATCGCGTCGGCCTTCGCCTTTGCCACCCCCGCGGCGATCGTGCCGATGCCGGAGCGCGCGACCAGCTTCACGCAGACCTGCGCCTCCGGATTGATCTGCTTGAGGTCGTAGATGAGCTGCGCCAGGTCCTCGATCGAATAGATGTCGTGATGCGGCGGCGGGCTGATGAGGGTGACGCCGGGCGTCGAATGGCGCAGCCGCGCGATCAGGTCGGTGACCTTGGCGCCGGGAAGCTGGCCGCCTTCGCCGGGCTTGGCGCCCTGCGCCACCTTGATCTCGAGCTCCGAGCAGTTGTTGAGGTACTCGGCCGTCACGCCGAATCGCCCCGACGCCACCTGCTTGATCGCCGACGACGCGTTGTCGCCGTTCTCGCGCAGGCGGTAGCGCGCCGGGTCCTCGCCGCCCTCGCCCGAGTCCGACTTGGCGCCGATGCGGTTCATCGCGATGGTCAGCGTCTCGTGCGCTTCCGGCGACAGCGCGCCCAGCGAAATGCCGGGCGCCACCAGCCGCTTGCGGATCTCGGTGATCGATTCGACGTCGTCGACCGGAATCGCCGTGCGGCCCGGCTTGAAGTCGAGCAGGTCGCGCAGGTTGACCGGCGGCAGCGCGCGCACCGCCGCGCTGTAGGTCTTGAAGGTCGAGTAGGAATCGCGCTCGACCGCGCTCTGCAGCGTGTGGATGAGCTCGCCCGCCCAGGCATGGGTCTCGCCCGCGCGGCGGACCTTGTAGAAGCCGCCGACCGGCAGCGCGATCACGTCTTCCGCGAAGGCGCGGTCGTGCAGAGCCTTGACCTTGCGCTGGATGCCGGTGAGGCCGATGCCGGAGATGCGGCTGGTCATGCCCGGGAAGAACTCGGAGATCAGCGTGCGCGACAGCCCCACCGCCTCGAAATTGTACCCGCCGCGATAGGGGCTGATCACCGAGATGCCCATCTTGGACATGATCTTGAGCAGCCCGTCGTCGACCGCCTTCTGGTAGCGCTTGAGCGCGTCCTTGAGGCCGAGCGTCCCGAACAGGCCGCGGCGATGGCGGTCGGCGATCGCCTCCTGCGCCAGATAGGCGTTGACGGTCGTGGCGCCGACGCCGATCAGCACGGCGAAATAATGCACGTCGAGGCATTCCGCCGCGCGCACGTTGAGCGAGGTGAAGGTGCGCAGCTGCTGGCGCACCAGATGCGTGTGCACGCCGCCGGTGGCGAGGATCATCGGGATCGCCGCGCGGCTGGCGCCGTCCTGCTGCGGGCCGTGCGCCTTGTCGGTGAGGATCACGTGCACGGCGCCGCCGCGCACCGCGTCCTCCGCCTCGCGCTGGATCCGCTTGATCGCGTCGCGCAGCGCGTTCGGCCCCGCCGACGGATCGAAGGTGCAGTCGATGTCCGCGGCGGTCGAGCCCATATAGGCGCGCATCGCCTCGAACTCCTCCGTCAGCAGCACGGGCGAGTCGAGCTGCAGCAGCCGGCACTGGCTTTCGTCCTCGTCGAGGATGTTGCCGAGATTGCCGAGGCGCGTGCGCACCGTCATCACCCGGCGCTCGCGCAAGCTGTCGATCGGCGGGTTGGTGACCTGGCTGAAGTTCTGGCGGAAGAAGTGGTGGAGCCCGCGATAGCGGTCGGTGAGCACGGCGAGCGGCGTGTCGTCGCCCATCGAGCCGACGGCCTCCTTCGCGTCCTCGACCATCGGGTGGAGGATGAGCTCGAGGTCCTCGAGGCTCCAACCGGCCGCGACCATGGCGCGGCGCAGCCGCTCGCGGTCGAGCTCGACCTTCGGCGTCGCGTCGGCCTTCACGATCGAATCGATGACGGTGATGTTCTTGACCCAGTCGGAGAACGGCCGCGTCGCCGCGAGCGCCGCCTTGATCTCGCCGTCATGGTAGAGCCGCGCTTCGGGCAGGTGGACGCCGATCATCTGGCCGGGGCCGAGGCGGCCCTTCTCGACCACGTCGGATTCGGAGACCTTCACCATCCCCATCTCCGAGCCGACGATCAGCAGCCCGCTCGCGGTCACGACGTAGCGGCAGGGGCGCAAGCCGTTGCGGTCGAGCGCTGCGACCACCCAGCGCCCGTCGGTCGCCGCGATCGCCGCCGGCCCGTCCCACGGCTCCATCACCGAGTTGAGGTAGGAGAACATGTCCTTCTGCCCGGCCGGCATGTGCGTGTCGGTCGCCGCCGCCGGCGGGATCATCATCGACTTGACCATCGGCAGCGCGCGGCCGCCGCGCACCAGAACCTCGAACACGTTGTCCATCTGCGCGGAATCCGAACCCGCCTGGATCACCGGCTTGATGTCGTCGATCGCGGCGCCGAAGACGTCGTGCGCCATGCGCGGCTCGTGGCTCTTCATCCAGTTGACGTTGCCGCGCAGCGTGTTGATTTCGCCGTTGTGGGCGAGCACGCGGAAGGGCTGCGCCAGCCGCCAGGTCGGGAAGGTGTTGGTGGAGTAACGCTGGTGGTAGATCGCGAAGGACGAGACGAAGCGCTCGTCCTTGAGGTCGGGGTAGAACTCGTCGAGCTGCTCGGCGAGGAACATGCCCTTGTAGATGACCGAGCGGCAGCTCAGCGAGCAGATGTAGAAGTCCGCGATGTTCTCCGCGAGCACCTGCTTCTCGATCCGCCGGCGGATGACGTAGAGGTCGCGCTCGAACGCGTCCTCGTCCGCGCCGCGCGGATTGGCGACGACGATCTGCTCGATCTCGGGCCGGGTCGCGTTGGCCTTCTCGCCGCACACGGCGGTGTTCACCGGCACCTGGCGCCAGCCATAGACCGTGTAGCCCATGCGCAGGATCTCGGCCTCGACGATGCAGCGGCAGCGCTCCTGCCCGTCGAGATCGTTGCGCGGCAGGAAGACCTGGCCGACCGCGAGCCGCCCGGCGAGCGGCGTGAGGCCCTGGCCGGCGATGAACGCCTTGAAGAAGTCCTGCGGGATCTCGACGTGGATGCCCGCGCCGTCGCCGGTCTTGCCGTCGGCGTCGACAGCCCCGCGATGCCAGACGGACTTGAGCGCCGCGATGCCGGCGGCGACGACCTTGCGCGAGGCCTTGCCGTCGAGCGCTGCGATCAGGCCGACGCCGCAGGCATCGTGCTCGTCCGCGGGGCTCCACACGCCGGCCTTCTCCAGCGTCGCCGCGTTGGCGCGATATTCGGAAACGAAACGCGCGCCGTCACTGTCGATGGCATGGATCATGGCACTCCGCCCTTCGTCGCGGCCGCTCATTCGGCCGCCTCGGCCGCGGCGGCACCCGCCTTGGCCTGGATGTAGCGATGGATCTGCGCCGCGGCGTCGCGGCCGTCGCGGATCGCCCAGACGACCAGCGAGGCACCGCGCACGATGTCGCCGGCGGCGAACACGCCGTCGACGCTCGTCATGAACGAGCGGCGGTCGATCGCGAGCGTGCCCCACTTGGTCGTCGCCAGATCGGGCGCCGCGAACTGCGCCGGCAGGTCGTCGGGATCGAAGCCGAGCGCCTTCACCACGATGTCGGCCGGCAGGTCGAAATCCGAGCCCGCGATCGGCTCCGGCACCTGGCGGCCGGTCGCGTCGGCGATGCCGAGGCGCATGCGCAGCGAGCGCACGCTGCCGACGGCCTCGCGGACGGCGCCCTTCCTCCGGCCCTTGGGCGCGGCGGCGCGGCCGATGAAGGCTTCCGGCGCCGACAGCCAGACGAATTCGACGCCTTCCTCCTCCGCGTGATGAACCTCGCGCAGCGAGCCCGGCATGTTGGCGCGGTCGCGGCGATAGAGGCACTTCACCGAGGCGGCGCCCTGGCGCACCGCCGTGCGCACGCAGTCCATCGCGGTGTCGCCGCCGCCGATCACCACCACGTGCTTGCCGGCGGCGTCGAGCGTGCCGTCGTCGTAGTCCGGGACGGCGTCGCCGAGGCCCTTGCGGTTCGACGCGGTGAGGTAGGTCATCGCGGGCACGATATTGGCGAGGCCGGCGCCCGGCGCCTGGAGTTCGCGCGCCTTGTAGACGCCGGTCGCGACCAGGACCGCGTCGTGCTGCGCGCGGATCTCCGCCAGCGTGGCATCGCGGCCGACCTCGAAGTTGAGGTGGAACACGACGCCGCTGTCGGCGAGCCACTGCGCGCGCCGTTCGACGATCTGCTTGTCGAGCTTGAAGTTGGGGATGCCGTAGATCAGCAGCCCGCCGACCCTGTCGTAGCGGTCGTAGACATGGACCGCGTAGCCCTTGCGCCGCAGCGCCTCGGCGGCGGCGAGGCCGCCCGGGCCCGCACCGACGATGCCGACCGACTGCGCGCGCTGATGCGGCGGGCGGATCGGCTTGATCCAGCCCTTCTCCCATGCGGTGTCGGTGATGTAGCGCTCGACCGCGCCGATGGTGACGGACTCGAAGCCCTTCTCGATCACGCAGTTGCCTTCGCACAGCCGGTCCTGCGGACAGATGCGCCCGCAGATCTCGGGGAAGCTGTTGGTGGCGGCCGAGACCTCATAGGCCTCCTCCAGCCGTCCCTCGGCGGTGAGCTTCAGCCAATCCGGGATGTTGTTGCTGAGCGGGCAATGGACCTGGCAGAACGGCACGCCGCATTGCGAGCAGCGGCTCGCCTGCTCGGCCGCGCGCGCGGCGCTGAACTCCGCATAGATCTCGCCGAAGTCGCGGCGCCGCTCGGCGGCTTTGCGCTTGTCGGGCATGTGCTGCGCGACATCGACGAACCGAAGCATGCGTGCGGGGGGCGCCATCCTGCGAACTCCGAAAGACCCG
>JAEUKZ010000253.1 GCA_016793045.1 Alphaproteobacteria bacterium
CCGCATCGCTTCGCGGCGGAAAAGGGGTTTCTCGCCCGCTATGGCCGCTTCAATGCCGGCTTCGTCGTCGTCCGCAACGACGCGACCGGCAGGCGCTGCATCGCCGACTGGCGGGCGGACTGCCTCGCGTGGTGCCACGAGACCGTGATGCCCGATGGCCGGTTCATGAACCAGGGCTACCTCGATGCCTGGCCGGACCGTTACCCCGGCGTGCATGTGATCGACCATCCCGGCGCCAATCTGGGTCCGTGGAATATCGAGCGGTTCGCGCTCGATGCGGACGAGAGCGGCGTGAGCGTCGATGGCCAGCCGCTCGTCTTCTATCACTTCAGCGGCGTCATGCGCGACGAACAGGGCGCGTGGTGGTCGACCTATCCGATCGCGTCGACCGTCCTCGCGCTGGCGCGCGCGCACATCTACCGCCCGTACGTGACAACGATCGTCGCGGAGGAGCGGCGGCTGATGGCGGCGCACGGGGTCGGCGCGATCGGCTCGGCGCGGCTGCAGAAGATCGGTCCGACCGCGGTCCGCCTGGCGGACGCGGTGCCGGTCTAGCGTGTCGCCTCGCCGGCCGCGGAGAGGATCGCGTGCAGCAGCACGTTGCAGCCGGCCTCGAGGTCGCCGGGCTTGGCGTTCTCAACCTCGTTGTGGCTGATGCCGTCCTCGCAGGGCACGAAGATCATCGCCGTCGGTGCGACGCGCGCCATGTAGACCGCGTCGTGGCCGGCGCCGCTGACAATGTCCATGTGCGGATAGCCGAGGCGCGCGGCGCCGCCGCGCACCGCCTCCACCAGCGGGGCGGCGAAGGGCGTCGGCGGGAAGTACCAGAATTCCTTGATCTCGACGTCGAGCCCCGCTGCGGCGGCAATCCGACCGCATTCGTCGCGCAAGGTGCGGTCCATTGCCGTCAGCGTCGCGTCCTGCGGGTGGCGGAAATCGACGGTGAAGAACACGCGGCCGGGAATGGTGTTGCGCGAATTGGGCGACACCTGCATGAAGCCGACCGTTGCGCAGGCGAGATCGTGGGCAAGGCCGATGCGGTTCACGACCTCCACCATGCGCGACGCGCCGACCAGCGCGTCCTTGCGCCGACGCATCGGTGTCGGGCCGGCATGCGCTTCCTGTCCGGTGACCGTGATCTCGTACCAGCGCTGGCCCTGGGCCGCGGTGACGACGCCGATCGTCTTGCGCTCGGCCTCGAGGATCGGGCCCTGCTCGATATGCGCTTCGAAATAGGCCGCGACCGTGCGGTCGCCCGGCTTCTGCGCGCCGGCATAGCCGATGCGGCGGAGTTCGTCGCCGAAGCTCTTGCCGTCGACGTCGCGCTTGGCCATCACCTCGTCCTCCGGGAAGACGCCGGCATAGACGCCGGACCCCATCATCGCGGGGGAGAAGCGCGAACCTTCCTCGTTGGTCCACACCGCGAGCTCGATCGGCGCGTCCGTCGTCACGCCGCGGTCGTTGAGCGTGCGCAGGACCTCGAGGCCCGCGAGCACGCCGAAGATGCCGTCGAACTTCCCGCCCGTCGGCTGGGTATCAAGATGGCTGCCGGTCATGACCGCGGGCTTCGATGCATCGCGGCCGGGCCGGCGTGCGAAAATGTTGCCGACGCGGTCGACGCTCACGGTGCAGCCGGCCGCCTTGCACCACGACACGAAGAGATCGCGGCCCTGGCGGTCGAGATCGCTGAGCGCGAGGCGGCACACGCCGCCCTTGGGCGTCGCGCCGATCTTCGCCATCTCCATCAGGCTGTCCCACAGGCGCGAGCCGTCGATACGCAGATTGGCGGCGATGGTCATCGTGTACCCACTTCGGTTGCAACGCGTGCTGCATACGTCGCGGCGGCCGCCTTGTCGAGGGCAGGGGCGCGCTTGCCGCCCCCGGCCGCCCTGGCGTAGCGTTGCGGCCATGGATGGCACTGCACCGATCACCACCGAAACGCTGCGCGCGCTCTATGGCGAAATGTCCGACCTCGTGCGCCGCAAGTCGATCGATCACCTCGACCGGCACTGCCGCGCCTTCATCGCATTGTCGCCGTTCCTGGTGATCGGCACGGCCGCGGCGGACCGCACCGCCGACGTCAGCCCGCGCGGCGATGCGCCTGGATTTGTCAGGGTCGTGGACGGGCGCACGCTCGCGATACCCGACCGTCCGGGCAACCGGCGCATCGACACGCTGCGCAATGTTGCCGAGAATCCCGAGATCGCGCTGATCTTCTTCGTGCCCGGGGTCAACGAGACCCTGCGCGTCAACGGCAGGGCGTCGATCACCGCCGACGCGGCGCTGCTCCAGGGCTTCGCCGTCCAGGGCAAGGTGCCGCAGACCGCGATGATCGTGCAGGTGCGCGAAGCCTTCCTGCACTGCGCGAAGGCGCTGATACGGTCCAAGTTGTGGGAGGCCTCGGCCCAGGTCGAGCGCAGCGCGCTGCCGACGCTGGGCGCGATGATCGCCGATCAGGTGGCCGGCGTCGACGTCGCCGAGGCCGACACGCGCATCGCAGCCGCGTATCGCAATACGCTCTACTAGCGCTCAGCGCGGGTGGGCGCGCGCGTGGGACTGGGCGATCGCATCGCGGATCGTCTGGACGAGCCGCGCTTCGGCCCGCGCGCCGGCCCGGTCGTCCGCACTCCAGTGCGATATCGCGACGATCTCGCGGGCGCCGATCGGCAGCAGGACGACACGAGCGTGGGCGCCGGGCTCGGCTGACCCGTCGCACGACGTGGCGATATGCAGCATGGGCGTGTCTTCCGCGAGGACTTCGCTGCGCAGCATGGTCCGGAAAGCGCCGCGGCACTGCGCGCGCTCTGCCGCGATGATCTGGCGGACGATATCATGGCGCGCGTCCCAGGCCGCCGCGACCGGGTCCGCAATCGCCCCGAGCGCGGTATCGACGCGCCATGCGGCAGCATAAGGAACAAGCCGGGCAGGCCTCTGGGCAGGTTCGAGGATGGCGAAATCCCGCATCTGCGGATCAGCGAAAAGCAGGCGGACGAAGATCCGCGCCGCGAACGGTTCGCGCTCCATCGTGCTGGCGCGGATCCAGTTCGGTTCCTGCGGCGCCGGGGCGGCGGACGGTATCCCGCTGTCGGCCGCGAAACGGCTTGCTTCGACCGCAGGTGACGCCAGGGCCAATGCCGCGCCGAATCCCGCCAAAGCTGCTGCGAATGCCAAACGCATCGAGGCCACCTTGCTGAGGAGCGATCAACCGCCGCGAATGCAAGGGCCGCACCACGACGCGCAGGCCAGCCTAGCCGCGTGGGATGAGCGGAGGCTTAACCAAGGTCAGCGTCCGCGTGCTTTGTCACAGCGTCGCGGCCGGCGCCCGCCCCCGGCGGACCCACCGGTCGTACGATTGCGCCTTTCCCGGACCGGAATGCCGCGCCATATTGGGTCATGCTGACCCGAGTCCTCGCGTTGGCCCTGCTGGTCCTCGCCGCATCCCCGGCGCAGGCCGACCAGACAGACCCGCGACTGCCGGCGCTATTCGAGCGGCTGCGCACGACGTCAAGCGCTTCCGAAGCGGCTGACCTGCGCGACCTGATCTGGCAGATCTGGTTCGCCGCCGGCGACGTCGAGGTCGACAATCTGATGGAGATGGGCGAACGCGCGATGGCCGGCGGGCAACTCGGCCTGGCACTGGCGATGTTCGACGCGGTGATCGAACGGCGGCCCGAATTCGCCGAAGGCTGGAACCGGCGTGCCACAGTGCTCTATCTGGGCGGCGCCTTCGACCGCTCGGCGGCCGATGTCGAGCGCGTGCTGGCGCTGGAGCCGCGCCATTTCGGCGCGCTGTCCGGGCTGGGCCTGATCAATACCGCGCGCGAGCGCTTCGACGAAGCGATCGGCGCCTTCGAGCGCGCACTCGCTGTCGATCCGCATCTGCCCGGCGCGCGTATCAATCTCGAAGGGCTGCGCCGCCGCCAGGGCGGGCGCGGGATATGATCGCTCACCGGCCTGTGACCTCCGGTGCGGCGCTTCGCGGCGCGGTCGTTCGCGGGCGGGTGGTTCACAGGCGGGTGGTTCACGGGGAGGTGACTTTCGGGCGCGCGTACGCCGCCGCATCATCCGCCCGCTCGCAGAGCCTGGGACACGAGGAGATGTCATGCTGATCAAGATCAAGCGCGGTTGGGAACTCGCCGAGTCGGCCGCGACGCCCGAGCACGTTTTCTTCAGCAAGGACCGCCGTCGCTTCCTCACCGGCGCAGCCGCTGCGGCCGGTGCGATCCTCGCGGGCGCGCCGTCGTTCGCCCAGGCACCGACCTCCGACGATCCCTCGGCCGGCCGCTATCCCGCCCAGCGCAATCTTCGCTACCGCCTCGACCGCGACATCACCGAGGAGCGGATCGCGACGACCTACAACAACTTCTACGAGTTCGGCTCGTCGAAGAACATCTGGCGCGCGGCGCAGGCGCTGCCGATCCG
>JAEUKZ010000339.1 GCA_016793045.1 Alphaproteobacteria bacterium
CGCGCGGCGCAGGCGATCGCGGCGCTCGACGTCGCGGCGGCCCTCGCCGACCTGGCGCTCGATCGCAACTACTGCCGGCCGACCGTCGACCCGTCGACCGCCTTCGCGATCGAGGGCGGGCGCCATCCGGTGGTCGAGGCCGCGGTCGCCGGTGCGGGCGCCGGCGGCTTCGTGCCCAACGACTGCGCGCTCGACGCCGCGGCGCAGGAGGGCGCGCGGCTGTGGCTGCTCACCGGCCCGAACATGGCCGGCAAGTCGACGTTCCTGCGCCAGAACGCGCTGATCGCCATCCTCGCCCAGATCGGTTCCTTCGTGCCCGCGGCGCGGGCTCGCATCGGCGTGATCGACCGGCTGTTCAGCCGCGTCGGCGCGGCCGACGATCTCGCGCGCGGGCGCTCGACCTTCATGGTCGAGATGGTCGAGACCGCGGCGATCCTCAACCGCGCGGGGCCGCGCGCCTTCGTCATTCTCGACGAGATCGGCCGCGGTACGGCAACGTTCGACGGGCTCTCGATCGCCTGGGCGGTGATCGAGCATCTGCACGAGGCCAACCGCTGCCGCGCACTGTTCGCCACGCACTACCACGAGCTGACCGCGCTCGCGGCGCGTCTGCCCGGCCTGTCGTGCCGGACCATGCGGGTGAAGGAATTCCAGGGCGACGTCGTGTTCCTGCACGAGGTCGCGGCGGGCACCGCCGACCGCTCCTACGGCATCCACGTGGCGCGGCTCGCCGGCCTGCCCGGCGCCGTGATCGGCCGCGCCGAGGAGGTGCTGGGCGCGCTCGAGAAGGGCAGCGAGGCCGAGACGGTCGCCAAGCTCGCCGACGACCTGCCGCTGTTCCGCGCCACGCGGCCGGATTCGCACAAGCCCTCCGCCGCCGCCTCGCCGCTCGCCGACGCGCTGCGCGCCGTCAACCCCGACGAACTGAGCCCGCGCGAGGCGCTCGAGGCGCTTTACCGGCTGCGCGCGCTGCTGCCGGGACCGGGGGCCGGATAGCGCGACGGCGGATGCGCGGGTTCACCGCTGCGTCCCAACGGGCTATTCTGGTGTGGTGAGCGAACCGGCCGACCCCGAGCAGATCCGCCGCGAGGCCTGGACGCAGGCCATCGTCAGCGACCGCACCGAAGCCATCGTCGCGACGTTTCTCGCGGCGGGCGCCGATTCGCCCAGCTTCGTGTGGAATCCCGGGCACGAGGCGCTGCGGACCGACCAGAACCACTTCCTGCTCGACTACTGGCATACCAAGCGCGGGAGCGCGCGCACGCCGCCGGTCGCCGCGATCGATCCGACCGAGATGCGCCCCGCGCTCGGCTACCTGATGCTCGTCGAGCCGATCGAGGACGGGCACGATTTCCGCTACCGGCTCTACGGCAGCCTGCTCGCCACCGTGTCGGGGGCCGATCTCACCGGCCGGTGCGTTTCCGAACATTGGGCGAGCGACTACGTCGTCGATTTCAGCCTGGCGAGCTATCGCGCCGTCTATCTGCGCGGCGAGCCGCTCTACACGCTGCGCCATCCCGCGCGCGCCGAGTACACGCGCTCGTGGGAACGGCTGATCCTGCCCTTCGCCGACGAGACCGGCGCCATCACCCGCTTCGTCGTCGGCAACGTGCCGGTCGACCGCACCGGCGACGTGGTGCGGCCGCGGTTTTGACGGGGCGGCGCAGCCCTCCGCCTTGTGAACTCCGGGGCAATCGCGCCGTGGCATGATCCGCGCCATGGCCGCCCGTTCCGCCATCGCGCCGCAGAAGATCGCCAAGCCGGCGCTGTTCGCGCTGCTCGCGTGGCCGGCGGCGGAGTGGGCGTGGAACTACATCGGCGGCGAGCTGTTCAGTCCGTGGCGCACGCTGCTGCAGGACAGCGGGCTGTGGGCGATGCGCTTCATCGTGCTCGGCCTCGCGGTGACGCCGCTGCGCATCGCGACCGGGATCGGCTGGATCCAGACCACGCGCCGGATGGTCGGCCTGTTCGCGGCGTTCTACACCGCGCTGCACGTCTTCGCCTGGTGCCGGCAATACGGCTATGACTGGGGTTTCCTGCTCGGCGAGATCGCCGCGCGCTTCTATCTTCTGATCGGGCTCGCCGCGACGCTGCTGATGGTGCCGCTTGCCGCCACCTCGACGGCGTCGTCGATGCGCGCGCTGGGGGGCGCGCGCTGGCGCAGCCTCCATCGCCTCGTCTTTCCGGCGGCGCTGCTCGCCTGGTGGCACTACCTGCTGTCGCGCGGGGTGCCGCCGCGCGAAGTCTACGTCCATGCGGGATTGCTGGCCCTGCTGCTCGCCATGCGCATGATCGTGGCGTGGCGGCGGCCAAGCGCCGGCGCTATGGTTGGGGCCCGAGGAGACGAGCGATGACCGAGACGATTGCGCCGCTGATCGGCGTCACCGCCTGCCGCGACGCGGCCGGCGAGCACCCGCGCCACCATGTCGGCGAGAAATACATCACCTGCGTGCCCGACGCGATGGGCGGCATCCCGGTGGTGATTCCGTCGCTTGGCCGCCTCGTCGATCCCGCCGCGATCGTGGCCCGGCTCGACGGGCTGCTCGTCACCGGCAGCCCCTCGAATGTCGAGCCGCACCTCTACGCGGGCGAGCCGAGCGTGCCCGGCACCCTGCACGACCCGTCGCGCGACGCCACCACCCTGCCGCTGATCCGCGCCGCCGTCGCCGCCGGCCTGCCGCTGTTCTGCATCTGCCGCGGCATCCAGGAGCTCAACGTCGCGCTCGGCGGCACCTTGCACCAGCGGGTGCAGGAACTGCCGGGGCGCCGCGACCACCGCTCGCGCAAGGACGTCGACTTCGACACGAAATACGCGGATGCGCACGATATCGCGCTGACGCCGGGCGGCGTGCTGCACGGGCTGCTGGGGACGACGCGCGCGCGCGTCAACTCGCTGCACGCCCAGGCGATCGACCGCCCCGCCCCCGGCCTGCGCGTCGAGGCGACCGCCGAGGACGGCACGATCGAGGCGGTGTCGCTGCCCGG
>JAEUKZ010000359.1 GCA_016793045.1 Alphaproteobacteria bacterium
CGGCCGCCGACGGCTTTGCGGGTCAGCCCTGGACCCGGCGCAGCAGTTCCTGCATCTGCTCGATCGACAGCACCGAGTCGCGCACGAGCTGGCCGTCGCGCACGCGCCATATCAGCGCCGGACCGGCAACGTCGCCGTACTGGTCGAACTGGAGCGGACCCGTGGCGCCGACATAGCGGATCCGCTGGCCGCGACGCAGAAGGTCGAGCCCCTGGCGCAACCCTTCGACTCCAGGCAGCACGACCGTACCCTCGCTGCCCGTCACCGCGCGGATGTTGTCGCGGATCGTCGTGCCGGTGATCGGCGCGCCGCCCGCCTGCATCGCGAGCGCCACGACGACGACTGCGTCGTAGACGGTGTGCAGGCCGGGGCCGTTGGGATCGCGGTTGAAGCGCTGGCGGAAGGCCGCGTTGAACGCCTCGACGGAGGGTCCTTCGACCTGCGCGTTGTCCATGCCCCAGGCGTTGTTGAGGAAGCGCGCGCCGACGTTGCGCACGAACTCGTCCGAGCGTAGCGCGTTGTTGAGGACCAGGTTTTGGCTGCCGCCGTTTGAAATCCACTCGCGCAGCAGTGTGGCGCTGTCCTGCGGGAAGCCGACGAGGAACATCGAATCGCCGTTTGCCGCCAGTCCTTGCGTCACCTCTGCGCGATAGGACGGCTGGTTCTCGTTGTAGGGGATGAGCACGACGGCGGAGCCGCCGAGACGCTGGATCACGCGCTGGTAGTCGCGCGCCTGATTCACGCCGAAATCGGTGTTGACGTAGAACACCACCGTGCGGCGCCAGCCGCGATCGGTGGTGATCTTCGCCGCCGAGACCGCTTGGATCAGGCCGGTCGGCAGCGTACGGAACCAGTACCCCTGCGTCTGGCCCTGCTGGCCGAGCGTCGTGAAGGTCGGCGCGGTCGAGCAGCACGAAACCATCGTGACGCGGCCCGGCACGGCGACCGACGTGAGGATCGGCATGCTGACGCCGGAGCTGATCGACCCGATCAGGGCGGGCACGCGCGAAACGTCGACCAGGCTCTTCGCCGCGTCGACTCCGACCGAGGGCTGATTCTGGTCGTCGCGCAGAAGGAATTCGATCTGACAGCCCTGGACGCCGCCTGCCTGGTTCACGTGCTCGACGGCGAGCTGCGCGGTCTCGCCGATAAACCGCCCGATCGGCCCCATCGAGCCGGTAAGGCTCAGCACGCCGCCGAGCCTGACGGGACAGGGCTGTTGTTGCGCAGCGGCTTCATTCGGCGCCGTCCATGTCAGCACGGCGGCCAGCGCGGGAATCGCGAGTTTCATCACGGCACGCATTCATGTCTCCCTGGTTGAACGTCGGGCATGGCGCCCTTCAGGCGGTGGTGTGGCGCGACACGGTCGGCTGCTCGCCGATCAGGCCGCGCGGTCGAAGCATCAGGACTGTCACCAAGACCAGCCCGATCAGGATCGTTTGCACGGCTGCGCCTTGGGCATGCAGGCGGCTCGGCAGCAGTTCGACGATAAGCCTCCCCGTTGTCGTCCAGAGCGCCCAGACGACGAGCGTCCCGAGGATCGCCCCGCGATTGTTGCCGCTGCCGCCGACGATCAGCATCGTCCAGATCTGGAAGGTCACGATCGGCTGGAAATCGGCCGCGCTGACGTAGCCGATGAAGCCGACATAGAGCGCGCCCGAGAGCCCCATGAGCGCCGACCCGAGTACCAGCGCCTCGAGCCGGAACCGCGTGGCGTTCTTGCCCAGCGACACCGCGGCGACCTCGTCTTCGCGGATTGCCCGCAGAACTCGCCCCCATGGCGAGCGGACGATCGTTTCGAGAGCGACATAGATGGCCACTAGCAGGACCGTGACGACGGCAAGGTAGAAGAAATTGTAGGTGAACGGTCCGTCGAACAAATCGGCGAGCGGCCGCTTGATCCCATGAATCCCGAGATTTCCGCCGGTCAACGCGTCCGCATTGAGGGCGATGAGCTGGATCGTTGTGGCGATACCGAATGTCGCGATCGCCAGGTAGTCCTCGCGCAATCGGATCGTCGCCAAGCCCACCATGAGCGCTGCAAGCGCCGACACCGCCATTGCACCGAGGAGCCCGACGACGAAGGGCAGTTCGAAACCTCCGAATCGCGCCGCGTCGGGCGGGCCGGAGAGAATTGCGAGCGAGTAGCCGCCGATCGCCAGGAAGCCCGCGACTCCGGCGTTGAACACGCCGGTATGTCCCCATTGCAGATTGAGGCCGAGCACCGCAATCGCCAGGATCAGGGCGTTGATCGCAAAGAAGACCTGATAACCGAGCTGCCCCGTCATTTGCTGTCGCCTCGTTTCAAACCGAGAAACGTCTGCCCTTGCATCACGAGCGTGCCCCAAAAAGCCCGGAGGGTCGAACATAGAGCACGACAACGAGCAGAACGAACGGCACCGCCTGGCGATAGCCGGCGGAGATCACCATAACCGAGAGGTTTTCGGCGAGGCCGACCAACAATCCGCCGAACACCGCGCCGATCAGGCTTCCGTTGCCGCCGAGGATTGCGGCGGCGAACAGCGACAGCAGCAGGTTGAAGCCCATCTCCGGCCGAAGCTGGACCGTGAGTCCCATGAATACGCCCGCCATCGCCGCAAGCGCTGCCGCGATCGACCAGGTCCAGCCGACGATGCGATCGACGTCGACACCGTTGATCCGCGAGAGATCGGGGTTTTCCGCCGTCGCCCGCATCGCCAGTCCGATCGCGGAATAGCGCAGAAACAGGTGCAGCGCGACGACGACGACCACCGCCACCGCGAGCACGACGATCTGGTCGGGCATCACGCGGATCGTCTCGAACAGGCGCACGGCAATGGTGAGCTCGCGCGTGTAGTACTCCGGGTCGCCGCCGAAGGTCATATGGATTGCGTTGCGTACGACAAGACCGACGCCAAAGCTGGCGAAGATCAGCGTCATGCGTGCCGCGTTCCGCCGACGCAGCCCGCCGTAGACGACTCGGTCGATCGCGAGAGCCAACAAGGCCGTGGCGATACCTGCCGGCACGATCGCCACGACGAGAGTCCAGCCGAACGAGAGCTGGCCGATCGGCTCCCCGACCGTCCCAAACATGGTCACGACGATGAGCGCGATATAGGCCCCGAACGTGAGCAATTCGGCGTGGGCGAAGTTGGCGAAACGCAGGATGCTCATCGCCAGTGAGACGCCGATAGCGCCCAGCGCGATGATGGCGCCCGTCAGGATTCCGTCTGCGAAATGCTGCCAGAAGGCGTTCATGCGTGGCCTCCCAGATAGAGGCGGCGAACGGCAGGGTCGTCGAGGAGTCTGTCGGCCGGGCCAGACAGCTGTTCGCGACCTTCGACGAGGACATAGGCGCGGTCCGACACGGCCAACGCCGCCTTGGCGTTCTGCTCGACCATCAGCACGGCGATGCCGGTGCGCGCGAGGCTGCGTGCCTTTTCGAAGACCATGTTTGCCATTTTCGGCGAAAGGCCGGCCGACGGTTCGTCAAGCATGAGCACCCGTGGCTCCATGATGAGCGCACGCGCAAAGGCCAGCATCTGTCGCTGGCCACCTGAAAGCTGGCTGCCGAGATGTCGGCGCCGGTCGGCGAGGTCGGGGAACAGCGAATAGATTGCCGCGGCCCGCGCCGCGAATCCATGCCGCAGAAGATGGCCGCCGACGCGCAGATTTTCGTGGACCGTCAGGGTCGTAAACACGTTGGCGGTCTGCGGGACAAATCCAAGTCCGGCACGCACGAGATCTTGCGGAGGCAATCCGCCGATCGCCCGCCCGGCGAGTGTAATCGCTCCGGAGAACAGGCGGACCAGGCCTGCCATGGTCTTCACAAACGTCGACTTGCCGGCGCCGTTGGGCCCGATGATCGTCACGACCTCTCCGGAAGCGATCGCAATCGACGCGCCGCGCACGATCGCCAGATCGGCGACGTAGCCGGCGAAGACGTCGCGGGCCTCCAGCAAAGGCTCCGTCATGCGACCGCTCCGCCGAGATAGGCATCGATGACGCGCGAATCGTTGCGGACCTGCTCCGCCGTCCCTTCGAGGATCAGCCGGCCCTGCGCCATCACCAGGATCGGATTGCACACGCTCATCACGAGATCCATGTTGTGCTCGATGACAAGGAACGTCACGCCTCGTTTATTGAGCGCGACAATCTTCTCGACCAGCGTGTCCATGAGCACCGGATTGACGCCCGCAGCAGGTTCGTCGAGCAAGATGACGCGCGGCTCGCCGACGAGAATGCGTGCGAGCTCGAGCAGCTTCTGCTGGCCGCCCGAAAGCGTGCGCGCCGGCTCGCCCGCAAGACGATCCAAGGTCGTGAATTCCAAGATCGTCATCGCCCGATCACGCAAGGCCCGCTCCTCGCGGGCAATCAGGCCATGGCGCAGCCAGTTGCTCCAGAAGCGCTCGCCCTCCTGGTTCGTAGCGGCAAGCATCACGTTCTCGAGCACGGTCATTTCGGCAAACGGACGCGGGATCTGGAATGTCCGCGCGAGCCCGCGCCGGAACAACAGGTCGGGCGCCAGCCCGTCGACCCGTTCGCCGTCGAACGCGATCGTGCCGGCATCCGGGCGGTAGATCCCGGCGATCGTATTGAAGAGCGTCGTCTTGCCCGCGCCGTTCGGGCCGATCAGGCCCGTGATCGTGCCCGCCTGCAGCAAGAAGCTGACGCCGTCTACCGCGCGCAGCGAATCGAACGTCTTGACCAGGCCATCCACTGCGATCATGCGCCGTGCCGCCGCCTCGGTCGCCCCGTCCCCGACGAGAACTTCCCGAACATGCCGTCCCCCAGATCCCCTGTCGTTTGACACTATATATGCATCTGCATAGACTTTGAAACGCCGGAAACATCACTGCCGTCGCCCGGTGACGCGCGATTGAAGAGGCCGCACGAATGGCGCGACGCCGCATCAGCACCGGGTCCCACTTCGAGGAATTGGCGGGCTATTGCCGCGCGATCGTGGCGGACGACTGGGTTTTCGTGTCGGGAACTGCCGGCTTCGACTTCAAGGGCGGCACGATTTCCGACGATCCTGCCGAACAGGCGATTCAGTCGCTCAAGACGATCGACGAAACGCTCACACAGGCAGGTGCTACGCTCGCCGATATCGTCCGGCTGCGGGTCTACGTCAGCGACCGCGCCCATGTCGAACCCGTCTCGCGCGTATTGGCGCGTACCTTCGGGGCCAACCGTCCGACCAATACCACGATCGTCTGCCAGTTTGCCGTTCCGGAGATGAAGGTCGAGTTGGAGGCAACTGCGCTGATCCAGCGCAGCTGAATGCGATGGCCCTGCGCGTCGGCGTCGATATCGGCGGCACTTTCACGGATTTCGCGCTCGTCGACGAGGCCACTGGTGCCCTTGCGATTCACAAGCAGCTGACGACGCCGGACGATCCGGCGCAAGCCGTCGTCGAAGGGCTGCCAGCCCTGCTCCGCAAGGCCAGCGCTGCTGCCGGCGACGTCGGAACCCTCGTCCACGGTACGACCCTGGTCACCAACGCGCTGATCGAGCGACGGGGCGCACGGACCGGCATGATGGTGACCGCGGGCTTCGCCGATGTGCTCGATATTGCGCGCGAACGCCGCTACGACATGTACGATCTGCGGATCGCATATCCGACGCCGCTGATCCCTCGCGACCTTCGCGTCGAGATCGACGAACGGATCGGAGCCGACGGCATCGCGCGCATTGGCCTAGACCTCGGCGACGTGCGGCGTGCTGCCGCAACCCTGGTTGATCGACGCGGCTGCACGGCGATCGCCGTGTGTTTCCTCAACGCCCACGCCAACGCCGCCCACGAGGAACAGGCGGCCGCGACGATCCGCGCCGCCCACCCGGGCGTCGCCGTATCGACCTCCGCCGACGTCTTCCCCTTCATGCGAGAGTACGAACGCTGGACGACGACGGTGATGAATGCGTTCGCGCAGCCGATGTTCGATCAGTATCTGCTGCGGCTCGAACAGGGTCTCGCCGGCATCGGCTTTCGGGGGACGCTCTACGTAATGACGTCGAGCGGCGGCACGGTGACGATCGACACTGCGCGGCGCTATCCGATCCGCATGCTCGAATCGGGACCGGCGGCGGGCGTATTGCTGTCCGCGGCACTGGGCCGACTGACCGGCCGCAATAGTCTGCTCGCCTTCGACATGGGCGGCACGACCGCAAAGGGCGCGCTCATCCGTGGCGGCGTGCCGCTGAAGCGCTACGACATGGAGGTCGCGCGCATCCACGAATTCAAGCCAGGCAGCGGCCTGCCGGCAAAGATTCCGGTCATCGACCTTATCGAGATCGGCGCCGGCGGAGGCTCGATCGCGCAGCGCGATACGCGCGGCGTCATCGCGGTCGGCCCACGTAGTGCGGGCGCCGTGCCCGGGCCGGTCTGCTATGGCCGGGGCGGCACGGAGCCGACCCTGACCGACGCGAATCTGGCGCTCGGCTATCTCGACCCGAGATATTTTCTCGGAGGCGAGATGCCGCTCGATCGCGCGGGTGCGATGGCCGCACTCGACCGGGTCATCGGAGCACCGCTCGGGGTCGATGCCACGCAGGCCGCTTGGGGCGTCCACGAAACGATCAACGAGAATGTCGCGCGCGCGTTCCGCAACCACGCCGCCGAACGCGGCTTCGACTATCGCGCCTGCACGATGGTGGCGTTCGGCGGCTCGGGCCCGCTGCATGCGCTGCGAGTCGCGCGCAAGCTGCGTGTCGGCAGCGTCGTCTTCCCGCGCGCGGCCGGTGTGATGTCGGCCGTCGGCCTGCTGGCGAGCCCGCTCGCCTTCGAGGTCCTGCGCTCCGAACGGGTGGCGCACCAGGACCTTACGGCGGAAGGTTTCGACGACCGATTCGCCCGGCTTGCGGACCAGGCGACGGCACATCTCCGCGCGGCCGGCCTCGATCCACGCGATCTGATCATCAGGCGCGCGGTCGATCTGCGCTATCGCGGCCAGGGCTACGAGATCGAGGTTGTGCTGCCGGAAGGCTCCGGCGCGGCGGTCGTTCCGAGGCTGCCCGCCCTGTTCGCCGAAGCCTACGCCGCCGTGTTCGCGCGCAGCTTCCCCGCTGAGCCGATCGAGATCATGAACTGGAAGCTCGAGGCGGTCGGTCCGACTCCTGGCCGCGGCGCCGACTATCTCGCCTCGGCGACCGCCTCGCGACCAGCGATCAAGGGACGACGCCCGGCCTGGTTCCCTGAAGCCGGCGGGTTCGTCGATTGCGCCGTCTATGATCGCTACGCACTGATTGCGCACGATGCATTCGTCGGTCCGGCGATAGTCGAAGAACAGGAATCGACGGCGATCATCGGCGTAGGGGACCGCGTCACGGTCGACGAGCGCGGACATCTCGTCGTGAAGGTCGCGGAGCCCAAGCCATGAGCATCGACAGCCGCGTCGATCCGATCCTGCTGGGCATTCTGTGGGACCGCCTGATTGCGGTAGCCGACGACATTCTTCTGTCGATCGTGCGGACGGCATTTTCGGTCGGCGTACGCGAAGCCTGGGATCTCGCCTGCGTACTTTTCGACGACAAGGGTCGTTCGATCGCCCAGGCGACGCTGTCGATGCCTGCCTTCATCGGGACCGCGCCATATACGATGCAGCACATGCTGCAGCGCTTTCCCGCTGCGTCATTGTCGCCCGGCGACGTGCTGGCGACCAACGACCCGTGGCTCGGCACCGGCCACACGCCCGATATCTGCATCGCGCGGCCGGTCTTCCACGGCGGGCGGCTCGTCGGCTTCGTGATGACGATCAGCCATCTGCCGGATATCGGCGGCGCCGGATTGTCGATCGCAAACCGGGAGATCTTCGAAGAAGGCCTGATCCTGCCGGTCTGCAAGCTCGTTCGGGCCGGCGTGGCGAACGAAGAGCTCTATGAGTTGCTGCGGAGCAATGTGCGCGTGCCGGACCAGGTGTTCGGCGATCTGATGGCGAACATCGGCGGCACGGAGCTCGGCGCACGTCTGATCGGTGAGTTCATGGCGGAGTTCGCCCTGCGAGATCTCACCGCGCTCGCTGACGGGATCATCAATCAATCCGCGGATGCAATGCGAGCCCGCCTCCGCGATATTCCCGACGGGATCTATCGCAATGCGCTCGACGTGGAAGCCGTCGATGGTTCAGTGCGGCTCGAGGCGAGCGTGACAGTCAAGGGCGACGCCGTCGCCATCGACTTCACGGGGAGCGGCCCGGCCGTGCGCAACGCGATCAACGTGCCGCTCTGCTACACGCGGTCCTTTGCGACCTACGCAATCAAGTGCCTGACCACGCCCGAAGTGCCCAACAATCTCGGGACCCTGTTGCCGGTGACCGTGAGCGCACCTGCCGCCTGCATCCTCAACGCCCAGCGCCCCGCCCCCACCGGCGGCCGTCACGTCATCGGCTGGTTCATCGTGCCGCTCATCATGGGTGCGCTTGCCGAAGCGATGCCCGATCGCGTTCAGGCGGACTGCGGGATGGCATCATTGTTCATCGTACACGGAACCCATCCGGACGGACGCCCGGTTTCGACCCAGTACTTCCTCGCCGGCGGCCTCGGCGCGATGCGCGCACATGACGGCCACCACACCACGCCGTCACCCACCAACAACGCCGTCGTCTCGAGCGAAGTCTGGGAGAATGAAACGGGCATGACGGTGCTGAGGCGGCGTCTGCTCCCGGATTCCGGCGGTGCCGGCCAGTGGCGGGGTGGCCTCGGGCAGGAGGCCGCGCTTCGCAACGACTCCGGGCATCCCGTCACCGTGGCGTTGTTCGGCATGCGGACCGAATTCGCTGCGCGCGGCCTGTTCGGCGGCCGCGACGGCACGAAACGCAGCTTTGCCATCGACGGACGACCGATCGCATCGAAGGGCCGCCATATCCTTAACCCGGGCGAGACCTTGACTGTTCTCGAGGCCGGCGGCGGAGGGTACGGTGCAGCGCGATCGCGCGATCCGGCGGCCGTCCGCGACGACGTTGCCGCGGGCTTCGTCTCGCCCGCAGCGGCGCTGGCCGATTACGGCGTGGCAATCGAAGGGTAGTACCGCCGCTAAATCGACGCGCTGATGTCCTGCAACGCGGCGAGAAAGGCATCGACCTCTTCCGGCGTGTTGTAGTGGCACAGCGACACGCGTAGGCAATCCTTAAGCCCGAGATCGGCAAGGATGTGGCCCGAATAGGCATCGTCGATCCGCGCATGGACGCGAATGCCGCGTTGCGCGAATTCGCGCACGAGGTCGGGTGCGGACCGCCCGGCAAGGCCGAACGACACGATGCCCTGTCGATCGTCGAGGCTGGCCGGGCCAACCAGTGTCACCTTGTTGTTCTGCACGAGCCCCGGCCGGGGCCCGTTCCCATCGATCAGCAACCCAACCAGCGCTTTCTCGTGTGCCGCCATCGCGTCGGCTGCCGCGAGAATGCGTGCGCGCCGCCCGGCGTCTGTCGTGAAATGGCTGCCCACCCAATCGAAGTAGTCGACCACCGCGCTGTGTGACGCGTAGATACCGGGATCGCGCGATCCGAGTTCCCAGTATTTGTCGCTCTTACCCTGCATGTGCTCGTGCGGCACGCGCTCGAGCCGCGGCCCAATCCAGGCGAACCCGATGGCCAGGCGCGAGTAGGCCTTGTAGGCCGAGAAGACATAGGCGTCCGCCCCGTAGCGATCGACCTCGACCCGGCCGTGCGGCGCATTCTGGATGCCGTCGACGATCACGTAGCAGTCGGGCGCGACCCTGCGAATCGCGGCAACGATTCCCGGCAGGTCGACATGCAAGCCGGTAAGCTGGCTGGTGTGGATCACGGTCGCGAGCCGCGTGTCGGGTGTGATCGCCTGCGCGTAGTCGGCGGGGGTCACAGTGCCGGAATGGATGTCGAGCTTGATCGCGATGCGCGTTCGCCCGGTCCGGTCCGCCCAAAGCTTCGCCGAATCGAAGCTTGCGGGATGCTCGAGGCTCGACGACAGGAACGGGCCCGCCGGCGCGGAAAGGGCAACCGCGCGGATGAACCGGTAGATCAGTTCGGTTCCGGTCTCGCCGGAGATCACCTGGCCGGTCGACGCGCCGAAGAAGAGGCGGAGATCTTCACGGCCGCGGTTGATCACCGCGGTGATGTAGCGCGAAGCGTCGTTGTCGCGCTGCTCCTGATCGGGAATCGCAGCGAGCTCGGCACTTGCAGCGATGGCAGCACGCAGCTTCAACGACCCGCCGCCATTCTCGAAGAAGATGCGCGGCGCCTTGGTGATCGGACAGGTGCCGACATGATGGAACCGCGCCCGGATCTCGCTCAGCAACCGGGCTGGCAGCAACATAGGAACGATGACGGTCGAGTTGGTGGCCATGTGGTCCTCGGAGTACGGCCGGTGCGGGAGCGGCCGGCCTATGCGACGCCCATGAGACGGCGCGTCGCGATATTGAGCGGGTGCGTCGGGACCGCAAAGGCGTCAAGGACAATCGTGATGTGGTTGATCGCCGACACCACGTCGTGTGCGCAGGGCAACCCCGCTGCCGTCCATGCCTCCGCAATTGCACGGTTCTGGCGCAGAAACTCCGGCGTCTCGTCAGCGCCGACGGCAAATATGGTCTTCGCGGCCCGTGCGGGCAGTTGACGCGACGGCGACAGGCGCTCCACCTCCTCGCCCGTCAGGTTGAGCGTGTCGTTCTGGCTGCTGAGACGGACTGGTTCGAGATCGTAGAGCCCGCTCATCGCGCAAGCCCCCTTGATCACGTCATCCGGAAGTCCTGCGGTGGTGGGCCAGGCTCGGTCGGCGAGCAACGCCGCGAGATGCCCTCCGGCCGAATTGCCGCTGACAAAGAGCTTGTCCGGCGATGCGCCGAACGTCCGCGCGTGACGATGAACCCAGGCAATCGCCAGCCGACAGCTGGTGACGATGTCGGCAAGCCTGAACTCGGGAATGAGCGGATAGTCGAGAACCACCACGGCCGCGCCATGCGGCACGAATCCGCGGGCGACGAACGAAAACAGCGCGGCGTCGAGCGACCGCCAGAACCCGCCGTGGATGAAGATCATGACCGGCGCATCGCTGGTCCCCGCGGCAGGGAAGAGATCGAGCCGGTCCGACGGGCCGGGCCCATAGGCGACACCGCTGCGGTGGAGAAAGTCGGCCCGCGCCTGCACCGAAGCGGCAATGCGGCGGGCAAAT
>JAEUKZ010000361.1 GCA_016793045.1 Alphaproteobacteria bacterium
GATGCTGATGGCCGGCCTCGACGGCATCAAGAACAAGATCCATCCGGGCGACCCGATGGACAAGAACCTCTACGACCTGCCGCCGGAAGAGCTGAAGAACGTCCCGCAGGTCTGCGGCTCGCTGCGCGAGGCGCTCGAGAATCTCGACAAGGACCGCGCCTTCCTCAAGGCCGGCGACATCTTCTCCGACGACCTGATCGACTCCTACATGGAGCTCAAGTGGGAAGAGGTCTACAACTTCGAGCACACCCCGCACCCGATCGAGTACCAGATGTACTACAGCATCTGATCACCCGGTCAGCGGCCTGAAACGACGAACCCCGCCGGAGCGATCCGGCGGGGTTTTCGTTTTCGTTCGGGCCGGCGCAGGCCGGCGCGGCTCACGCGCTTCGCCAAGCTCCCGCTGGCGAAGCGGCTGGTCGGTGACGACGCCGACCGCGTCGACATGCGGGGCCGGGCTGATACTGAAGATCGCTTCGCTTCGGTGCCGCCCGGATCATGGATCGGCCACCAGTTTGGGTTCGCGCCGGCCGGGCGGATCGTCGGCCGGGCGCCGCGGCGCGTCGCGGCGCGACGGGTCGAGCCGCGGCCCCTCGCCGCGGGCCGGCTCGCTGCGGGGCGTCTCGATGTGGGGCGTCTCGATGCGGGGACCGCCGCGGCGGGCCGCTTCGGCTGCCGGTGCGGGCTCAGTCGCGCCGCCGACGACCAACCGCGGCGGCTCGGTGGTCGACTGGCTCCCGTTCGCCGGCGCGAATGCGCGCGGCGTGTCCGCGACCGGCGCGGAAGCCGGCGGCGGCGGCGCGGGCGGCCGCTCGACCGCGGGTGTGGCGGCGGCGTCGGGACGCGCGGCGGCGGCGCGCTGCGCCAGCGCCGCGAGTCCGTCGTGGAGCAGCCGGACAATGCTGGCAAGCCCACCCAACGCCGTCGCGGCGCCGAGCAGGCCTGCGCCGGTCCACACCCGTCCCCGCGCCGCATCGCGCAATGCGCCGGGCCCTTCGATCGGCCAGTTGACCCACGCCTCGCCGATCAGCCAAAGCCCCCACAGCCCGGCGAGCCAGGCAGCGATCAGCAGCAGGAAATAGGACCAGGGGCGCTCCATGGCCGGCAGTGTGGGGGCCGGCCCGGCGGCGATCAAGCGCCGTGCGGTCAGACCGGAAGCGGCCGCGGCCGACGCTCGTCGTCGATGGCGACGTAGGTGAAGGTGCCGCGCGTCACCTTCACGCGCTCGCCGGTCCGGTGGCGGGCAGCCCAGACCTCGACGTCGACCGCGATCGACGTCCGGCCCACGCGTTTGATCGTGGCGTAGGAGCTGACCTCGTCGCCGACGAAGACCGGCAGGTGGAACTGCATGCCGTCGACCGCCACGGTGGCAACCCGGCCATTGGCACGCTTGACCGCGACCGTCCCGCCGGCAAGGTCCATCTGCGACAGCAGCCAGCCGCCGAATATGTCGCCGTTCGGATTGGTGTCAGCCGGCATCGCAATCGTCCGCAGCGCCGGTTCGAAAGCGGGCGGTCCCGCGGGTGCATCGGGCTGGGGCGAACCGGTCTGGGCCATGACCAAACTCCTGGTGCGGTGCACAACACCATATCTTGTAGCGGAGGAGGGATTCCAATACTTTGCCGCCTCCCCGGAGGTGAATCCCTGATGGCCGCCGACCTGTTCAGCAGCAAAGCGACGAAAGACAGCTACACCGCCAAGGACATCGAGGTCCTCGAAGGGCTCGAGCCGGTGCGTCGGCGGCCCGGCATGTATATCGGCGGCACCGACGAGCGCGCGCTCCATCACCTCGTCGCCGAAGTGCTCGACAACGCGATGGACGAGGCGGTGGCCGGTCATGCGAGCCGCATCGAGGTGACGGTCGAGGCCGACAACGTGGTGACAATTGCCGACAACGGGCGCGGCATCCCGATCGACCCGCATCCCAAATTCAAGAACAAGTCGGCGCTCGAGGTCATCCTCACCACCCTGCATTCCGGCGGCAAGTTCTCGGACAAGGCCTACCAGACCGCCGGCGGCCTGCACGGCGTCGGCATTTCCGTCGTCAATGCGCTGTCCGACAAGCTCACGGTCGAGGTCGCGCGCGACAAGAAACTGTTCGCGCAGTCCTACAGTCGGGGCAAGCCGACCGGCCCGCTCAAGCCCAAGGGTCCGGCCAACCGGCGCGGCACCACGGTCACCTTTCATCCCGATCCCGACATCTTCGGCAAGGCGGCGTCGTTCCGGCCGCTGACCATCTTCCGCATGGTGCGCGCCAAGGCGTTCCTGTTCCGCGGCGTCGAGATCCGCTGGAAATGCGACCCCGGCCTGCTCAAGCCCGACGACACCGTGCCCCAGGAAGCGGTGCTGCATTTCCCCGGCGGTCTCGCGGACTCGCTCACCGAAACGATCGGCACGCGGCCGCCCGTCACGGCCGCGTTCGTCGGCGAAGCCACGCTGCCGGGCAAGGAGGGCCGCCTCGAATGGGCGGTCGCCTGGATGGCGGACGAGGAGGGCGAAAGCCATTCCTACTGCAACACGGTGCCGACTCCGCAGGGCGGCAGCCACGAGGCGGGACTGCGCGGCGGCCTCGCGCGCGCGCTGCGCGGCTATGGCGAGCGCATCGGCAACCGCAAGATCGGCACGGTCACGCAGGAAGACGTCTGCGACGGTGCGGTCGTGTTCCTGTCGCTGTTCATCAAGGACCCGCAGTTCCAGGGCCAGACCAAGGAGCGGCTGGGCATGCCCGACGCCCAGCGCCTGGTCGACGCCTCGATCAAGGACCATTTCGACCACTGGCTCTCCGATACGCCGGAGGCTGCGGCGGCCCTGGTCGAGCATGTCGTGCAGCGCGCGGAAGAACGCGTGCGCCGGCGCCAGGAAAAGGACCTCGCGCGCAAGAGCGCTACGCGCAAGCTGCGCCTGCCCGGCAAGCTCGCGGACTGCGCGCGCCAGGCCGCCGAGGGCACCGAGATCTTCCTGGTCGAAGGCGATTCGGCCGGCGGTTCCGCCAAGCAGGCGCGAAACCGCGAGACCCAGGCGATCCTGCCGCTGCGCGGCAAGATCCTCAACGTCGCCAGCGCGTCGGCGGACAAGCTGCGCGCGAACCAGGAACTGAGCGACCTCGTCCAGGCGCTCGGCTGCGGCACCGGCGCGTCCTTCGCCGAGGACAAGCTGCGCTACGAGCGCGTCATCATCATGACCGATGCCGACGTCGACGGCGCGCACATCGCCTCGCTGCTGATGACGTTCTTCTATCGCGAGATGCCGGCGCTGATCACCAGCGGCCACCTCTTCCTCGCGATGCCCCCGCTCTACCGCCTCGCCGCCGGCGGCGAGGTGCGCTACGCGCGCGACGATCGCCATCGCGAAGAACTGCTTGCGACGGTGTTCAAGGGCAAGGGCAAGGTCGAAACCAGCCGCTTCAAGGGCCTGGGCGAAATGCCGCCGGGCCAGCTCAAGGAAACGACGATGGACCCAGCGCGGCGCGTGCTGCTCCGCGTCGAGGTGCCGGAGGCCCCGGAGAACAAGGCGACCGAAAGCCTGGTCGAGCGGCTGATGGGCCGCAAGCCGGAGCTGCGCCTCGAGTTCATCCAGGAGAATGCCCAGCTCGTGCGCGACCTCGACGTGTGAATTGATTCGGCCGCGCGGCCTGCGCCATCATGATGTCGACCGATGCGGCGGAGGATTCGATCATGCGTGCACGCTGGTTCACCTTGGCGCTCGTCTTTGCGTCGCTGCCCAGCGTCGCAGCTGCGCAGGCCATGGACGTGCGCGAACGCTCCTATGTGAATTCGATTCGCGTCATCGTCGGCTCGCCGAGCACCGGCCATTGGGCGCCGGCCTATGGCGTGCGCGGCACCCGCGCGCAGCAGGAGCAGACGGCGACGACCGAAGCGATGCGGCTGTGCGCCGCCAATCCCGGCTCGCCCACCGACTGCCAATCGCTGCACATATTCGGTCCCGGCGCCGGCTGCGCCACGATCGCACGCCGCACCGGCCGGATCGCCGGCGCCTCGGGGCCGACGCCGGAGGCGGCGCGCGCCGCCGCGCTCGCCGCCTGCCAGCAGGACGGCGGGCGCTGCACCGCATCGACGGTCGTCTACTGCTTTCGTTAGGCGCGCCGCATCTCACAGAGAAATCACGTGCCCGCCCGCACGCGGCTTGCGAAGATGGCCGCATAGCGAGTCGCCTCACAGGCGGCCAAGCATCGGCAGGGTCGGGAGCAATCATCGCCGTGTCAGCCATCGTCCAGGCCCGCCTGCCCGTCGCGGCGGCGCTCGTCATCCTTTCGTCGTTTGCCGAACCCTCCGCCGCACAGAACGTGGCGCAGTTCGATCAGGCCGGCGCCATCGCCGCCAATGCCATCGCGGTGGCACGCGGCGGCCAGCGCTGGGGCGTCGGCCACGCCGTCGGCGGCGAACGCTGGAACACGACCTTGCGCGCCGCCCAGGCGGCGATGGCCGAGTGCGGGCGCTACGACTGCCGGGTCCAGTTCCAGTCGGTCAACCCGCAGGACCGCTGCGCCACCATCGCGCGCGGCACGCTCAGCTACGGCCTTGGCATCGGTCCGACCGCGGAGGCCGCGCGCGCGCAGGCGTTGCAGTCGTGCGCGATGTCGACGACGAACTGCCGCGTCGTCGACTCGCGCTGCCCCTGAGGATCGCAGCGGCGCCGTCAGCGCGGCGCCAGATCGATCACCCCTGCCTCGCCGTTCTCGCAGCCATAGGCGACATGCCAGCCGTCGCCCGACCAGGCGAGCGCGCTGACCGCCGCCTCGCCGGGTGATTTGAGCGGCGTCGCGCGCTTGCCTTCGAGATCGCCGAGCTGCAGCGCCCCGTCGGCGAAGCCGGCGACGGCGAAGGGCGACGCGGCGTGCACCGCGATCACCGAAATCAGCACGCCCGGGACGCCGCCGAACTCCACCGGCGGCTGGCCCTCGGGGCCCTTGCCGGCGAACGACCAGCACACGAAGGGCTCCGCGCCGCTCGACAGCAGCAGCGAGCCATCGTGCGACCACGCGAGCGACTTGATCTTCGCCGGATAGCCGGCCATCTGCATGTCGGCGCCGGAGGCGAGCCGCCAGACATGGATCGCGTTCTCCTGCGTCGTCGTCGCGAGGAAGCGCCCGTTGGGGCTGTAGCGCAGCTTCAAGTGCGAGCCCTTCCACGCGAGCTTGCGCGGCTGGTCGGCCGGATTGCGCACGGTCCAGATCGACACCCCGCCATAATGCGCGCCGGCGAGCCGCGAGCCGTCGGGGCTGAAGTCGATATCGGTCACCGTGCTCGGATGCGGCCCCAGCACGCGCGGCCCGCTCTCGCGGCCGAACAGGTGGATCTCCTTGCCGACCGCGACCGCGAACAGGTTCGCGCGCGCATGCGTCGCGATCGCCTCGAGCCACTTGCCCTTGAAGGCGGCGAGTTCGGAGACGCCGCCGTCGAGCCCGACATGCAGCAGCCGGCCGTCGTCGCCGCCGGAGAGAAATCCGCCGGCCGGATGCGCGGCGAGACTCAGGACCGCGCCCTTGTGCGCCTTGACGGTCTGCGGAGCGCCGCCGCGGTCGACCAGCGCCAGCCGGCCGTCGCCGAGCGCGAAGGCGCCGACCGCGCCGGCGCGGTCGAAGGCGATCGCGGTGACATGCGCGCCGAGCGCGAAGGCGCGCGTGCGCCCGCCCGCTTCGTCCGCCGATTGCGCCACGCTCATGCCGCAGCGCAGGCGGCGAAGTCGGACTTGAGACCCTCGACGTCGAGTTCGCGGCCGATGACGACGAACTTGCTCGTCTGCTTTTCGCCCTCGCGCCAGGGCTGGCCCCACGAGCTGTCCATCATCATGTGCACGCCCTGGAAGACGTAGCGCCTGGGCTCGCCGGCGATGGCGAGGATGCCCTTGCTGCGCAGGATCTGCGCGCCCTTGTCGCGCAGCAGGGCGGTGATCCAGGTCTGGAACTTGCGCGGGTCGACGGCGCCGTCGATCGCCATCGAGACGCTGCCGATCGTGGTGTCGTGGATCGCATTGCGCTGGTCGTGATGGTGATGATGGCTGTGGTCGTGGGTCGGATCGTCGCAGTGCTCGTGGTCGTGGTCGTGATGATGATGGTCGCCGTCGAGGAATTCGGGCTCGAGCGTGAGGATGCGCTGCAGGTCGAACGCCCCCTTGTCGAGGATCTTGTCGAGCGCCACCGCGCTGTTGCGCGTGCGGTGGATCGTCGCGAAGCGGTTGATGCTGCGGATGGTGTCCTCGACCTCCCGCAGTTCGTCCGGCGAGACGAGATCGGTCTTGTTGAGGAGGATGATGTCGGCAAAGGCGATCTGCTCTTCCGCCTCGCGCGTGTCCTTCAGCCGGTCCAGCACGTGCTTGGCGTCTACGACGGTGACGATCGCGTCGAGCTTGGTGCGCGCCTTGACGTCTTCGTCGGCAAAAAAGGTCTGCGCGACCGGCGCGGGATCGGCAAGGCCGGTCGTCTCGATGATCATGCCGTCGAACTGCCCGGCGCGCTTCATCAGGCCGCCGATGACGCGGATCAGGTCGCCGCGCACGGTGCAGCAGATGCACCCGTTGTTCATCTCGAACACTTCCTCGTCGGCGTTGACGACCAGCTCGTTGTCGATGCCGATCTCGCCGAACTCGTTGACGATGACGGCGTATTTCTTGCCGTGCTTCTCGGTGAGGATGCGGTTGAGGAGGGTCGTCTTGCCGGCCCCCAGAAAGCCGGTCAGCACGGTTACGGGGATCTGGGCCATCATCTGCTCCTTCGAGGGGCGTTCGAATTGCGGGCTTTCAACTGCGCCCCTTCATATAAGCCGCCGCGGGGCCGCCGCCAAGCCGGGGACCAGCCGCAGCGGCCGCGGGCTGGCCCCGGCCAGGTCATGGGCTTCGGCGCATTCGACGGCGGTGCAGGCGTCGCCCCCCGAGGCCGGCACGCGGGCGCCCGGATCGCCGCCGAAGGCGGTGCGCAGGGACACGCAGACCAGGACCACGGCGAGGCCGGGCCAGACCATCAGCAGCGGGTTGTCGAACATGAAGGGGCGGTATTCGTAGAGCATCGCCCCCCAGTCCGGCCGCGTGACGTCGGCCCCGAGGCCGAGAAACGCGAGCGCCGCATAGGCGATGGCGACGCGCCCGAGCTTGGCGCCGAGATACGCGAACTGGGTGTCGAGCATCGCCGGCCAGACATGGCGGACGATCAGCGCGCCCGTCCCCGCGCCCAGCGCGCGCGCCGCACGCACATACGGCTCGGCCATGCCGCGGCGCGCGAGGCCGTAGGACAGCAGCGCAAAAGGGCCGCACGCGCCGATGCCGAGGGCGAAGCCGGCGGTCAGCGCATCGAGGCCGAACAGCGCCGTCAGCGCGATGGCGATGACGAGCGACGGCGCCACCGCGAGGAACTCGGCGCCGCGCAGGAGCACCGCCGCGGTCCAGCGCCCGCCCAGCGCCGCCGCGAGCCCCACCAGGCTGCCCAGGGTCACGGCCATCGCACCGACGATCGCGACCACGGCGACCGTGACATGCGCGCCGACGAGCACGCGGCTCAGCACGTCGCGCCCGAGATGGTCGGTGCCGAGCCAGTGCAGCGCCGACATCGGCGCGTGGCGTTGCGCGAGGTCGATCGCATCGGGCGCGAATGGCTGCCACACCGCCGACACCGCCGCACCTGCGGCCAGCAGCGGCAGGATCCAGAGGCGGCGCCGGTGCGCGGCGGGAAGATGGTGCGACATCAGGCTTCGTCCGTGCGCGGATCGAGCCAGGCGCGCGCCAGCTGAGCCGAAAGGCTCACGCAGAGCATCCAGGCCACCGCGACGACGATGTAGGCCTGGAGCACGAAATAGTCGCGCACCGCGATCGAATCGACGAGGAAGGCGCTGATCCCCGGAAGTCCGAACACGACCTCGACGACCGCGGCGCCGCCGACGACCCACCCGGCCTCGGCCGTCAATGCCGCGGCGAGGCCGAGCGCGGCATAGCGCCGGCCGTGGCGCATCAGCGCCTCGTCCGGAGTCAGGCCCTTGGCGATCGCGGCGGTGACGTAGAGGCTGCGCCCGACATCGAGCAGGCCGGCGCGATAGACCGCGGCGAGCGGCCCCAGCCCGGCGAGCGCGACGACGGCGACCGGCAGCACGTAGCGCTGCCAGCCGCCGTCGCCGAGCACGGTGATCCAGCGCAGTTCGACCGCGAACAGCCAGATCAGCAGGCAGGCGAGCCAGAACGCCGGCACCGCTTGCGCGCCGAGCGTCAGCGCATCGAGTACGCGGTCGACGATGCCGCCCGGCCGCCGCGCGGCCGCGCCGCCGAGCGGCGCAGCAAGGCCGAGTGCCAGCGCAAGCCCGGCGAGGCCGACGCCGAGGCTCACCGGGAGGCGATGGAGGAATTCGCCGAAGATCGGCGTTCCGGTGCGGAACGACACCCGCCAATCGCCCGCGACGAAGTCGGCCAGCCAGGCGAGATACTGCAGCGCCAGCGGGCGATCGAGCCCCCATTGCGCCCTGAGTGCAGCCACCGCTTCCGGGGTCGCCGGACGGTCGAAGGCGAGCAGCGTCAGCACCGCCGGATCGGCGGGCATCGCCCGGACGACCGCGAAGGCGGCCAGGGTGGCGAGCCAGAGCAGCAGAAGCGTCCGCAGGATCTGGCCCGCCACGCGCATCGCCGCCTATCCTTGCGCGCTCAGATCGGCGCGCAGGATGTAGTAGTCCGACGGCGACGGCTCGTAGCCGGCGAGGCGGCGCGACAGCCCGATATGCCAGACCGGCGTCAGCAGGAAGGCGATCGGCGCATCGGCGAAGAGCGGCTCGTGCGCCGCGCGCATCAGGTCCGCGCGCGCCTGCGGCGCTTCGGTCTCGCGCAGCCGGTCGAGCGTGGCATCGAACGCCGGCGACGCATAGGACATGAAGTTCAGCGGCCCGCTCGAGCGGAGATACTGTTCGAGCACGAAGGCGCCGTCGCCGCCCGGCGCCGTGTGCATCGCCCAGAACGCCGCGTCGAAGCGCTTGGCCTGAAGCTGCGGCGTGATCGCTTCCGTCGTCTCGGCGCGGACGCGGAAGCCCGCCTGCTCGAGCTGGGCCTTCACAACCGGCAGGATGGTGAGGAAATCCGGCCGCTGCGGATAGGCCGTGAGCGTGATCTCGAGGGCGCGGCCGTCGCGCTGACGCGGGCCCGAACCGGCGCGCCGCCAGCCGGCCTCCTCGAGCAGCGCTTCCGCGCGCGCGAGCGCGCTCGCGCGCGGCGCGGTGACGGCGAACGGCATGAAGGACGGATACATGCCGGTCGCGATCTCGCCTGCGCCCAGCACCTGAGTGAGCGCCGCCCGGTCGACCGCGAGGTCGAAGGCGCGGCGCACCCGCGCGTCGTCGAGCGGCGCGCGCGCGGTGTTGAGCAGCAGCATGTACTGGTAGGCGACCGCGGTCGACTTGACCGTGATGCCGTCGCGCCGGCGCAGCCGCGCGAGCGCCTCGGTCGGCAGGTTGAAGGCGAGATCGAGCTCGCCCGCCTCGAGCGCGAGGGCGAGCGCCTGCGGATCGCCGATGCGGCGGATCACCACCGCCGGCCGCGTGCCGGGGCTGCGGAATTCCGGATTGGGTTCGAGGCGGATCAGGTCGCCGCGGCGATACTCGACGACGCGGAACGGGCCGGTGAAATGGAACCGGTCCCCGGCGACGCGGTAGATCACCATCGGAAACTCGGCCAGCACCGGCGCGAGCGTCGGCACCGGCCGCTCCGTCGCGATGCGCAGGCGCAGCGGATCGAGCACGGCGAAGGCCAGCCGCCCGGTCTGGCCGGTCGCGCGCGGGTTTGCGGCAGCGCTGCGCGCCAACGCATCGCGCACGGCCGCCGCCGTCAGCGGCGCGCCATCGGCGAAGCGGATGCCGGACTGCAGGCGGACGATCCACGCCTCGCCGTCGCGCTCGACCGCGCGTGCGAGCTGCGGTGCCAGCGCGCCGTTGCGATCGACCGTGAACAGCGTCTCCGCGACGCCGTGCGATTGCAGCGCCCAGCTCGCGACGCCCTCGGCCGGATCGAGCGATTCGGCGAGGAAGGTCTGGCCGACCACGACGGGCCGCTGGTCCTGCGCCCGCGCGCTACGCCAGCGCATGGCGGTGAGGCTCGCCAATCCGGCCAGAGCGGCGCGGCGGGACAGGGAAAGATGGGTCACTGCGGATCTCCTCGATGAGCGGACGCGTTGGACTGCGGCCAGATTGCCCCGCCCGCGGATGTGCACGAGGCGCGATTCGACCGCGCGCATTGCCGGTCCCGCAGGGACATGGCGCCGCGCCGATGCGATGTAGGTGGTGCGGCGATGCCGCTGACGTGACCCACCTGGTACTCCTCCCGCCGAGGCACCACGGGCGACGCTTCGTGCGCCGCACGCCTGGGAGGTCTCCTGGCTTCGGGTCGTCGATCCCGCCCGCCTTCCCGG
>JAEUKZ010000394.1 GCA_016793045.1 Alphaproteobacteria bacterium
GCCGGCGTGCGCCTGGTGCCGCTCGGCCAGAGCGACGGCCAGCGCGTGCTCGCGCGCGTCGAGCCCGCGGTCGCGCGCGCCGCCGCGGCGGCGCTCACGCGCGGCCTCGACGACGTCGGCACCGCCGCCCCGGTCGTCGACCGCCTGTCGATGCGCCACGAGACGCAATACACGCGGCTGTTCCGCTCGTGAACGCGCTACCGCAACGCGTCGAGATTCAGCGCCTGCATGCTCCCCATCCACGCGGCGTGGCGCGTGTGGTCGGCGACGGCGTCGCCGGTGTTGGGATGCAGGAACACGGTGAGGCCGTCGCGGTGGAGCATCAGCCACGGCACGATGTTCGCGAGTTCGGCCGGCGCGAATTCGAGCTGATAGCTCCACTGCGGATGCGGGCCGACGGCGCGCTCGTGGAAGCGGCCGACCGTCGCCTTCAGTTCGCGCCCGGCGCGCTCGCGCAGCGCCCAAGCCCGATCGCGGCTTGCCGCGTCGAAATAGACATGGGCGTGATAGCTCTCGATGGCGCGCGCGTCGCTCATGCAGGATCCCTCTGTTCGATCCGGCCGCGAGGGCGGCCGCTGCCACTGACCGGGGAATGACTATGGACAAGATCGCGACCGAAACAAGCCGTGCCGGCGCCAAAGCCGGCGCAGCGCCGCGCGGCACGGGCCCGCTGCGCGTCGGCATCGGCGGGCCGGTCGGCTCGGGCAAGACCGCGCTGGTCGATGCGCTGTGCAAGTACATGCGCGGCAGCTTCAACATCGCCGCTGTCACCAACGACATCTACACCCGCGAGGATGCCGAGTTTCTGCTGCGCTCGGGCGCGTTGGCGCCGGAGCGCATCATGGGCGTCGAGACCGGCGGCTGCCCGCACACCGCCATTCGCGAGGATGCCTCGATCAACCTCGCCGCGGTCGCCGAGATGACGACCCGATTTCCCGATCTCGACGTCGTCTTCATCGAATCCGGCGGCGACAACCTCGCCGCCACCTTCTCGCCGGAGCTCGCCGACCTGACGATCTACGTCATCGACGTCTCGGCCGGCGACAAGATCCCGCGCAAGGGCGGGCCTGGCATCACGCGCTCCGACCTGCTGGTGATCAACAAGATCGACCTCGCGCCCTATGTCGGCGCGAGCCTCGACGTGATGGAGCACGATTCGCGCAAGATGCGCGGCGAGCGGCCGTTCATGTTCACCAACATCCGGTCCGGCAAGGGCGTGTCGGAGGTCGCGGACTTCATCTGCGCGAAGGGCGGCGTTCGGCCGTCGCGGCCGTCCTGACCCGCGGCGCGCGGGCTGCGGCCTGCGCGCGCAGGACGTCGATGAACACCCGCAGCTTGAGCGGCATCTGGCGGCGGCTCGGGTAGTAGAGGTGGAAGCCGTCGAAGGGCGGCAGGAAGCCATCGAGCACCGGTTCAAGCCGGCCGGCCGCGATGTCGGCCCGCACGTGCGGCTCGAGCGCGTAGTAGAGGCCGAGCCCGTCGCGCGCCGCGTGAAGCGCGAGGCCGACATCGTTCAGCATCAGCGTCCCCGCGGTCGTCATCTCCGACCAGCGCCCGTTGTGCGCGAACTCCCAGCGATAGACCGCGCCGCCGGGCGCGAAGCGGAACTGGATGCAGTCGTGGCGCGCGAGGTCGCGCGGCTGTTTCGGCCGGCCGTGGCGCGCGAAATAGCCCGGCGATCCGACGATGCGGGAGCGCTGGGCGGGCCCGAGCGGCACGGCGACCATGCCGGGGTCGAGCATTTCGCCCAGCCGGATGCCGGCGTCGATCCCCGCCGCGATGAGATCGGTCAGGCGGTTGCTCACCTCGATGTCGAGCGTGATCTGGGGATAGCGCTCGCGGAACGCGGGCAGCATCGGCGCGAGCAGCGCGTCGACCGCGGCCTGCGGCACGGTGAGGCGCAGCAGGCCGGCCGGTCGCTCGCCGTGCTGGCGCACCGCCTCGACTGCCGCATCGAGCGCGCCGAGCGCCGGCGCGATGTCCTCGAGGAGTTGCCGCCCGGCCTCGGTCAGGCCGACCTTGCGCGTCGTGCGCTGGAGCAGCCGCACGCCCAGCCTCTCCTCGAGCTGGCGCAACGTCTGGCTCAGCGCCGATGGGGTGACGGCGAGATCGCGCGCCGCGGCCGTGAAGCTGCCGGCGGCGGCGATCGTCCGGAAGGCGCGCAGCGCGCCCGAGTGGTCTCCGCGCATTCAGTAGCAATTCTAAAAGGTGATTTTCACAACTATCGGGTGGGCTAATCAATTCTAGGGCCTATCCTCGCCGCCGTCATCACCGGCACCGCGAGGACCCAGCCATGGCACTCGATCGCTATTTCACCCTCGGCCGTTCCGGCCTGCGCGTCAGCCCGCTCGCGTTGGGCACCATGACGTTCGGCGAGGACTGGGGCTGGGGCTCGGACGAGAAGACGTCGCGACGCATCTTCGATGCCTACCTCGCCGCCGGCGGCAACTTCATCGACACCGCGGACCTGTATACGGGCGGCCACAGCGAGGAGCTGGTCGGCAAGTTCGTCGCCGAGACGAAATCGCGCGATCGCGTCGTCATCGCGACCAAATTCTCCTACAACGGCGAAGCGGGCAATCCCAACGCCGGCGGCAACGGCCGCAAGGCGATGATCCGCGCGGTCGAGGGCTCGCTGCGTCGCCTCCGCACCGACGCGATCGATCTCTATCTCCTGCACACCTGGGACCGCATCACCCCGGCGGAGGAGGTGCTGGAGACCTTCGATCTCCTGGTCGCGGCGGGCAAGATCCGCCACGCCGGCCTGTCGGACGTGCCGGCGTGGTACGCAACGCAGATGGCGATGCTGTCGCGCGCCCAGGGGCGCCAGCGCGTGGTCAACCTGCAGCTTCAGTATTCGCTGGTCGAGCGCAGCATCGAGCGCGAGTTCGTCGACCTCGCGCTGGAGTTCGGGATGGGCATCACGTCGTGGAGCCCGCTGGCGATGGGGCTGCTCACGGGCCGCTACCGGCCGGAGGATGCCGACGGCGGCGGCCGGCTCCACACCCTCAAGTCGAGCGGCATCGCGGCGATTTCCGACAAGTTCACGGAGCGGAACTGGGCCATCGTCGCCGCGCTGCGCCGCATCGCGGCGGAGGCGGGGCGCAGCATGTCGCAGGTCGCGATCCAATGGGCGGCGCGGCGTCCGGCGATCGGCGCGGTGATCATCGGCGCCCGCACGGCGGAACAGCTCGCGGACAATCTTGCCGCGCTCGATAGCCCGCTCGCGGACGCGCAGCTCGCCGCGCTCGACCGCGTCGCGGCACTGCCGATGCAGTTTCCCTACAGCTTCTTCGCCCAGGACCAGCAGGCCCGGATCCACGGCGGCGTCGCGGTGGGCGACAAGCCGGACGGCTACGCGGCCCCCGTGCGGATCGCGGGGCAGGCCGCCGCCGGCCCGGGGGTCGCACCGGCGAAGGGCTAGGCGGCGCCGCGCGGCCGCGTCGCCAGCGCCTCCATGCGCTCGATGTTCGCGACCAGCCGGCGCGTGACGAGCTGGACGACGTAGAAGCCGAACTTCGGGTTCTGGAAATAGAGCTGCTTGAGGCTGCTCTCGCCGATCGCCAGCAGCTCGACGTCGTCGAGCGCGACCGCGGTGAAGGTCCGGCACTTGCTCGGCGAGAACATGCCGATTTCGCCGAGCAGCTGCCCGGGTCCGATCTCGACCTCGAGTTCGGCGAGCTTCAGGCGCCCCGAAGCGACGTAGAACATCTCCGCCGCCTTGTCGCCGCGGCAGAACAGGGTCTGACCCGCGGCGAGGCGGCGCGGGCTCATGTAGGGCTTCAGCCATTCGACGTTGAGGTCGCCGTCGACGGCGGCGGCGATGCGCTGGGTAAGCTGCCGCATCTCCCAGACGCGGACCGCATGGATCGGCATCGCGACGAGGTTGACGATCAGGTTCGGCCACGCGTGGTTGGCCGCGGAATAGACCGCGAACGTGAGGCAGGCGAAGATGGCGAAGACGCGCAGCGGGATGATCGTTCGCATCGACATCGATGCGAACGCGAAGGCCATGCCGGCGTAACCGACGTACTCGTGCCAAGGCAAGTTCATGAGATCGTCCTCGGGAGCCCCTCACCCGTAACGGCTGCCATACGACAACGGTGGCGGGGTCCCGCGCAATCCCCAGGTTGCGCGGCGGATCGCCCCGGGCGATGGTAGGGTTCGGCACGGCGAACGGATGAGGTGGGGCATGGCGGGCGCGGGGGGCAGTCCCGATCTGGCGGCGGCGTCGCGGATCAGCGAGACGCGGTTGTGGCAGCGGCACATGGAGATGGCGGCGATCGGCGCCACCGCCAAGGGCGGGGTCAATCGCCAGGCGCTGTCGGAGGAGGACGCGCGCGCGCGCGCGTTGCTCGCCGGCTGGGCGACCTCGCGCGGATTTGCCGTGTCCACCGACGCGATCGGCAACCTCTTCGTCCGGCGCGAGGGCTCGGACAAGGGTGCACGGCCGATCCTCACCGGATCGCACATGGACACGCAGCCGACCGGGGGCCGCTTCGACGGCATCTACGGCGTTCTCGCCGGCTTCGAGGTGCTGGAAGCGCTCGAGGACGCCGGACAGCCGACGCGCCGGCCGATCGAGGTCGTGGCCTGGACCAACGAGGAAGGCAACCGCTTCACGCCGGGCGCGATGGGATCGGCGGTGTTCGCCGGCTACTATCCGCTCGAGACGATGCTCGCCGCCAAGGATGCGGCGGGGGTCACGGTCGGACAGGCCCTCGCAGAGACGCTGAGGATTGCACCCGCCCCGCTGCGTCCGGGGGCGCCGGGCGCCGCGATCGACGGCTATGTCGAGGCGCATATCGAGCAGGGGCCGCGGCTCGAGGACACCGGCCACACGATCGGCGTCGTCACGATGATCCAGGGCCAGCGCCGCTTTCTCGTCGACGTCCACGGCGAGGAGGCGCATTCGGGCACGACGCCGCGCGCGGCGCGCAAGGATGCGCTGCTGGCGGCGGTCGACATGGTCGCGGCGCTGTCGCGCGCGACGATGGACGACGAGGACACGCTGCGCTTCACCGTCGGCCGCTTCGAGGTGCGCCCGGGCTCGCCGAGCACGGTGCCGAGCCACGTCCAGTTCATGATCGACCTGCGCCACCCCGACGACAAGCTGCTCGACGCCACGGTCATGCGCATCCACGAGGCGGTCGAGCGCCACAGGGGCCGCTGCACGGCGAAGGTGACCAAGGTGTCGGCCGTGCCGGCGACGCCGTTCGCCCCGCCGGTGATCGACCTCGTGCGTGAAAGCGCCGCGGCGCTCGGTCTCAGCCACATGGATATGCCATCGGGCGCCGGCCACGACGCGATGCACATCGCGCGGCTGTGCCCGACGGGCATGGTCTTCGTGCCGTGCCTGCGCGGCGTCAGCCACAACGAGGCGGAAAGCGCCACGCCCGCCGACCTCGCCGCCGGCGCGCGCGTGCTTGCGGCTGCGCTCGTCCGGCTCGCCGACCAGGAGAGATCGAAATGACCGTCGACGAACGCGCCCTCGGCGAATCCCTGGTCGCCATTCTCAGCGACCTGATCGCGATCCCGTCGCCGTACCCGCCCGGCGAAAGCACGGCGATCTGCGACTATGCGGCGGCGCGCCTGCTCAAGGCCGGCTACCGGACGGAGATCCTGGCGCGCAAGCCCGGCGTCGACAACGTCGTCGCGCGGCTCGGCAGCGGCAAGCCGTCGATCGTCTTCAACGCCCATGTCGACACCGTGGGCGTCGGCGAGCGCGCGAACTGGAAGACCGACCCGTTCAAGGCGGTGGTGCAGGGCGGTGCGGTGTTCGGGCTCGGCGCCGGCAACTGCAAGGGCAGCATGGCGGTGCAGCTCTGGCTCGCCGAGGAGATCGCGCGGCGCGGCGGGCCCAAGCAGGGCGAGGTCGTGTTCACCTTCGTCGCCGACGAGGAAAACCTCGGCCCCGAGGGCATGAGCTTCCTGCGCGAGGCCGGCCACGTGAAGCCCGACGCGCTGATCCTCGGCGCGCAGACCGAGAACCAGTTGATCGTCGCCGAGCGCGGCGTGCTGTGGGCGCGCGTCGCCGCCGAAGGCAAGGCGGCGCATGCCGGCAATCCGAGCGCCGGCGACAACGCGGTGATGCGCCTCGTGCGCGTCGCGCAGGCGATCGAGAAGAAGCTCGGGCCGAAGCTGGCGAAGCGGCGCGACGGCGCGATGCGCTCGACGATGAACATCGGCCAGTTCCATGGCGGCCACAACACCAACGTGGTGCCCGCCGCGGCGTGGCTCGAGATCGACCGCCGCCTGCTGCCGGGCGAGCGCGTCGACACCGCCTTTGCCGAGATCCACACCGCGGTCGCCGCAGCGGGCGAGCCCGCGCGCAAGGTCTCGGTCGAGTTCCTCACCGGCACCAACGGCTTCCGCGCGCCGGCAAAGGGCGAGGCGATTGCGGCGCTGACGGCGGCGATCAAGGCGCGTACGGGCAGGCGCGCGCGCTTCCTCAACGCGACCGGCGTCAGCGACGGCCGCTACTTCGCCGACGACGGCATCGAGATCATCAATTTCGGCCCCGGCTCCGGGGCCCAGGGCCATGCCGCCAACGAGTCGGTGCCGATCGCCCAGATGGTCGACGCGGCGCTGATCCAGCTCGATGCCGTCGGACGGCTAGTCGGACTCTCATAGGCCCGCTCGCCTGGCGCGAGGGAGCGCATTGTGTCGGCGGAATTCAGCCGACGATATCGTTGCCGCGGGTCGCCCAGAAGGTGATGCGGCGCTCGAGAAAGGCGAAGACCTCGTAGAGTGCCACGCCGAGAAAGGCGAGAACGACGAGGCCGGCGAAGACCAGCGGCACGTTGAGGTTGGCGTTCGCCGCCATCATCAGGTAGCCGACGCCGCTGTTGGACGCCACCGTCTCCGAGATCACCGAGCCGACGAAGGCGAGCGTGATCGCCACCTTGAGCGCGGCGAAGAAGAACGGCATCGCCCGCGGCACGCCGACCTTCCAGATGATCTGCAGCTTGCTGGCGCCGAGCGAGCGCAGCACGTCCTGCAGTTCGGGCTCGATGGTGGCGAGCCCGGTCGCGACGTTGACGACGATCGGGAAGAACGAGATCAGGAACGCGGTGATGATCGCCGGCACCGTTCCGATGCCGAACCAGATGATCAGGATCGGCACAACCGCGACCTTTGGGATCGCGTTGAAGCCGACCATCAGCGGGTAGAGCGCCTCGTAGACCGCGCGCGACGAGCCGACCGCGATGCCGAGCAGGAGCCCGAAGGCGACCGCGATGCCGAAGCCGACCAGCGTCGTCATCAGCGTCTGCCAGGCATGGCCCATGATCGGCCAGAAATACTGGACGAACGCCGCCCAGATCTGGGTCGGCGCGGGCAGGATGAAGACCGGCACGGCGAAGATGCGGCACACCGCCTCCCACGCCACGAAGAAGCCGATCAGCACGATCCACGGCAGCAGCTTGAGAAGGCGCGGATCGCTCATGCGTTGCGGACCTTGGCGATCTGGTCGCGCAGATGGTGGGTGATCTCGATGAATTCCGGCTTGAACGTGTCGTCGAGCGTTCGCGGCCGCGCGAAGGGCACGCGCGTCGTCGACACGACGCGGCCGGGCCGCGCGCTCATCACGTAGACCGTGTCGGCCAGATAGACGGCCTCGCGCAGGTCGTGGGTCACCAGGATCACGGTGGGCCGCTTGGCGAGCCAAAGCGTCTGCAGCACGCCCCAGAGGTCCTCGCGGGTGAAGGCGTCGAGCGCCGCGAAAGGCTCGTCGAGCATCAGCAGCGCCGGCTCGTGGATCAGCGCCCGGCACAGCGAGCTGCGCTGCTGCATGCCGCCCGAGAGCTGCCAGGGGTATCGCTCCTCGAAGCCCTTGAGGCCGACCTGCTCGAGAAGGGCCCTGGCGCCCTCGACGTACTGCGCACGGTTCTGGCGGTAGCGGCTGGCATGCGGCTCGACGATCTCGAGCGGCAGCAGCACGTTGTCGAGCGTGGTGCGCCAAGGCAGCAGCGTGGCGTTCTGGAACGCCATGCCGACGATCTTGAGCGGCCCGTTGACGACGCTGCCGGCGACCGCGACCTGGCCCGCGCTCGGCCGCTGCAGGCCCGAAACGAGCTTCATCAGGCTCGACTTGCCGCAGCCGCTCGGGCCGACGACGGCGATGAACTCGCCCTTCTCGATGCGGATCGACGTGCCGTCGAGCGCCAGCGTGCCGTCGCCGCCGCGCGCGCCGTAGCGCAGGCTGACCCGGTCGATGTCGACGAACGCGTTTGCCGGCGCGGCGCCCGATTCTGCGGCCATGGCGGCTGCCGACGCGCTCAGCGCGTCAGCATCCGCTCGGCCGCCGGGGCGAGGTACTGCGGGTCGAAGACCTGCGCCGCCTCGAGCCGGCGCGGCAGGGCGAAGCCCTGCGTCACCAGGTCGATGTTGCGCGCCAGCCGCTCGGCGCTGATGCCGCCGAAGCCCGCGCGCCGCACGTCGGCGGTCAGCACGCTGGTCTCGATCGCCATGCGCAGGCGCTGCAGCTCGAGCGCCTCGTCGATCAACGGCTCGCGCCGCTTGAGCGCGGCGATAGCCGCTGCGGGGTCGGCGATCGCCTCCTGCCACGCCCGCGTCACCGCGCGATTGAACCCGCGCACCGCGTTCGGGTTGGCCTGGGCGAAGGCGGGCGAGACGATGACGGCGTTCGAGTAGAGGTTCACGCCGAAGTCGCGATACATGAACACCTGGATGTTCGCCTCCGGCACGTTGAGGCCGCGGAGCGTCAGGATCGAGGTGAAGCTGAAGCCGGAGATCGCGTCGGTTTCGCCGCGCGCCAGCATCGGCTCGCGCAGCTGCGGGGCGACGTTCGACCACGTGACGCGCGCCGGGTCGAAGCCGTTGGCCTGCGCGAACAGCGAGAACAGGCGGAACGGCGTGTCGAAGGAGGGCGCGGCGGCGTTGCGGCCGGCGAGGTCCTGCGGCCGCGCGATGTTGCGGCTGCGCAGCGTCACGATCGCGAAGGGCGCCTCGTCATAGACCATCAGCACCGCGGGGATCTCGCGGCCGGGATTCTTGGCGTTGAACTCGATCAGGGCGTTGAGGTCGCCGAAGCCCATTTCATAGGCGCCGCTGGCGACGCGGTTGACCGTGTCGGCCGAGCCGCGGCCGGCATCGAGCGCCGTCAGATTGACGCCGTTCTGGGCGAAATAGCCGCGCTCCTGCGCGAGGAAGAACGGGGCCTGCGGCCCCTGGAGTACGAAATCGAGGGTGAACCGGACCGCCGGCGCTTGCGCGAAAGCCGGGCCAACCGCGCCCACGAGCGTCGTTGCGGCCACGAGGGCAGCCTTGAACAGCTTGATCATCGTTGGATCCTCGAATGGAAGTCCCTGCCGGGCGCGCCGGTTGGACACCGCGGCGCCTTGTTGTCGGGCGGAGTATTGAAGGGGGCCTGCATCGAGTCAACCCGCCGTGCAAGGGCGATGCCAGCGGCCGCGCTTGACGGCGCCGCGGCGCGCCCTAAATGGTCGCGGAATGCGCGCACGAACCAAAGACCGGCAGGCGGGAGAAGCGACGATGGACCTCGACGGACAGGCTCCGGCGGAATCGGTGATTGCCGGCTCCGGCGAGGGGCGACCGACCCGCAGCGAGGCCGAGGCGGCGGTGCGTACGCTGCTGCGCTGGGCCGGCGAGGACCCGTCGCGCGAGGGTCTGCTCGAGACGCCCGCGCGGGTCGTTCGCGCCTACGAGGAATGGTTCGCCGGCTACGCGACGGACCCCGAAGACGTGCTGCGCCGGACCTTCGAGGAGACCGACGGCTACGACGAGATGGTCGCGCTGCGCGACATCCGCTTCGAATCCTTCTGCGAGCATCACATGGCGCCGATCATCGGCCGTGCGCACGTCGCCTACCTGCCGCGCCACCGCGTGATCGGCATCTCCAAGCTGGCGCGCGTCGTCGATTCCTACGCCAGACGTCTGCAGATCCAGGAACGGTTGACGGCGCAGATCGCCAACGCGATCGACGGCGTGCTCCGGCCGCGCGGCGTCGCGGTCGTGGTCGAGGCGACGCATCAGTGCATGAGCACGCGCGGGATCCACAAGACCGGCGTGTCGATGGTCACCAGCCGGATGCTGGGCGCGTTTCGCACCAATCCGGCGACGCGCCGCGAATTCCTCGCGATGATCGGCAATCCGCGCGGCGGCGCGGCGGGCTGAAGGCGCCCCGCCGCCGGCAGCTGCTCAACGGTTCTTGAGCAGATCGCGGATTTCCTCGAGCAGCACTTCCTGCTTCGGCGGCGGCGGCGGCGGGGCCTTCGCCTTCTCGCCGACCAGCCGTGCCTGCAGGGCATTGACCTGCTTGACCAGGATGAACACCGCGAAAGCGACGATCAGGAACTTGATCACCGCATTGATGAATACGCCGATGTTCAGGGTCGCCGCGCCGGCCTGCTGCGCCGCGGCCAGCGAGGCGTAGGGTCCGCCGCTGCTCAGCGTGACGAAGATGTTCGAGAAGTCCACGCCGCCCAGGATCACGCCGATCGGCGGCATGATGATGTCGTTGACGAGCGAATTGACGATCGCCGTGAACGCCGCGCCGATGATGATGCCGACGGCGAGATCGATGACGTTCCCGCGGGCAATGAACTTGATGAACTCCTGCCGCATGTTCGGCTGCTCCCTTGGTTGATGGGCACCGTAGGCGCCCATGGCGACGTTTGATCGCGCCGCTCCGGGTCATGTCAGACCGTCGATTGGTTAATGTCAACCGGCGGTGTGGGAATGCCGCCCTAGGTGCGCAGAAGATCCGGTAGCGGCGCCACGGCCGCAGCGCCCGGAAACACGACCCGATCCACCGCGTCGAGCGGCAAGCCCAGATGGCCGATGAGGACCGCCTTGAGCACGCCGGTGAGGTCGGTCGTCGGCGCAAGGTCGCGGCCTTCGAGCAGGCGGTTCGGCGCGAGGCCGGGCCAAGTCCCGATGACCCGGCCGCCGGCGACGGCCCCGCCGAGCAGGAATGCGGCGCCTGCCGTGCCGTGGTCGGTGCCGTTGGTGCCGTTGGGCGCCACGGTGCGGCCGAACTCGGTGGCGACTGCGATGACGGTCTCGCGCCACGCCGGCCCGAGCGCGGTCTTGAGCGCACCAAGCCCGTCGCCGAGCATGCGCAGCACCGGGGCGAGGCGGCCGGTCAGCAGGCCCTGTCCGGAATGGGTGTCCCAGCCGCCGATCTCGATCACCGCGGCGCGCGGGCCCTGCGCGGCGCCGAGCAGCCTTCCGACCGCCTGTGCGGCGGCTGCGACCGAGCGCGGGCCGCGCGGCCCGTTGCCGCCCTGGGCCATCCGGCCGCCGCCTTCGCCGCCGCGCAGCACCGAGTCGTTCATCGCCTGCGCGCGCATGCCTTCGCGGATCGCCGGCCCCAGCACCGGGTCGGGCGCGTAGAGCTGCGCGAGGCGGGACATGAAGTCGACGTTGAGTTCCGGAAGCTGCTGCGGCGCCCAGGCGCCGACCGGCGTCGCGCCGCGCAGCACCAGCGGCACGGTCTGGCCGACCGCGAGCCCAAGGCGCTGGTCGCCGCTGCGGCCGCCGCCGAGCAGGCCGAGTGCGCGGTTGAGCCAGCCGTCGGCGGCACCGCGCGGCCGCGTCGTGCCGTTCTCCAGCAGGTCCTGCGCATCGAAGTGCGAGCGCGCGCGATAGGGCGTCGCGACGGCGTGGACGACGAGCATCTCGCGCGCCTGGTACATCGCGTGCAGCTTCTCCAGCGCCGGGTGGAGGCCGAAGCGGCCGTCGAGATCGAGCGCCCCGTCGTTCCGTCCCGGCTCGGCGAAGGCGAGGGCGCCGCGCGCGCTGCGGTAGGCCGGGTCGCCAAAGGGCGGCACGGCGGCGAGGCCGTCGAGCGCGCCGCGCAGGATCACGAACACGAAGCGCTTGTCGGTCGCGGCGCGTGCGAGCGCGGCCCGCGGGCCGAGCGCCGCCATCGTGGCGCCGGCGGCGCCGAGCAGGGCGAGCGAGTGGCGTCGCGAGATCATGGTCACCTCCGCTGGAACTCGGGGCTGGCGAAGAGCAACGCCAGGCTTTCGGCGAGCGACCCGGCCCGCTCGATCGCCGCGCGCGTTGCGTCCCCCGCGAGCGGCCCGATCGTGGCGTCGTAGAGCGCCATCGGCTGGGCGCGCTGGCCGAGGCGCTGCGCCAGCGCCATCGCCCATTCGGCGCGGCGCATCACCGATTCGGGGCCGATCCACTGGCCCGCGACGTCGGGCCAGCCGGCGGGCGAGGGCGCGGCGAGCGGCGGCTGGCCGAGCAGCGCCTGCGCGGCGACGAGGGTGCGGCTCTCGCCGGCGAAGCCGGTCGCGCGCAGCGCCGCGACGACGAACTCCGCCGGCGTTTTCACCTTCGGCGCCGGCTGGGCCCAGGTCTCTGGCAGGGCGGCGACGGCCCGCGCGAGCGCGCCGAGGTCGCCGTCGCTGTCGCGGAACACGCGGGCGAGGCGATCGACGGCAGCGGCGGGCGGCCGGTCGGCGACAAGGTGGCGCGCGAACTTGGTGGCGACGTGCATGGCGGTCGCCTGGTGTCGCGCGAGGGCGGTGAGGGCGGCGATGCCTTCGCGCTCGCCCGCTTCGGCATAGCGGACGCCGAGCAGCGTCTTTTCGCCGGGCTCGTGGATGACGGGCCGGAACAGGAAGCCGCCGGCGCCGTTCTCTCCGGGCCGCCCGAGCGACCAGCCGGTGAGGATCTTCGCGAGTTCGCGCACGTCGGTCTGGGTGTAGCCGCCGTTCACGCCGAGCGTGTGCAGCTCCATGATCTCGCGCGCCAGGTTTTCGTTGAGGCCGCGTCCCATGCGCGTGCCGGCACGCGAGCCCGGCCCCACCGACTGCGCATTGTCGAGATAGGTGAGCATGGCCGGATGGCGTGCGACCGCGAGCAGCATGTCGCGGAAGCGGCCCGTGACATGCGGACGGATCGCCTCCTGCTCGAACGGCCCGGCGAGGCCGAGACAGATCGGCCGCTGCACCGATACGGTGAAATGGTTCGACCAGAACGCGACCAGACGCTCGATCACGGGCGTGCCGCTTTCGATCTGTGTGCGCGCGCGCCGGCCCATGTCGTCGAGATACATGTCGCGGAAGTTCTGGCGGAACAGCGTCTCGACCGCCTGGTCGCCGCCGCGTCGGCGCGACTCCTGGAACAGCGCCATGCGCTGCGACCCTGTCGCCTCGATCGGCCGCGTCCCGGGCGGCGCGGCAAGCTGGCGCTCGATCCAGCCGCGGGGGTCGTGGGACGCCTCCGCGAGTTCGCCCGGCCGGGCGCCGAGCCCGAAACGGTTGACCGCGATGAAGGCGTCGCGCGTCGTCACGGCCGGTTGCCCTGGCCCTGACCGCCGGGCCCGCCCTGGCCTGGACCGCGGAACGGGCGCTCGGGCGCACCTGGGCGCGGCTGGCGCGGCGGCTGGAGCTGGTTCCAGTTGGCGATCCGCCGGCGCGCCTCGACGGGCAGGGTCGCGGCGCCCTCGGTCGCGGCCTCGTGCAGGATGCGCTGCAGTTCGTCGTTGCGGCGTCGCAGTTCGCCGAACCCCTGCTCCACGCGGGCGCGGTCGAATGGCTCCGCGGTCAAAGCCTCGCGCAGCCGCAGCCGGGCGTCGCGCAGGCCGAACGAGGCCTGCACGATGTCGCGCCGGCGGTTGACGAAGGCCTGCTCGAAGACGGTCCGCTGGTCGTCCGGGAGCGTCGCGGCGATGCGCCGGATGGCGCCGGCGAGCGGGCCCTCGGGCTGGCCGGGCGGCCCGGGCGGCTGCGGCCCGGGCCCGCCGAGCGGTGCCGGCTCGGGCCCCGAATGGGCATAGCGGCCGGCGAGCAGGCCGCCCATGAACATGTTGGCGCCGACGGAGATCAGCAGCGCCAGCATCAGCCATTTCCCGGCCTTGGCTTCGATCGTCACCATGTCCAGTCCTCAGACGGATCGCTCAGGATTTCGCCGCGATCGGCGTCGTGGGCGGGCGGCGTCGGCAGCAGGTGCTGGTCGATCCCGGTCCACCCGATCAGAAAGCCGGCGATTGCCGCGGCGGCGAGGCCGGCGATGTTCGGCCAGCGGACGACGAAGCGGTCGGCGGCATTGGGGGGCGCCGCGGCCGCCTGCCGCTGCGGCTGGGCGGTGATCATGCTCACCAGCTTCAGCGGATTGATCGCGTTTTCGGCCGGATTGGCGAAGCCGGCAAGCGCACGGTCGAGCGGCGCCGCGGCATTGACCGCGCGGCGCGCCTCGGCGGAACGCGCGATCAGCGCCATGGCGGCGTCGCGCTCGGCCGCCGGCCAGCGCTCCGGATTGCCGCCATAGGCGTCGAGAATGGTCTGCAGCCGTTCGAGCGTCATCGCGGTCATCGCATGGTTCCCTTCGCGGCCGACGGCTCGGGCGCCAGGTCGAGCAGCGCCTCCTTGAGCGCGCGCCGCCCGCGCACGAGCAGCGATTCGAGCGCGCCAATGCTCACGTCGAGGATCGCCGCGGCATCGATGTTGCTCACCCCCTCGAAATGGCACAACACCAGCGCCGCGCGCTGGCGTTCGGGCAGGGCGGCGACCGCCTGCGCCACGCGGGCACTGGTTTCGGCGCGCGCGGTGGCCTCATAGCCGCCCGGGTTCGGGTCGGCGACTTCGGCCGCGGCCTCGATCGGGGCATTGACCGGCCGGCGACGGCGGTCGATGCACAGATTGACCAGCACCCGGTAGAACCAGGTCGCGAAGCTGGCGCCGCCCTCGCGGTCGGCCTGGGCCTGCCAGTCGGGCGCTTTCAGCCACGCACGCAAGAACGCCTCCTGAACGATTTCCTCCGCGTCGCTGCGGTTCCCGGTCACGCGGCCAGCAATGCCCGTCGCGCGCGCCAGATGGCGTGCCACGAGCTGCGAAAAGGCCGCGCGGTCGCCGGTGCCGGCAAGCCGCATCAGATCGTCGTCGCCCTGCATCCTTGGACCGTCGGGCCTCCGAGACGTATACACGCCGCCCGGCGCCGAATCCTGCGCCTGCGAAATGCGAGCCTGGGCGATCCGGGCCGATCTTGCTACGCTGTCCTTAATTTCCTGGGGTTGCCGGGGCCAGGCGCCGGCGATCCCGGTAGCGCGGGGTGCGGTGACCGGTTATACACGTAACAATATGCATTCGATGCCGAGTCGCGCCGCACGTCTCCCGCGCCGCCGCGCCCAGGGGGGCCGCGACCTCCCTTCCTCCCCAGATTCGAGTCGACCGCCCCACCGATGCGCTCCCCGTCTACAGGCACGTCCGCGCTTCGCGGAATCCTCCTCTTCGTCGGCGCCAGTATGGCTTTCGCGTGCATGGACACGATCGCCAAGATGCTGGCGCAGCACGGCGTGCCGATCGTCCAGATCACCTGGGCGCGCTACTTCTTCTCGATCTTCTGCCTGGCGCTGCTGATTCCGCAGTTCCGTGACGGGCGGCGCGTGCTGTCGCGCCGGCCGCTGCTTCAACTCGGGCGGTCGGCGCTGCTTCTCCTTGTCACCCTGCTGTTCTTCAACGTCTTCTCGAAGATGCCGCTGGTGGAGGCGGTGTCGATCGGCTTCACCACGCCGCTGATGGTGACGGCGCTCGCGGCGCTGCTGCTGCACGAGCGCGTCGGCATCGAGCGCTGGGCGGCGGTCGCCGTCGGGTTCACCGGCGTGCTGGTCGTCATTCGCCCGGGGCAGGAGGTCGTGGCGGACTGGCCGTCGCTGCTGATGCTGCTGACGGCGTTCCTCAACGCGCTCTATCACCTGTCGACGCGCGCGATCGCCGGGATCGATCCGCCGGCGACGACGATCCTCTACACCAACGTCGTCGGCGCCATCGTGCTGTCGGCCGCGGTGCTGTTGGTGCCGGGCTATTGGGCTGCGGTCCCGCTGATCGCTTGGTTCGAATTCGCCGCACTCGGATTTTTCGCCTTCATGGGCCACTACCTCCTGGTGCAGGCCTACAGCCACGCGCCGGCTTCGATCCTGGCGCCCTACACGTACATGATCGTGATCTGGGTCGGAATTCTCGGCTACATGGCCTTTGGCGACTTGCCGGACCATTGGACCATCATCGGCTCGCTGATCGTGATCGCCGCGGGGCTCTACGTGTTCCGCCGCGAATCGCAGCTGCGCAAGCCGCCGCCGGCCACCGAGACCGGGCTCGGCGGGGCCGGCTGAACGGACGCTCAGACTCCGAGATACCGGTGCTGCAGCGC
>JAEUKZ010000413.1 GCA_016793045.1 Alphaproteobacteria bacterium
TCCTGGCGCGGCGGTTCGTCGGCGGCGAGCGCGACGAGCCGCGCGTCGCCGTCGCCGAGCAGGCGCGGCAGCATGGCGATGCCGGCGCCGGCGGCCGCGGCGGCAAGCCGGACCATCGCGCTGTTCGAGCGCAGCACGACGACGGCGTTTCCCGCCCGCGCGCGCAGCCACGGCACCTGCGGGATCACCGTATAGGGCAGCGGCCAGTCGATCAGGCGGTGGCCGGCGAGATCACCTTCGGGCGTACCGTGCGCGGCGAGATAGGCGGGGCTGGCATAGAGCGCATAGCGCACCGCGGCGAGCCGGCGCACCTTGAGGTCGCGCTGGGTCGGCATCAGCAGGCGCAGCGCGATGTCGGCCTCGCGCCGGCTCAGGTCGAGGGCGCGGATGTCGGTCGCGATCTCGATCGCGATGGCGGGATGCCTGGCATGGAACGCCGGCAGCGCGGGTGCGAGCACCGCGGCGGCGATCGCCTCGGTCGCGGTCACGATCACCGTGCCGCCCAGCCCGCGATCCTCCGGTGCCAGTTCGAAGGCGAGCGCGCGCACCTCGCCCTCGATGCGCCGCGCATGGTCGATCAGCTTGGTCCCCGCCGAATTGGGCGCGAGGCCGGCGCGGGTGCGATGGAAGAGCTTGCAGCGCAGCGCGGCCTCGAGCGCATCGAGCCGCCGCGACACCGTCGCCGCATCGACGCCGAGCGCGCGCGCCGCCCCCGACAGCCCGCCGGCGTCCGCCACCGCCAGCACGAAGCGCAGATGGTCCCAGTCCATGGGCGCGATCCTAGCATGGCCCGCGCCGGCGCTTGCCGCATCCGCGCAACACCGATCCGCGCCGGCGGGCGTTCCGCGGCGGCGCGCGCGCGCGCAGGGTGCGCCGCTCGAGACACCGCCGAGGAGCGTGCCATGACCAGTGCCGTGATGCCGACCTATGCGAGAGCGCCCGTCGCCTTCGTGAAGGGCGAAGGCTGCCGCCTCACCGCGCGCGACGGCCGCACGTTCCTGGATTTCGCCGCCGGCATCGCGGTGTGCGCGCTCGGCCACGCCCATCCGAGACTTGTTGCGGCGCTGCACGAACAGGCGCAGCGCCTGTGGCACTGCTCCAACCTGTTCGAGGTCGAGCACCAGGAATCGGTGGCGGCGGCGCTGGCGCGGCTGACCTTCGGCGAGCTGGTGTTCTTCGCCAACTCGGGCGCCGAGGCCAACGAATGCGCGATCAAGATCGCGCGCCGCCACCACGCCGCCGCGGGCCATCCCGGGCGCTACCGGGTGCTCGCCTTCAAGGGCAGCTTCCACGGCCGCACGCTGGCGACGCTCGCCGCCGCCGGCAACCCGAAGAACCTCGACGGCTTCGGCCCGGTGGTCGATGGCTTCGATCACGCGCCCTACGGCGATCTCGCCGCGGCGACCGCGGCGGTCGGCCCGCACACCGCGGCGATCCTGGTCGAGCCGATCCAGGGCGAGGGCGGCATCAAGGTGCCCGACCCCGCATTCCTCAAGGGGCTGCGCGCGCTTGCGGACAAGACCGGCGCGCTGCTGATGTTCGACGAGGTTCAATGCGGCATGGGCCGCAGCGGCGCGCTGTTCGCACATCAGCGGGTCGGCGTGGCCCCCGACGTGATGACGGTCGCCAAGGGCCTCGCCGGCGGCTTCCCGGTCGCCGCCTGCGTCGCCACGCGCAAGGCCGCCGCCGCGATGACCGCGGGCAGCCACGCCTCGACCTTCGGCGGCAACCCGCTCGCCATGCGCGTGGCGATCGAGGTGCTGGCGATCGTCGCCGAACCCGCCTTCCTCGCCCGCGTGGCGCAGGCGGGGCAGGTCCTCGCCGCCGGCCTCGACGCGCTGGTGGCGCGCCACCCGCATCTCTATGCCGAGCGGCGCGGCGTCGGGCTGATGCAGGGCCTGCGCTGCACGCTCGACCCCGGCACGATGGCCGACCGGCTGCGCGACGCCGGCCTGCTGATCGCCCCGGCGCAGGACCATGTCATCCGCCTGGTGCCGCCCTTGATCGTCAGCGACGCCGAGATCGAAGAGGCGCTGCTGATCCTCGACGCGGTGGCCCGGAGCGCACTGAAGGCGGCGTGAGGGCGGTCTCGACGGTCGATCCGCGCCGAAGCCTGTGGTTAGATCGGCGGCATGACCGACTTCGTCACCGCTTGGTACCTCTGGCTCAAGGCGCTCCATCTGATCAGCGTCATCGCGTGGATGGCGGGGCTGCTCTATCTGCCGCGGCTGTTCGTCTATCACTGCGAGGCGCCGCCCGGCTCCGCGCTGTCGGAGACGCTCAAGGTGATGGAGCGAAGGCTGCTGCGCGCGATCATGAATCCGGCGATGATCGCGGCCTTCGTGTTCGGCGGCCTGCTGCTGTGGATCCAGGATTGGCGCGCCGGCTGGCTGCACGGCAAGCTGACGCTGGTCGTCGTCATGACCGTGCTGCACCACCTCTTCGCGCTGTGGCGCAAGGACTTCGCGGCGGACCGCAATACGCGCAGCCAGCGCTTCTATCGCATCATGAACGAAGTACCGACGCTGGCGATGATCGGCATCGTCGTTCTCGTCATCGTGAAGCCGTTCTGACCGCTGCGGCTTGACCCGCCCGTCGCCGGGCGGCAAGACTTTCGTCGTAGCCGAGAGCCGAGCGTGACGCGCGGCCGGGCAGCTGCGAGGGCACGATGGACCGGGCCGGACGCGCGGATGCCGAGATCGTCGGTGCCATCTACGATGCGGTCGCCGATCCGGCCCGCTGGGTCGACGTGCTCGCGCTGATGGCGGCGCGGCTCGATGCCGACAGCGGGACGATCTTCTACCTCGACCACCGCAATGCGCTGGGCCAGATCGAGGCCACGTTCGGCCGCTTCGCGGGCGAGCCGGTGGAGCGCTACAAGCGCGAATTCGCCGCGATCGACCCCGCGCCCGCGGCCTTCACCTTGGTGCCCGTCGGCATCAACACGACGACCAACCGCCTGTTCGGGCTGGAGAAGATCCGCAAGGATCCGTTCTTCAACGAGTTCTTCCGCACCCTCGGACTCGACGAGACGATGGGCGGCGCGATCCTGCGCGACGGCCAGCGCATCGGCATCATCGGCATCCACCGCGGCGGCAGGCGGCGCTGGTTCAGCGACGGCCAGCTGCGCATCGCCGACGCGTTCGTGCCGCATCTCGCGCGCGCGCTGCAGCTCCACCGCCAGTTCGCGCAGGTGAGCGGCGTCGCCGGGGCGCTGGCGCGCTTCGTCGACGAACTCGCGGTCGGCGTGATCGTGCTCGACCGCAGCGGGCACGCCGTCCACGTCAACCGGCGCGCGGCTTCGGTGATCGCGCGCGCCGACGGGCTGCGGCTCGATCGCGACGGCCGTCCGTCCTGCACCGCGGCCGACGCGTCGGCGGCGCTGGCACGGCTGGTCGGCGCGGCGGTCGACCGGGCGCAGCTCGGGTCCGGCGGCGCTGTGCGGGTGCCGCGCCGCGGCGGCCGCCCGCCCTATACCGTGCTGGTGGCGCCGCAGGCGGCAAGCTTCGGCTTCGCGGCCGACGCGAAGGGCGGCGGGACGGGCGGGGCGCTGCTGCTCGTCCACGATCCCGATGCGGTGACGCTGCCGCTGCCGGCGATGCTGCGCACGCTGTTCGGGCTCACCGCGCGCGAGGCGGAGCTCGTCGGCGCGCTGGTCGCGGGCCTGCGGCTCGCCGACATCGCGGAGCAGAGCGGGACCTCGCTCAACACCGTCAAGTTTCACCTCAAGTCGGTCTACCTCAAGACCGACACCAACTCCCAGGCCGGGCTGATCCGCAAGGTGGCGGCATCCCTGGCCGGGCTTGGCGGCGACGGCTTCGCGCCGCTGTGGCGCAATGGCGGGCCAGGCGGCGGCGCCGGCAGGCCGGTTCGTTAACGGCCCCACCCGGTCGGGTGGGGCGGCGGCGGCGGCGCCGGAGCAAGCTGGCGCCAATGCCCGCGGTGTCTGGCACCGGCGGCGGCGGCCCGCGCCGCTGAACGCAACCGGCAGAGCAATTCGCAATCGAAGCGTCGACCTTCATCCTTTGACGGGAGCGGCCGATGGCGAGGCGGACATTCCCCGGCACGATGGCGCGGCCCTGCGCGGCCCCGGCGACGCCGTGGGGCGGGCGGCCGCTGCCGGCGGTCGCGGTCCGCATCGCCGCGACCGCCCGTAGTGCGTTTGCATCATGACGAGCGAGCCGCGAAGCGTGTGTGATCACCCCAGCCGCGGCAATCGGGCCGCGGGCGAAGCGGCCTGGGGCGACGATGCGATGAATCCGTGCGAACCCGCCTTCGACGCCGTCAGCGCATCGCGCCGCCGCTGATGCTGCAACGCGACCGGGCGCTGCAGCTCGAGCAGCAGTTCGAGCACGTGACCGGCATTGCCGGCGCGCTGGCGCGCTTCGTCGACGAACTCACGGTCGGCGTCGTCGTGCTCGATACCGACGGCCGCGCGCTTCATCTCAACCGCTGCGCCGA
>JAEUKZ010000419.1 GCA_016793045.1 Alphaproteobacteria bacterium
CGCGATCGTTTCGTCGGGCGCCCTGCGCACGTCGGCGATGCGCCGCCGCGCGACAGCGGCATATGCTTCGTCGCGTTCCAGCCCGATGTAGCGCCGTCCGAGCCGCTTGGCGACCGCTCCGGTCGTGCCGCTGCCGAAGAACGGGTCGAGCACGACGTCGCCGGGCCTGGTCGCGGCAACGATGACGCGATGGAGCAGCGCCTCCGGCTTCTGCGTCGGGTGCGCCTTCTTGCCGTCGGCCTTGATGCGCTCCATGCCGCCGCAGATCGGGATCAGCCAGTCGCTGCGCATCTGCAGATCGTCGTTGAGCGCCTTCATCGACGTGTAGTTGAAGGTGTATTTCGACTGCGGCCCGTGCGCGGCCCAGATCAGGGTTTCGTGCGCGTTGGTGAAGCGGCGGCCGCGGAAGTTCGGCATCGGGTTGGTCTTGCGCCACACCACGTCGTTGAGCAGCCAGAAGCCGAGATCCTGCAGCGCCGCGCCGATGCGGAAGATGTTGTGGTAGCTGCCGATCGTCCACAGCGTGCCGTCGGGCTTGAGCGCGCGCCGCGCCGCCTCGAGCCAGGCCCGCGTGAAGCGGTCGTAGTCGGCATGGTCGCCGACCTTGTCCCAGTCGTCGTCGACGCCGTCGACGCGGGTGTTGTTGGGACGCAGCAGTTCGCCGCGCAGCTGGAGATTGTAGGGCGGATCGGCAAAGACCATGTCGACCGACTGCGCGGGCAGCCCGCGCATCAGTTCGATACAGTCGCCGACCAGGATGGCGCCCCCGTCGGCATCCTCTCCGCCCGTGAGGATGTCGCTCATGGGCGCGCATCCTGAGTCGGGGCCGAGTCGCCGTCAATATGTTTTTGGAGTCAAAGACTTAGCTGGCGCTGGGCGAGCGGCGCGAAACTCAATCGGTGGTGGGGCGTTGGGCCCGCATGCGCTATCGCTTGCAGGTGCTGGGCCGTTCCATAGCCTTTGTTGCCCGCCCAGCCGAAGCCTGGATAGCGCCGGTCGAGCCGTTCCATCAATCGATCGCGCGTGACCTTCGCGAGAATCGACGCGGCGGCGATCGACAGGCTCTCGCCATCGCCGCCGACAATCGCGCGCGCCGGGCAGCCGAAATGCGGGTGCTGATTGCCGTCCACGAGGACCAGCGTCGGCGCGACCGGCAGCCGCGCCACGGCACGCTGCATGGCGAGGAACGTCGCCTGGAGGATGTTGATGCGGTCGATCGTGCCGACGCAGGCGGCGGCGACGCTCCACTGCAGCGAACCCGCCTGCGCGAGCCCGCGCAGCGCGTCGTAGACAGCGTCGCGCTGCGCGGCCGACAGCTTCTTCGAATCGTCGATCCGTACGGCGAGCGCGCGCGGGGGCGGTGCGTGAAAGACCGCCGCGGCCGCGACCACCGGGCCGGCGAGCGGTCCGCGGCCGACCTCGTCGACGCCGGCGACGATGCCGCCGGCCCTGCGCTCGTGCGTCAGTGTCGGCATGGCGTTGCGAATCGGAGCATGGCGGAGCATGGCGCCGAATGCCGCGCGGCGTCAAAGCCGCAAGCCTTGACGGCCGTTCGCGGGCGGACAAACGTATGTGCCGATGGTCAGCCTTACGCCGCCAGGCAATCTGCAGGCGCAGGTCCCGTCCGGAGCGCCGCCGCACAGGCCCTCGATCGCCGTGATCGTCGGCTGGATTCTCGCCGTGCCGGGCTATGTGCTTATGGGCGCGATGCTGCTTTCGCTCCTCGGGCTGCCGGACATGGCGCGCTGCCGCCTGAACTGGAGCGCCGGGACGTCGGGCTGCCAGCCCGGCCTTTTCGGCGACGTCATGTACGTCGTCATGGGACTTGCGGTGACGGGCCTGCTGCTGGCGATGTCAATCGTCGGTCTGCTGCCGTTCCTGTGGAGCCTGCTCTACCCTTTCCTGCGCTCGCGGGCGCGGCGGCGGGCAAACCACGCCGCATGATCCGCGGGCCGGCGCGGCTTCCGCGCGCTTAAGCCTTCCTTAAGCATGTGGCGACCAAACTTTCGTCGCATTGCCGAGGGCTTGAGGGGGCTGGCTTGAACTTGGCGCTCAAAGATCTGCGTGTTCTCGTCGTCGACAACTCGCCGCACATGCGCGATCTGCTGCGCAGCCTGCTGGCGGCGGTCGGCGTCGGCATCGTCGAAACCGCCGACGACGGCGGCGAAGCGCTCGGCAAGTTCAAGACTTTCCCGGCCGACATCATTCTGAGCGACTGGGAGATGGAGCCGATGACCGGCATCGAGTTCGTGCAGGCGGTGCGGCACTCCGTGCGCAGCCCCAACCCGTTCGTGCCGATCATCATGGTGACCTCGCATGCCGAGGCCGACCGCGTGTTCGAGGCGCGCGACGCCGGCATCCACGAATATCTGGTGAAGCCGATCACCGCGCAGGCGCTGCTCGCGCGGCTGTCCGAAGTGATCAACAACCCGCGCGACTTCATGCGCACGAGCAGCTATTTCGGACCGGTGCCCCGCCGCCGCGCCGACCTGGCGCAAGCGCGCGCCGCAGATCTGCTGGCGATGCGCGCCCGCGCCGCGCGGGCCGAAGCTTGAGCGCGGGCGAAGAGGGCAGGGAGCCATGGCCGGCCGGACCGAGAACCCTCAGATCGTCACCGCGCCGCGCGAGCTGGCGCAGAAATTCGCACCCGTGACCTTCAAACCGGAAGACATCGCCGCCGTCGAGCAGGTGCTTGAGCGGTTCAGGGAGCAGAACCAGTCGATGATCGTCGACGAGGTTCGCCGGCTCGCCGAGGCATGGCACGAGGCCTCGAAGGAATACGGCGCCGACCTGGTGAAAAACTGCGTCGCCATCGCGCACGATCTGGGCGGTTATGGCGGCACGCTCGGCTTTCCCATGGTGACGAGCCTGTGCCGGTCGCTGTGCCGCTACCTTCGGCTCGAACGTGAGATCCTGCCGTCGGCATGCTCGGTCATCGAGGCCCACGTATCGGCGCTGCAGGTGGTCGCGGCGAAGCAGATCAAGGGCGACGGCGGGGCCGTGGGCCGCGCGCTCTCGGCCGAGTTGTCGCACGCGATCGAGAAGTTCGAAGGCGATCGAGCGAGGGCCGCGAAGGCGCGCGCCTAGAGCAACCGCAGCTGATCGCCGGCCCTGGGCGGCGGCCTGAACTGCGCGATGTCCACCGACCAGTCGTTCTTGTTGAGGCCGAGCCGCGCGCAGGCGATGCGGAAGCGCTTGGCGATCAGCTCCGCATAAGGCCCCGTGCCGCGCATGCGCTCGCCGAACGCCGCAGAGTTGAGCTTGCCGCCGCGCACCTCGCGGATCAGGGAGAGCACGTGCTTGGCCTTGAGCGGAGCATGGGCCTCCAGCCACTCCGTGAACAGGTCTTTGATCTCGTAGGGCAGGCGCAGCATCGTGAAGCCGGCCGAGACCGCGCCGGCCTCCTGCGCCGCGTCGAGGATCGCTTCGAGTTCGGCGTCGTTGAGCGCGGGGATCATCGGCGCCGCCATGACGCCGGTGTGGACGCCCGCCGCGGCGAGCGCCTTGATCGCGGCGATCCGCTTCGCGGGGGTACTGGCGCGCGGCTCCAGCGTGCGCGCGAGTTCGCGGTCGAGCGTCGTCACCGAGACGAAGATCTTGCACAGCCGGCGTGCCGCCATCGGGGCGATGATGTCGAGATCGCGCACCACCAGCGCCGACTTGGTGACGATCGTGAACGGGTGGTTGAAGGCTGCCAGCACCTCGAGGATCGAGCGCGTGATCTGCGCCCCGCGCTCGACCGGCTGGTAGGGGTCGGTGTTGGTGCCCATCGCGATCGCCTGGACGCGATAGCCGGGCGCGCGCAGCTCGGCCTCCAGCAGCCGCGCGGCGTCGGGCTTGGCGAACAGCTTGGTCTCGAAATCGAGGCCGGGCGACAGGCCGAGATAGGCGTGGGTCGGCCGCGCGTAGCAGTAGACGCAGCCGTGCTCGCAGCCGCGATAGGGATTGATCGATTGCGCGAACGGGATGTCCGGCGACTGGTTGCGCGCGATGATCGTGCGGCTGGCGTCGCGGCTCAGCGTCGTCGCCAGCGGCGGCAGTTCGTCGTCGGGGTCGATCGACGCATGCGACCAGCCGTCGTCGATCGCGAAGCGGCGCTCGGCATCGAACCGGCTCGACGGGTTGCTGATCGATCCGCGGCCCTTGCGGGGCTGGTCGGGGCGCAGGTCCACCATGCGGCGACCGTA
>JAEUKZ010000443.1 GCA_016793045.1 Alphaproteobacteria bacterium
CTGGCCGACAGCGAGGAGAAGGGTTCGATGCCGGCCGCCCTGGTCGAACGCGCGCTCCGCGCAACCCGCCGGGGCGCCGAGCTGACGCGCCGGCTGCTCGCCTTCTCGCGCCGGCAGACGCTTCAGCCCGAACGGATCGAGCTCAACGCGCTGGTGACGAGCCTGACCGACCTCCTGAGCCGGACCCTCGGCGAGAACATCCGCGTCGAGACTGAGCTCGCCGACGATGTCGGGACGGTCGTCGTCGACCCCGGCCAGCTCGAGAACGCGCTGCTCAACCTGGCGGTCAACGCGCGCGACGCGATGCCGCGCGGCGGACGCCTGCTGATCGAATCGGCGAACGTCGAGCTCGACGCCGACTACGTCGCCGCCGTGAAGGACGTCCTCCCCGGCCCCTACGTCATGCTCGCCGTCAGCGACACGGGCGAAGGCATGACGCCGGAGATCGTCTCGCGCGCCTTCGAGCCCTTCTTCACCACCAAGGAGGTCGGCAAGGGCAGCGGGCTCGGGCTCAGCATGGTCTACGGCTTCGTCAAGCAGTCCGGCGGCCATGTCGCGATCTACAGCGAAGTGTCGCTCGGCACGACGATCCGGCTCTACCTGCCGCGCACGGCCGTTTCCGGCGTGGCATCGCCCCACGTCAAGCCGGCGGTGGCCGGGCAGGACGGCAACGGCCAGCACGTCCTCGTCGTCGAGGACGATCCCGACGTGCGCCAGCTCGTCGCCACCCAGCTGGGCGCGCGCGGCTACGCCGTGCAGGCCGCGGCCAGCGGCCGCGAGGCGATGGCGCTGATCGCCGGCGCCGCGCCGATCGACCTGCTCCTGACCGATGTCGTGCTGCCCGGCGGCATGAGCGGGGCGGACATCGTGGCCCGCGCCCGTCACCATCGCCCCGGGCTTCGCGTCCTCTACATGTCAGGCTACACGGAGGGCATGATCAACATGGACTTGCTGCGCGCGGACAATGCGCACTTCTTGCAGAAGCCGTTCACGCGGATCCAGCTCGCTCACGCCGTGCGGGAAGCGCTCGAGGCGGGGGAGGACGTGTCATGACCCCGCGCCGCCTGCTCGTGTGCGACGACGAGCCGGACATCCGCACGCTGGTCCGCGACGTCGCCGAAGCGATGGGCTACGTCGTCGAGGAGGTTTCGGACTCCCGCAAATGCGCCGCGCGGGCGTCGACGTTCGCGCCGGACGTCGTGGTCCTCGACATCGTGATGCCGGACGTCGACGGGATCGAGGTCGTCCGGGGGCTTGCGGAGCTTGCCTTCAGGGGCCGGATTCTGCTGATCAGCGGCTTCAATCCAAGCTACGCCCGCGCGGCGGACATGCTCGCCCGCAGCAGAGGGCTTTTCGACATCCGCGTGCTGTCGAAGCCCCTGCCGCTCGCCGAGCTGCGCGCCGCGCTCAGCCCTTGACCGCGCTCGCGGTCAGCCCGGCGATGACGTAGCGCTGGACCGCGATCACGAAGGCGAGGATCGGGGCGAGCTGCACCGTCGCCGCCGCGAACAGGATGCCCCAGTCGACGCCCTCGACGGTGCTCAGGATCTCGCTGATCACCAGCGGCGTCGTGCGCGCGCTGCGCGTCGTGAACACCAGCGCGAAGATGTATTCGTTCCAGGCGAACACGAGCACGAAGATCGACGCCGCGACCAGGCCGTTGGCGACCAGCGGCAGGATCACGCGGACCAGGATCTGGCCGAGATTGGCGCCGTCGACGAACGCCGCCTCCTCGAGTTCGCGCGGGATCTGCTCGATGAACGCCCGCATGATCCAGGTCGCGAGGCTGACGAAGAACGTCGAGTAGAGCAGCACCAGGACGATGTGGGTGTCGTTCAGCCGCAGCCAGTTGATCAGCGGAAACAGCGGCAGGGTGACGATGATCGGCGGCAGCATCCGCACGACGATCATGAAGAAGGCGGAGATCGTCAGCAGCCGGCTGGCGTAGCGCGCGTAGACGTAGCCCGCGCTGCTCGCGAAGGCGACCGTGACCGCGGTTGCGCCGGCGGTGATGATCAGGCTGTTGCGCATGTTGTCGAAGAAGCCGGGCCACAGCTCCCACAGGCGGACGTAGTTCTCCAGCGTCGGGGTGAAGATCAGCGTCGGCGGAATGGCGAAGATGTCGCGCGGCGGCTTGAACGACGCCAGCACGACGAGCGCGATCGGCAGCACCGACCAGCCCGACGCCAGCACGGCGAGCGCCAGCCGCGCGGCCTTGGCGACGGGCCTAGGCTCCAGCATGGCGGAACATCCGGCGGTGCATCTGGTGCAGGTAGGGCAGCGCGATGAGCAGCGAAATGACGAGCATGGCGAGGCCGGTCGCCGAGGCCGTGCCGAACTCGTGGTAGCGGAAGGCCTGCCGGTAGAGATAGACCGCGAGCACCTCGGTGAGCCGCGCCGGCCCGCCTTCGGTCAGCAGCCAGACCTCGCCGAACACGCGCATCGCGGTGATGTAGCGGAACATCAGCGCGATCAGCAGCGCCGGCATGATCATGCGCAGCTTGATGTGCCAGAAGGTCTGCCAGGGCGTCGCGCCGTCGATGTGCGCCGCCTCGACGTATTCGCCGGGGATCGTGCTGACCGCCGCATAGAGCAGCAGGAAGGTGAACGGCGTGTGGATCCAGATGCTGAGCAGCGCCACCAGGAACAGCGCGTGGTTGGGGTCGCTCGACCATTCGAGCTGGTCGAGCCCGATCTGCATCAGCGCCCAGTTGATCATGCCGATGTCCGGTTCGAACATCGTGCGCCACATCACCACCGCCGACACCTCGGTGATCGCATAGGGCGCGATCAGCAATGCGATGATCAGCTTCTTGCACGGCATCCAGCCGGCCATCAGGAAGGCGAGCCCGAGGCCGAGCGCGAGCTCGCCGTAGACCACGGTGTTGACGACGAGGAACGTGTTCCACACCGCGCGCCAGAACACGCGGTCGGCGAAGATCGCTGCGTAGTTGCCGAGTCCGACGAAGACCGGATCGTCGGCGAAGGACCAGCGATGCAGGCTGATCCAGCCGACATAGACCGCCGGCAGCAGGATGAACGCGACCAGCAGCACCTGGGCCGGCGCGATCATCGCGTAGTGGACGGAGCGGAGACGGTTCATCGGCCAGAGACGTGCGGCGGCATCGAATGGATTGCGCAGGCGCAGGGCTTGCCCCTGCCCGGGCGGGCGAGCCCCGCCGGCATCGCCGCGCTCACGCGCGGCGGGGCGGGTACGAGACCCGCCCCTACGCGACCCGGGTTGCTCGCATCTACCCCCGCGGCAGCAGGGGCTCGATGCGCGACTTGGCGCTGCGCATCGCTTCGGCCGGTTCGGCCTGGCCGATCATCGCGCGCTGCACTTCCTCCATGAAGATGTCCATCGCGCGCGCGGCGTGCTCGAAGCCGGGCAGAACCAGCATCGCCGTGGGCAGCACCCGCCGTTCGAACGCCGAGTAGGGCGCCAGCTCCTGCACCCGCGGATCGTCGTAGGCCGACAGCCGCACCGGCCCGTTGCCGTTGATCGCGGCGCGGATCGTGCTGGCTTTCGACGACACCTCCTTGATGAAGCTCCACGACAGCTCCTTGTTGCGGGCGTTGCGCGGGATCGCCATCGCCCAGACCGAGGTCTTGGCCGGCACGATGCCGCCGGCGGCGCCGATCGTCGAGAGCGCGGGGATCGTCTGCACCTTGATCTGGCCGGGAAAGCGGCTCTGGCGCGGGTCGTTGTAGTTGTCGAAGCGGCCGTAGGGCTGGTTGGTCATCGCCGCGCGGCCCTGCTGCATCGCGGTGATCACCTCCTCGGTCTTGAAGGTCATCACGTTGCGCGGCAGCACCTGGCGGCGGAACCAGTCGCGCAGCTGGGTGATCGCGCGCACGGCGGGCTCCGCATCGGCGACGAAGCGGTAGTCGCGCGAGATGAAGTCGCCGCCGAAGCCGCGGATGATGTCGACGATGCCCGACGGGTCGTCCATCGACGTGACGAAGCCGTTGACCCGCGTGCCGTCGCCGCGCACGAAGGACAGCCGGTCCGCGTATTCCATGACCTCTTCGAGCGTCTGCGGCGGCCGCGTCAGCCCGCGCTCCGTCAGCAAGGCTTCGTTGTAGAAGAAGCCGTGGGTGGCGTGTCGGTAGGGAATGCCGACGACCTTGGTGCCATAGGTGTGGGCGGCGCGCATGCCGGCGCCGATCTCCGTGAGGTCCTCGATCGGGTCGCGCTGCTGGTGCGGGCCCAGGTCCTCGAACAGCGGCGCGATGTGCGGGCCGCCGTAGCGCTCCAGCACGAAGGCGACGTCGACGCCGCCTTCGGCGAGGCCGGCTTCGCGATAGACGCGCTCGTGCACCGCCTCGACGCCGAAGGTCAGCCATTCGGTCTCGACCCCGGCGCGCTGCTTCCATTCGGCGGAGGAATCGCCGCCGCGCGTGCCGGTCACCGCGCGCTGGTGCACGGCGTGGCTCATGATCACGAACTTCCGCGCCTGGGCGCGGACGGCGGGGGCCGGCAGGGCCGCCAGGGCGGCGGCCGAGGTGCCGGCGAGCAGCGTGCGTCGCGAAATTCTCATGGTCGCATCCTCCCGTTGTGGCTGGCCGAGATCCGGCCCTGCGCAGCGCAGCCCCGGCGATTGCCGCTCTATGGCCGCGCCACGGATGTGGTTTCGTCTAGGACAAGATCTGGTGCTCGAAGATGTGCTGCCGCGCGGCACCGATGTGCTGTTCCATCTCGGCGCGCGCGCGCTGCGGATCGCGCGTGCGGATCGCCTCGTAGATCGAGACGTGCTCGGCGCCGATGCGCCGTATCCGCTCGATCGGGTCGTCGATGCCGAAATTGCGCACCTGGATGCGGCCGACCCCGATCAGGTTGGGGATCTGCTCCAGGGTGACGATGAAGTACGGGTTGCCGGTCGCCCGCGCGACGGCGCGGTGGAACTTGAAGTTGAGATCGGCGCCGAGTGCGGGCGTGCCGAGCGCGATCGCCTGGTCGGCCTCGCGCAGCGCATCCTCGATCAGCGCCAGCGTCTGCGGCGTGTGGTGGCGCGCGGCATGGGCGGCGGTCTGCGCCTCGACCGTGATGCGGAACTCGAACAGCCGCTCGAGATCGGCGATCGAGCGCACCGGAGGATAGGTAAGGACGCCCGCCTCCGGCCCGCGGATGACGACGGTGCCCGATCCCTGGTGCGAGCGCACGGTGCCTTCGTCGCGCAGCCGTGCGAGCGCGTTGCGGATCACCGGGCGCGACACACCGAAGCGCCGGCACAGCTCCGCCTCGGTCGGCAGCTTGAAGTTCTTGGGGAACTCGCCGCGCTCGATCAGCCGGCGCAGCTGCTCGCACACCCGCGCGGTGAGCGTGTCGCGCCCGCCGCCGGCACCCGCTTCGCCGTCGAGCTCGGGCACCGGGCCGATCGGCGCGGCGGCGGCGCTCATCCGTATTCGACCGGGTCGGCGACGGCGCCCATGGGCCGCTCGCCCTTGGTGGTCAGCCGGTGCATGCGCCGGCGGCCCTGGCCGGTGAAGGCGTCGCGCCGGTGCATCGTGCAGCGGTTGTCCCACACGATCAGGTCGCCGACCTGCCATTCCTGGGTCCAGGTGTTCTCCGGCAGGGCCGCATGCGTCCACAGCTCGTCGACCAGCGCCTCGCTCCGGGCGAGCGGCAGGCCGGGGATGTAGGCGCCGAACCGCCGGCCGAGATAGAGCGCGGCCCGCCTGGTGTCGGGATGGACGCGCACGATCGGGTGGACCGGTCCCGGCATTTCGCGAACGTCGTCGGTTTCGATGTCGCGATAGCCCGGGCGCTTGCCGCCCTGGGCATTGTGGCTCGCCTGATGCTTGAGCTTGAGCCGCGCAATGCGCGTGCGCGTCGCCTCGGGCAGCGTTTCGAGCGCGCGATACATGTTGGCGAAGCTGGTGTTGCCGCCGCGCGGCGGCACCTCGCGCGCCAGCAGCATGGTCAGCGCCGAGGGATAGTCGGTGAAACCGAGATCGGTGTGCCAGTTGAGCTCGCCATCGCCATGCTCGCCGATCGGCTTGCCGTTCTCGGTGACATTGGAGATCACGGTCACCAGCGGTGCGTCGGTCAGGTAGACCGGCCGCGAGCGGGTGAAGTCGGGCGAGGGCTTGATTTCGCCGAAACGCGCGGCGAAGCGGGTGAAGGCGACGTCGTCGAGCGCGTTGCAGCCGCGGATACGCAGGACAAGGTGGTCAAGAAGCGCCTGGCGGATCAGGGCAAATTCGTCATCACCGAACGACGCCAGATCGACCCCGACAATGTCCGCGCCGAGCGCCGCGCCGGTCGGGCGAACCTCCAGTTTCATCTTCTCTTTGGCGAGCATTTTGCCTCCGCGGGCAGCGCCGATGAAGCGGCGCGCCCGCGGTGCAAATGATTACGCGTCGCAATCCGACAGGTCAACCTTGTTATGTATGGTAAAATTCTACGACTACTTTGTCATAGACCTTCAGCCTGTGGCGAGCCGCCGCATCCCCGCGATTCCGGCCTGGAGGCCGACCCGGAAGATCGCGCTGTCGACGCCGTACGCCATGATGCGGAAGCCGCGGGCGAGATAGTCCTTCGCCCAGGCGTCGTCGCCGGCCATGAAGCCGGGCGTCTTGCCATGGCGCTTGCACGCCGCGACGATCGTTTCGACGTTGGCGCGGTAGCGCGGGTCGTCGAAGGCGCCGGGGATGCCCATGAAGTTGGTGAGGTCGAAATGGCCGAGCCACAGGCAGTCGACCCCGTCGAGCGCGGCGATCGCGTCGGCCGCCGCGACGCCGGCCGGCGATTCGATCTGGCAGATCGTGAAGGTGCGGTCGTGCGCCCCCTGCATCTTCGCCTTCACGTCGCCGGGCTCGTAGTCGTCATGCGCCATCGCGAAGCCGGCGCCGCGCTTGCCGAGCGGCGG
>JAEUKZ010000451.1 GCA_016793045.1 Alphaproteobacteria bacterium
GCCGGCGGCTTCCTCTTCGGCGCCGTGATGGGGACGGGGCTGATCGTCGTCGGTGCGACGATCGGCGCGACGGTTCTCTTCGTGATCGCGCGCACCGCGTTCGGCGACGTGCTGCGCCGGCGCGCCGGGCCGTTCGTGCGCAAGATGGAGGACGGATTCCGCGCGAACGCCTTCTGGTACCTGCTCAGTCTCCGCCTGATCCCGGTCTTCCCGTTCTTCGCGGTCAACCTCGTGCCGGCGCTGATCGGCATCCCGCTCGCGACCTTCGTCGCCGCGACCCTGATCGGCGTGATCCCCGGCACCTTCGTCTTCGCCAGCTTCGGCGCCGGCCTGGGTGAGGTCTTCGACCGCGGCGGCGAAGTCAGCATCGGTGCGATCCTGACGCCGGGCATCGTCGCCGGGCTGGTCGGCCTGGGCGTGCTGTCGCTCGTGCCCGTGGCCGTGAAGTGGTGGCGCGGGCGCAACGCGGCCTAGGATTGTTCCGCGACAATCGCGGGCTTGTCGGCGCGGCGCGGCTCCCGCCATAGTGCCGCGATGTCCGAAGCCCTCACCCTCGAACGCCTGGACGCCGCCGCGCGGCGCGTCCATGCGGTCATGCCGCCCACGGCGCAGCATCACTGGCCGCTGCTCGACGCGCGGATCGGCGCGACCGTTTGGGTCAAGCACGAGAACCATACGCCGCTCGGCGCCTTCAAGGTCCGCGGCGGCATCGTCCATCTGGAGAACCTCAAGCGCGACGACCCGGCGCTCCGGGGCGTCGTTGCCGCCACCCGCGGCAATCACGGCCAGTCGATCGCGTTCGCGGCGTCGCGCGTCGGGGTCGCGGCCGTGATCGTCGTGCCGCACGGCAACTCGGTCGAGAAGAACGCGGCGATGCGCGCCCTCGGCGCCGAGCTGATCGAGCACGGCCACGATTTCCAGGCGGCGCTCGAGCACGCGCAGACGCTTGCCGCCCAGCGCGGCCTGCGCATGATCGAGTCGTTCTGCGACGACCTCGTCGCCGGCGTCGCGTCATACGGCCTCGAGCTGTTCCGCGCCGTGCCCGACCTCGACGTCGCCTATGTGCCGATCGGACTCGGATCGGGCATCTGCGGCATGGTGGCGGCGCGCGAGGCGCTCGGCCTCCGGACGGAGATCGTCGGCGTCGTCGCCGAGAACGCGCCGGCCTATGCGCTGTCCTTCGCCCAGCGCCGGGCGGTCAGCACCAATTCGGCAGATACGATCGCCGACGGCATGGCCTGCCGGGTGCCGAACGCGGCGGCGCTGGCGACGATCTGGCGCAGCGTGGCGCGGATCGTCACGGTCAGCGAGGCGGAGATCCGCGCGGCGATGCGACTCGCGTTCAGCGCCACCCACAACGTCGCCGAAGGCGCCGCGGCCGGGCCGCTCGCCGCGGCGCTCAAGGAACGCGCGCGCCTCGCCGGCAGGCGGGTGGCGCTGGTGATGTCCGGCGGCAATGTCGATCGCGCCGTGTTCGCGCGCGTGCTCGCCGAAGCGGAGAACGGGGAATGACCGAAGAGCTGTTTCGTGGCGACGCCTACTTGAAGACCTGCACCGCGGTGGTGACCGCGGTCGACGCGGCGGGCGTGCGGCTCGACCGCACCGTGTTCTATCCGACGGGCGGCGGCCAGCCCGGCGATGTCGGCGTGCTGCGCCGCGCCGACGGTTCGACGGTCGCGATCGCGGATACCCGCAAGGGCGCGGCGCCCGGCGAGATCGTCCACGTGCCGGCGCCGGACCAGCCGGCGCTGTCGGCCGGCGAGACCGTGACGGCGGAGATCGACTGGCCGCGCCGCCACCGCCTCATGCGCATGCACACGGCGATGCACCTGCTCTGCGCCGTCGTGCCCGCAGGCGTCACCGGCGGCCAGGTCGGCGACGGCCGGAGCCGGCTCGATTTCGACGTCGGCGAGCTGGCGCTCGACAAGGACGCGATCGCGGCGAAGCTCAACGCGCTGATCGCCACCGACGCGGCCGTGACGCCGCGCTGGATCACCGACGAGGAACTCGCGGCGCAGCCCGAGCTCGTCCGTACCATGTCGGTGAAACCGCCCACGGGGGCGGGCAAGGTGCGGCTGCTCGACATCGCCGGCATCGACCTTCAGCCCTGCGGCGGCACCCATGTCGCGCGGATCGGCGAAATCGGCCCGGTCACGGTCGAAAAGATCGAGAACAAGGGCAAGCGCAACCGCCGCGTCGTCATCGCGCTGGCGGGGTAGGGCCGAGGAGCGGGGCCCTTACGCCCCCGAGGCGGCGAGGCGGCGGACGCGGCGCTGCATGATGCCGACGGCGAGCCGCGTCAGCGCGGCGTGCAGGCGGCCGCGCGGCTTGAGGCCGACCGCCTTCATCACCATGCCGAGGCCGCGGTCGATATGGGCGGGCTGGTAGCAGGCATAGGCGCGGCGGATATAGGCGTTGATGCTGCGCCGGCGGTCATAGGGTCCAGGCAGGTCGTTGGCGGCGAAGAAGGCGTAGGCGAGTTCGTCGTCTTCCGATTCGGTGATGCGGCCGATGCCGATGCGCAGGCGGCCCCAGAACCCGAGATTCTCGGCGGTCTGGTAGCGCTTCATGTTGTCGTAGAAGAGCTTGTAGTGGCGGAACTCGTCCGCCGCGATCTTCAGGCAGATCTGCTTCAGCACCGGCTCCGCCGCGCGGTCGGCGAGCGCGGTGTAGTACGAGCTGGTGCCGACCTCGACGATGCAGCGGGCGATCAGCTCGCCGGTGCGCGAGCCGCGGATCGACTCGGTCGCGTTGATGTTGACCCGGTAGCCGGCGGTGAAGCGCTGCTGCGCCGCCTCGAAATCCCATGACGGGTCGGCGAGCCGGGCCCAGCGGCCGAGCGCCTCGCCGTGCTGGATCTCTTCGGCCGCCCAGCGCTCGGCCTCGCCCTGAAAGGCGGTGTCGCCGGCAAAGACGCCGTGCAGGTAGCGCGCATAGTCGCCGCCGTTGCGCTCGACCAGCGCCGCCGCCTTGATCAGGCCGACGAGTTCGGGGTCGACCTTGCTGCGGTCGAAGCGGTCCCAGGCGATGTCGTCGAGCGTCCAGTGCTTCATGGCTGCCGGAAGCCTTCCCAGGGCTGTCGCAATACCGTCATTTATATGCCCCCCGGCGGTCGGCGGGGCAAGGGCGCGCACGCGCGCCGGCCGGCTCTGCGCTCATATGCCCCGGGCGCCCGCCCGGGGCTCGATCAGGCAGCGGCGGCGAGCTTCGCCTGGGCGACGGCGAGGCGCTGGGTGAGCAGGGCGCGTTCGTCCGGGTCGGCGACCGAAAGCCGGTCGGTCAGGTCCTGGACCGCCTTCTGCGTCGCCTCGCGGTTGATCTCGGACACCGGCATGGCGTCCTCCGCCAGCACGGTGACGCGTTCCGCGGTCACTTCGGCGAAGCCGCCGCCGACGAAGATGCGCTGGGTGACCGCGCCGTTCTCGTAGACTTCGATGACGCCGGGCCGCACGGCGGCGATCACCGGGGCATGGCCGGCAAGCACGCCGAAATTGCCTTCGACGCCCGGCACGACGACCATGCCGACCGGCTCGTCCAGCAGCAATCTCTCAGGCGATACCAGCTCGAACTTGATCTTCTCGGCCATCGTCCCAATCTCCGCCGGCTCGGTCGGCGCCGGCTTCCGTGGTGGGCCGCGACGTCCGCCGC
>JAEUKZ010000021.1 GCA_016793045.1 Alphaproteobacteria bacterium
TTCCGCCACGGCATCTTCAATCGCCAGACGATCGCGGCACTGACCGCCGCGATTCCCGCCGGCGTCTTCAAGGTGGCGGACAGCCAGGTCGCCAGCCGTTGGGGCAACATCCTCGACTTCCGGGACTTCGACCTCATCACCCCGAACGAGAAGGAGGCGCGCTTCGCCCTGGGGGACCAGGATTCGGTCGTGCGCCTGCTCGGCTCGGAGCTGTATCGTGCCGCCCGCTGCAAGGTGCTGATCCTCAAGCTCGGCGCACGTGGCGTGCTGACGTTCCGCGGCGAGGTCGAGCAGCCCAGCGACCGGGCGCCGTTCTTCGCCATCGACAGCTTCGCCGACACGGTCCGCGACGCGGTTGGGGCGGGCGACGCACTGCTCGCCTACGCGACACTCGGTCTGCGCGCGACCGGCAATGCGGTGATCGCCTCGATCCTCGGTGCCGCCGCCGCCGCGGTCGAATGCGAGTGCGACGGCAATATCCCGGTCTCCCTCGATGCGCTGCGGGCGAAGCTCGACGCGCTCGAGCGCCTGGCCGGATACTGAGACCACGATGCGGCTCGTCGTCGTCGGGATGGGGGTGCAAGGTCCCAAGCGTACCGCGGCCGCCGGCTCGGACGTCGTCGCGACGGTCGATCCGGAGAAGGACGGCGCGACACACCGCAGCCTGCGCGACGTCGCGCTCGACCGCTACGACGCCGCCGCGCTCTGCGTACCCGATGACGCCAAGCTCGAACTCATGGAGTACCTGGCGCGCCACGGAAAGCACGCGCTCGTGGAGAAGCCGGTCGTCGGCGGCGGGGCGCGCCTGGCGGCCCTCGCCGCGCTCGCTCGCGGGAGCGGTGCGGTGTTCTACACCGCGTACAACCACCGCTTCGAGCCGCATTTCGTGCGCATGAAGGCGCTGCTCGAAAGCGGCGAACTGGGCCGCATCTACACGCTGCGCATGTTCTACGGCAACGGCACGGCACGATTGGTGCGCGGTTCGCGTTGGCGCGACCGCGGATCGGGCGTGCTGCGGGACCTCGGCTCCCATCTGCTCGACACCGTCCTCTACTGGCTCGGCGAGCCTGACGCGCCCTTCGCCGCGACCGCGATCGGCACGTTCGAGAACGCCAGCCCCGATCACGCCGTGCTGACCAGTGCCGGGAGGACGACGATCCAGCTCGAGATGACCTTGCTGAGCTGGCGCAACCATTTCACCTGCGACGTCCTCGCCGAGCGCGGCAGCGCGCATATCGAGGGTCTCTGCAAGTGGGGGCCGGCGACCTTCCGGCATAGGCGCCGCATACTGCCGAGCGGGCGTCCCACGGAAGAGGTGGTGACGCTGGACCAGGCCGATCCGACCTGGGATGCCGAGTACCGCCACTTCAAGGCGCTGTGTGCTGCCGGCGGGCCCGGCAACCTCGACAACGACATCTGGATCGGCGCGGCACTCGCGCGCTCCATCGGGGATTCCGCGCATGCATGAACCCATCGGCATCGCGGGACTGTCGCATCTCGGCCTGTGCACGGCGATCGGCTCGGCCGCGAAAGGGGCCACGATCGTAGCCTTCGATCCCGACGCGACGCTGATCGCCGCGATCAAGACGGGGCAGCTGCCGGTCAACGAGCCCGGCCTCGAAGCCGCGCTGGCGGAACATGGATGCCGCATCGCTTTCACCAGCGATCCCGCCCACCTCACGCGCTGCGCCGCGATCTATGTGGCGGTCGACGTGCCGACGGACGACGGCGGCGCAAGCGATTCGACTTCGGTCGGTGCGATCGTCGCTGCGGTCACGCCGCGGCTGGGCCCCACCGCGGCACTGGTCATTCTGAGCCAGGTGTCGCCGGGCTATACGCGGCAACTGCCCGTGCCGCACGATCGTCTCTACTGTCAGGTCGAAACCCTGATCTTCGGCCGCGCCCTGGAACGCGTCCTGTCGCCGGAGCGGTTCATCCTCGGCTGCGCCGACCCGTCGCGGCCGCTGCCCGCAGGCATCGCGAACTATCTCGGGCGGTTCGGCTGCCCGGTCCTGCGGATGCGCTACGAGAGCGCCGAGTTGGCCAAGATCGCGATCAACTGCCTTCTGGCTGCAAGCGTATCGACGACCAACACGCTCGCCGAGCTCGCCGGGGCGATCGGCGCCGACTGGGCGGAGATCGCCCCCGCCCTGCGGCTCGACGCGCGGATCGGCCCGAAGGCCTATCTCGCGGCCGGGCTCGGCATTGCCGGCGGCAATCTCGAGCGCGATCTCGCCACCGCACGCCGGCTCGCCACCCGCGCGGGCACCGACGCCGGCGTCATTGCCGCGTTCGCCGAGAACAGCCGGCACATGGCGGGCTGGGCCTGGCGGATGCTGTGTCGCACGCTCGCCGATCGCACCAAGCCGCGCATCGGCGTGCTCGGGCTCGCCTACAAGCCCGGCACCAACAGCGTCAAGAACAGCCCGTCGCTCGCCCTGCTTCGGATGGCGCGCGAATGCAGCGCAAGCGTGCACGACCCCGTCGTACCGGGCAGCGTCGCCCCCGGCACCAACGCCGTCGCACGACCCGAGATGGTCGCAGAGGGGGCCGACGCTGTCTTGGTGATGACCCCGTGGGACGAGTACCGCGCCCTCGATCTTGCGGCGCTGGCAACGCGCATGCGCGGCCGCGTCATGATCGATCCTTACCGGTTGTTCGACGGTGCCGCAGTCGATGCCGCCGGCCTGGACCACTATGCGATCGGCCGGCCGCCGATGCGGGCCTCCCATGGCTGAGCGCAGCGCCATGCGCCGTCGCAGGTTCGCGTGATGGAGATCGACCTTCTCTCCAAGCTGCCGCGGAGCAGGCGGGATCTGGCCGCCCGCAGGGCCGCCCGCTCGCCAGATGCGATCGAACGCTCCAGGCGCTTCGGGTTCGACTACTTCGACGGTCCGCGCGAATATGGCTACGGCGGCTACCGCTATGACGGCCGCTGGGTCCCCGTCGCACATGAACTGGTCGCGCATTATCGGCTGCTGCCTGGCATGCGCGTCCTCGACGTCGGCTGCGCCAAGGGCTTTCTCGTCAAGGACCTGATGGGCGCCTGCCCTGGCCTCGACGTATGGGGCCTCGACATCTCGCGCTACGCGCTCGACCACGCGGAGCCTGAGGCGGCGGGGCGGCTGGTTCGCGGCGATTGTGCGAGCCTGCCCTTCGCGCCCGCCGCATTCGACCTTGTCATCGCCCTCGACGTCATCCACAACCTCGATCGGGCCGGCGTCATCCAGGCGCTGCGCGAGATCGAGCGTGTCGGCAAGGGCCGCGCCTATCTTCGCGTCGATTCCTACCGTACCCCTGCCGAGCATGAGGCGTTACTCGGCTGGGTCCTGACGGCGCGGTTTCACGACGGCCCGGAGGGATGGCATCGCGTCTTCGAGGAAGCAGGCTATCGCGGCGATTGGACCTGGACGATCGTAGAATGACGGAGCGCTCGATGGGCAAGCGACGGGCATGCGATTCGCAGCCCCCGGAACGATCCACGCCGAGAGCGGCCTGCGGCGCGATCCGCGTACCGGCATTCATGCGGCAGCGAGCGGTAGGCTACTGCATCGCCGGACGCCGATGAACGCCGCCACACCTCCTCGGCCCCACTCCGCTGCTCGCCCTGGCGCCGCCGTACGGCTGGCGCTGTATCGGCAGATGTTGCGCGTACGGATGGTCGAGGAGACGATCGCGCGCCTCTACGCCGAGCAGGAGATGCGCTGTCCCACCCATCTGTGCATCGGCCAGGAGGCGATCCCGGTCGGCGTTTCCGCGCATCTGACGGCAACGGATCTCGTTTTCAGCGGGCACCGCAGTCACGGCCACTACCTCGCCAAAGGCGGCGATCTGCGAGCGATGGTCGCGGAGCTCTACGGTCGCGAGACCGGCTGCGCGCGTGGCAAGGGCGGCAGCCAGCATCTCGTCGATCTCGCCTGCGGCTTCATGGGCTCGGCCCCGATCCTGGCGAGCACGGTTTCGGTGGGCGTCGGCGCCGCGTGGGGCGCGCGCATGGCGGGGGAAGACCGCGTGGTCGTCGTCTACTTCGGCGATGCCGCCACCGAAGAGGGCGCATTCCACGAGGCGATGAACTTCGCCGCGGTGCGGCGGCTGCCGGTCGTCTTCGTCTGCGAAAACAACCTCTATTCCGTCCATTCGCCGCTCGCGATCCGTCAGCCACCCCGGCCGATCAGCGCCCTGGGCGGGGCGCACGGGGTGGCCGCCGCCTGCGGCGACGGCAACGACGTCGAAGCGGTGCATGCGCTGGCATCCGGAGCGGTGGCGCGTGCGCGCCGCGGCGACGGCCCGACCCTGCTCGAGTTCGCGACCTACCGTCTGATGGAGCATTGCGGGCCAAACGGCGACCTCGAACTCGGGTATCGCAGCGCGGAAGAGATCGCCGCGTGGCAAGCGCGCGACCCCGTCGCGGTCTATCGCAATCGGCTTGCGGCGGATGGCGCGCTCGATGCGGCCGCGCAGGAGCGCGCCGCCGCCGAGACTGCGCGCGAGATCGACGACGCGGTCGCTTTCGCCAAGGCGAGCCCGTTCCCGGCGCCCGATCAGCTGGCGCGCTTCGTATACCCGGAGACGGGACGATGACGCGGCAGCTCCGCTATTTCGAGGCCCTGCGCGAGGCGCAGGCACAGATCCTCGCGAGCGATCCGCGCAGCTACCTGATCGGACTCGGCGCTCCCGGCCCGACCGGCATCTTCGGCACGACGGCGGGCCTCCAGCAGCGCTTCGGAGCCGAGCGCGTGCTCGACATGCCGGCGTCGGAGAACGGCATGACCGGGGTCGCGCTGGGCACCGCGCTGATGGGCCGCCGACCGATCGTGATCCACATCCGCGTCGACTTCGCCGTACTGGCGATGGAGCCGCTGGTGAACCAGGTCGCCAAATGGCACTACATGTATGGCGGCAAGATGACGGCGCCGTTGACCGTGCGCATGATCATCGGGCGCGGCTGGGGTCAGGGGCCCCAGCATTCGCAGTCGCTGCAGGCCTGGTTCGCGCACGTACCGGGCCTCAAGGTCGTAATGCCGACGACGGCGCACGACGCCAAAGGGATGCTGATCGCGGCGGTCGAGGACGACGCGCCGGTAATCCTGTTCGAGCATCGCTGGCTCTACAACGTGTCCGGACCGGTGCCAGAGGAAATGTATCGCGTGCCGCTCGACCAGGCCGCGACGCGGCGCCGCGGCCGCGACGTTACGCTGGCGGGAACCTCCTACATGACGCTCGAGTGCCTGCGGGCGGCAGATCTCCTCGCGCGGATCGGCATCGATGCGGACGTGATCGATCTGCGCACGCTGACGCCGATCGACGTTCCCGCTCTCACGGAGTCCGTCGGCCGCACCGGTCACCTCGTCGTCGCGGACACCGGGCATGTCCAGTTCGGAGCGGGCGCCGAGGTCTGCGCCGCCGTCGCCGAACGAGCCTTCGCCGCGCTCAAGGCGCCGCCGCGGCGAATCGGGCTGCCGCACGTTCCCGCGCCCACGACGCCCGCGCTGGCCGATCTATACTATCCGCGCGCTCGGGAAATCGCCCGCGCCGCGCTCGACAGCTTGGGCTCGGCCGCCGCCTTGCCGCCGGAGCCCGACGATCCGCGGCGCTGGAAGGACGTGCCGGACCCTTCGTTCAACGGTCCCTATTGAGCGCCGATTCTCACGGCGAACGAAACGTGCGCGAGCCCGGCCGCGCGTGACCATCCCGACCAGGCCCCAGCTTGGACGGTTTCGAGTTCCGCCAACTCGCCGCCACCCGGCCGACGGTCCGCGATAGCGTCGTCCATCCGCCGGCGCAGGTGCACCTCGTGGCCGTCCTGCTGCAGCTGCCGGACGAACTGGGCGCCGACGAAGATCGGCTTCGGCGATCCGGCGGCAATGGCAGCGCGAGCCGGCGCCGGTGCGGCGTTCGCGCTAGACCGGCTCCGTCCCCTGCATCATCAGCCGGTGAATGTGCCGCTTGTAGCGCACGTCGTCGAACAGCGTGCCGGTGTGAAGCGTACAGCGGTTGTCCCACATCAGCACATCGCCGGCCTGCCATTTGTGGCGATAGACGAAGCGCTCCTGCGTGGCGAAGTCGACCAGACGGAAGACGAGGCGACGCGCCTCCTCCTGCGTCATGCCCTCGACCGCCTTGACCGTGCCGGTGCCGAGATACAGCGCCTTGCGCCCATCGCGCGGATGGCGACGCACCAGCGGATGCCACACGTCGGGCGTCGCGGCCTTCTGTTCCGGCGTCAGCGGGGCCCGGCCGACGCGGCTGTCGTGCAGCATCTGAAACGAATGGAGCACCTTGACGCCATCGAGCGCCGCCTTGTCCGCGGCCGGGAGGGCTTCATATGCCGCGCAGGTGTCGGCGACCAGCGTGTCGGATCCTTCCGGCGGGCACACCAAGCCGTAGAGGATCGTACTCATCGGCGGGCGCCGCTTATAGGTGAGATCGGTGTGCCAGCCGATCCCCTCGTTGTGGACGCCGATCGGCCTGCCGTCGACCTCGATGTTCGAGAGCACGTAGATGAACGGATCACCGGGCAGCGTGTACTGCTGGAGCGTGTGCGCCTCGAGCGGCCCGAAGCGTGCAGCGAAACGGTGAAGCTGGCCGGGATCGAGCTGCTGGCCGCGGATGACGAGGGCACCGTGGTGCTGGAACGCATCGTCGACGAAGGCGAACACGTCGTCCGAGCAGTCGCCGACCGCGACGCCGCGAACTTCGACGCCGAACGGCCCGTCGAGACGATGCAGTGTCGGTCGGTCGATGACGGTGTCCATGCCGCGTCTCCCCTGTGCGGCGCCGGCGCGGCGCCCAGTGCCCATGGGGAAAGCAAACCCGGTGCCACTTCGCGCGTCGTCCCGCATGGCACGAAAGCTGCACCTGCGCTGGGCAAACGGAACGCATTCACGAGAGCAGGCCCATGCCGTTCTCGCCTGCGCGCCACATTCTGCGGAGAGGCTGGGCAACATGCTGAAGACTTGCGCATCGATCATGCTTGCGGCCGCGGTGCTCGGCTCGACGGTGCCGGCGTTGGCCCAGGATCGCGTCGTGTTCCAGGCCAACTGGCTCATCCAGGGCGAGAACGCCTACATGTTCGCCGGCCGGGCCCGCGGTTTCTACCGCGAGGAGAACATCGATCTCGTAATCAACCGCGGCTTCGGCTCGGGCGACACGGTCAACAAGGTCGTCGCAGGCCAGGCGACGGTCGGGACCGCCGATATCGGCGCCATCATGCTGGGACGCGTGCGCCAGAACATACCGGTGCGCTGCATCAGCGCGGAATACGCCTATTCGCCGCACAGCTTCTGGGTCCTCGAATCGAGCGGCATCCGCTCGATCGCCGACCTCGTCGGCAAGCGCGTCGGCATCACCCCCGGCAATTCGCACCTCGTCTACTTCCCGCTCGTCGCGCGGGCGAACAACGTCGACCCTGCCCGCGTTGCCTTCACCAACATGGAGGCCGGCGCCCTGCTGCCGACGCTCCTCGCCGGGCGGATCGACGCGATGCCCGGCTTCGCGACGGTCTACGAACTGCGCAACCGCCAGGCCCGGCAGGCGGGCCAGGCGCTGCGCATGATGACCTTTGCCGACAACGGCCTGCGCATCTACGGCGAATGCCAGTTCGTCGCCGAAAGCGCGATCGCCGGCAATCGCGACCTGCTGCAGCGCTACATGCGCGCAACGATCCGCTCCTTCCGCTGGGCCAACGAGAACCCGGAAGAGACGGCACGGCTGCACGCCGCCGCCAACCCGGAACTGCCTGAGGCCGACATCCTGGTGAACCACCGCGCCTTCATGCAGTACGTGTTCAACGAGACCAGCGCACGCGTCGGCGTCGGCGGCTTCGACATGGACCAGCTGCGGCGCACCTATGAAGCGGTCGCGGCGGCGCAGAACCTGACGGCGCCCTTCGATCCTGCCGCCTTGGTCGACACCCAGTTCCTGCCGCAATGACATGCTGCAGCTCGAGCGGCTGAGCCACTGGTTCGAGCGCGAGGACGAAGAGCCCCTGCTCGCGCTCTCCGACGTCTCGATCGACATCGACGACCGCGAGTTCGTCGCCATCGTCGGCGCCTCGGGCTGCGGCAAGTCGACCCTGCTCCGGCTGATCGCCGGGCTAATCGCGCCGACCGTCGGCCGGGTCGTGCTGAACGGCCGCGCGGTGCGCGAGCCCGGACCCGATGTCGGGCTCGTCTTCCAGCACCCGACCCTGCTGCCCTGGGCGAGCGCCATCGACAACGTGCTGTTCCCGCTCGACATGCTCGGCGAGATCCGCTCCGACAGCCGCGCGCGCGCCGCGCATCTGCTGTCGCTGGTCGGGCTTTCGGGCTTCGAGACGCGCCGCCCGGCCGAACTGTCGGGCGGCATGCAGCAGCGCGTCGCGATCTGCCGCGGGCTGATCCGCAATCCCGACGTGCTCCTGATGGACGAACCCTTCGGCGCACTCGATGCGCTGACGCGCGAGGAAGTCGGCCTGCAGCTTCTCGATCTCTGGACGACCCAGCCGAAGACGATCGTCTTCGTGACCCATTCGGTATCCGAGGCGGTGATGCTCGCCGACCGCGTCGTGGTGATGAGCCCGCGCCCCGGCCGGATCGCCGACATCGTGCCGATCCCGCTGCCGCGCCCCCGCAGCTTCGACATGGAAGGCGACGATGTCTTCAAATCTTGCGCCCGCCGAATCCGCGATCGCATTTTCGGTCACGCCCCCCGCCCCGCCCGGCGCGCGAGCGAAGCGCTTTCGTAGGGCCTGGCGCGGCTCACGCCACGTCGTCATTCCGGCCGCGATGCTGCTGGTCATCGGAATCGTCTGGCAGTTGTTGCTGCCGATCCTGCGCGTCCCCGTCTACGTCCTGCCGACGCCCAGCGTCATCCTCGCGGCGATGTGGCAGGTGCCCGACCAGGTGGTGACCCATGCCGTGGCGACACTCGCGACGATCCTCGCCGGCTTCGCGCTCGCGATTGCCGTCGCGCTGCCGCTCGCGGCGCTGATGAGCCTGTCGAGCTTCGCGCAGGTGGCGATCTACCCGCTGCTTGTTCTCACGCAATCGGTGCCGAAGGTCGCGCTGGCGCCGCTGCTGTTGCTGCTGCTCGGCACGGGCGCGCTGCCCAAGATCCTCGTGACCTTCCTCGTCGCGTTCTTCCCGCTGGTGATCGCGGTCGCGACCGGGCTTGCAGCGACGCCGCCCGAGCTGATCGAACTCGGCCGCTCGCTGCGCGCCGGGCGGATCAAGGAACTGCTGCGCATCCGCGGGCCCTACGCCGTGCCGTTCATCTTCGGCGGCCTCAAGGTCGC
>JAEUKZ010000022.1 GCA_016793045.1 Alphaproteobacteria bacterium
CCCGGATGGCTGCTCATCACCGCGACGCGGTCTGCGAGGAACACCGCCTCGTCGATTCCGTGGGTGATGAAGACGACGGTGCGGCGCCGCGCCGGCGGCTTGTCCTGGCCCCAGATGCGGAGTAGCTCGTCCTGGAGGATCAGGCGCGTCTGGGCGTCGAGGGCGGCCAGCGGTTCGTCCATCAGCAGGACGTCGGGTTCGTTGGCGATCAGGCGGGCGAGAGCGACGCGCTGGCGCATGCCGCCGGACAGCTGGTGCGGATACTTGCCTTCGGATCCCTTGAGTCCGACGAGGTCGATCGTCTCGCTCACCCTGCGCTCGCGCGCCGCCGCATCGAGGCCGCGGCCGGCCGGCCCGTAGAGCAGGCCGAACTCCACGTTGCCGCGCACGGTCCGCCACGGGAACAGCGCATAGTCCTGGAACATCACGCCGCGCTCGGCACCCGGCCCGGCGATCTCGACGCCGTCCATCGCCAGCGTGCCGGCGCTCGGCCGGTCGAGGCCGGCGAGGAGGTTCAGGATCGTCGTCTTGCCGCAGCCCGACGGGCCGACGATCACCAGGAACTCGCCCGGCCGCACGTCCAGCGTGAAGTCCTCGACCGCGACGGTGGTCTGGCCGTCGGCGAGCGCGAAGAGCTTGCGGATGCCCGCGAGGCGGAGCTTGGCCGCGGCGGCGTCGTGGCGAGTCATCGTTTCGTCCATGGCATCGCGCGCGCCAGCAGGACCCGCATCGCACGGTCGAGCGCGTAGGCGACAAGGCCGACCGCGATCATGCAGACGACGATGGAGTTCAGTTCGACGCTGTAGGCGTAGAAGACGAACATCATCTGGCCGACGCCTCCGCTCGACCCGCCGCCAGCCTTGGCGCCGACCGCGAGCTCGGCCGCGACGATCGCGGTCCAGGCGACGCCCATCGAGATGCGCATGCCCGTGCCGATCGCGGGCAGCGCACCGGGAACGATGACCAGGCGCAGGATATCGAAGCGACCCACGCCCATGGTCTGGGCCGCCTGGATGAGGCGCGGATCGACGCGCTTCACGCCGGCGACCGTGTTGATCACCATCGGGAAGAACGCCGCGTAGGCGACGATGAAGACCGCCGCCGGCGTGCCGGTCCCGAACCAGAGGATCGCCAGCGGCAGGATCGCGATGGCGGCAATCGGCCGGAAACTCTCGACGATCGGATCGAGGTTGCGCTCGATTGCGCGCACGCTGCCCATCAGCAGGCCGAGCGGGATGGCGATCGCGGCCGCCAGCGCGAACCCGCCGAAGACGCGGCCCAGGCTCTCGAAGATCGCCCACGGCAGGTCGAGGCTGCCGATGAGGCGGATCGCGGCCAGCACCACGCGCGTCGGCATCGGCGCGTGGCTCGGCTGCTCGATGGTCTGGGCCCAGGCCTGCCACAGCACGATCAGCACGGCCGGCAGGATCAGGCTGCGCGAGATGCGGGCGCCGAGCGCCGCGTTCATCGCGCGGCCTCCGCCTCGGCGGCCCAGGGCGTGACCGCCGCGGTGACGCGCCGCAGCGCCTGGTCGCAGAGGAAGCCGAGCAGGCCGATCATGCCGATGAACGCCATGACGCGCGGGGTCATCAGCAGCTCGCGATACCATTCGACCGCGTAGCCGAGGCCGTTCGGCGCGCCGACCAGTTCGGCCGCGACCACGGCGGTCCAGGCCGACGCGACGCCGAGCCGCAGCGCCACCAGCAGCGACGGCGTGGCCGCCGGCACGACGATGCGCGCGACGATCGTGTGCTGCGGCACGCCCATCGTACGCGCGGCGTCGATCAGCCGCCGGTCGACGCCGCGCACGCCGGCGACCGTGCCGATCACGATCGGGAAGAACGCCGTATAGGTCATGATGAAGATCGGCAGCGCGTGGCCGATGCCGAAAATGAACAGCGCCAGCGGGATCCAGGCGATGCCGGATATCGGCCGCAGGATCTCGACCAGCGGGTCGACGATGTCCTCGGCGCGGCGGTCGAGGCCCATGAGAAGGCCGATCGGCACCGCGAGGATCGCCGCGAGCGCGAGGCTGAACAGCATCCGCACGAGGCTGATCGCGGCGTGCTCGAACAGCTCGAAATCGCGCGCGAGGCGCCAGATCGCGTCGGCGACGCGCAGGGGCTGCGGCAGCAGCGCGGTGTTGGCGGTCCACAGGGCGAGCAGATGCCACACGACGAGCAGCCCCGCGATCGCGCGCAGATAGACGAACGCGCCATAGAACGGGCCGAGCGCACGCCTCACAGCGAGCCTCCGGTGCGCGCGAACGTCTCCGCGTTCTCGCCGAGGATCTCGCCCCAGGTCCGGAGGCCCGAAGCGACATCGAGAAGCATGGCGAAGCCGCGGTCGGCGGCGTCCTCGATGTCCTCGCGCCCGGCGAATACGGTGCTGACGTCGAGGTCGATCTGCTCGGTGAGGCGCGCGGCGGTGTCGGGGCGGCCGCTGATCTTGAGGGTGGGCGCGACCGCATTGCAGAAGCTGTTGCCGGGTCCGGTGGTGAACAGCATCGCCTGCGTGCCCGCCGCGGCGAAGCCGGTCAGCGATTCGGGCGAGAAGGCGGGCGCGTCCATCAGGTGCAGCCCGGGCCCGCGCGGCGCCTCGGCGATGCCAAGCACGCCGACGATCGGGCGCGATCCGCCCTTGGCGATGGCGCCGAGCGATTTCTCCTCGATCGTGCTGAGGCCGCCGCGGATGTTCTCCTGGCCCGGATTGTTGCCGGTGAGGTCGACGCCGACCGCGGCCACCGCCGCCTCGCGGCGCTTGACCGCGGCGACCAGCGCGCGCGCGACGTCGGGCGACGCCGCGCGCCCGGCGAGCAGATGCTCGGCGCCCAGCCATTCGACCGTCTCGCCGAACACCGCGGTGCCGCCGGCATCGATCAGGCGGTCGACGATCTTGCCGGCGAGCGGGTTTGCCACGAGACCGGAGGTCGCGTCGGAGTGGCCGCATTCGACGCCGAGGAAAAGGGCCGAAGCGGGCACGGGTTCGCGCCGCAGCCGCGAGGCCTCGCGCACGAGCCGCGCCGTCTCGCGGATGCCGCGGTCGGCGAGGGCGAGCGCATCCTCGTGGACGTCGTCGAGGCAGGCGATCGCGACCGGCTTGGGCGCCTGCGCGATCGCGCCGGCGATCGCTTCCGCCGTCTTGCGGTCGGCGCCGACGACAAGCACGGCGGCGATGTTGGGATTGCGGCCGAGCCCGACGAGCTGGCGCGCGTGGTCGTCCTTGTCGGGCCCGAACTGGCCGCGGCCATAGGGGGTGGAGATCAGGAGCGTGCCTGCGAGCGCACCGGCGATCCGTGCGGCGGCCCGGCCGACCAGGCCGTTGATGCACAGCACGGCGACGTGGTTGCGCGTGCCGACCCGTCCGTCGGCGCGGCGGTAACCCAGGAAACCGGGGTGGGAGCCCCGAGTCATGACGTCTCCTCCGCAGCGGCCCGCATGCGCGGCGGGACGCCTGTATTGAGGGCTTGCCTGCCCGTTTCGATAATGTTAGCGCTTACATTGACGGGCGCAAGGGTAAAATCCCGCACAAGCGGGTGCCTGCCCGGACCGGAGGGGACGACCGAATGCCGGAAGCCGGGGATAGTCGCCGGCCACGACTGCGCGATGTCGCCGCCCTCGCGGGCGTTTCGACGATGACCGTCGTGCGCGTCCTGCGCGACCCCGAAAAGGTGGCGGCCGCCACCCGCGCCCGCGTCGAGGCCGTCATCCGCTCCACCGGCTACACGCCCGACCTGCTGGCGCGCGGCCTCGCCTCGAGCCGCAGCGGGATCGTCGCGGCGATCGTGCCGCTGCTCACGAACTCGCTGATCGCCGAGACCGTCCAGGGCCTGACCGACGCGCTGGTCGAGGGCGAGATCCACCTGATGCTCGGTGCCAGCGGATTCTCGGCGCCGCAGGAGGAGGAACTGATCCGCGCCTTCCTGTCGCGCCGGGTCGAGGCCCTGCATCTCACCGGCACCAGTCACACGGCGGCGTCGGTCGAACTGCTGCGCGGGGCGCGCATACCCGTGGTCGAGGGCGCGAACCTGCCCGAGAATCCGATCGACATGGTCGTCGGCTACTCGAACGGCGCCGCCGCCGAGACGCTGACGCGCCACCTGATCGCGCGCGGCTACGACCCGATCGGCTATATCGGCGCCGATCCGCACGACAACGACCGGGCGCGCGACCGCCGCGCCGGCTACGAGCGCGCCCTGCGCGGCGCCGGGCGTTCGCCCGACGCGACGCTGTGCGAGGAAACCCAGCTCGAAATTCCGGCGGGCGGTCGTGCCATGGCGGTGCTGCTGGACCGCCGCCCGGATCTGCGCGCCGTCTTCTGCTCGGCCGACGCGATCGCCGCCGGCGCGCTGTTCGAATGCCAGCGCCGCGGCCTCGCCGTCCCCGAGCGCATCGCGATCGGCGGCTTCGACGACATCGACATCGCCGGGCAGGTCGTGCCTGCGCTCACCACGATCCGCGTGCCGCGCTATCGCATGGGCTTCGAGTCCGGGCAGATGATCCGCGCGCGCCTTGCCGGCCGGCCGGTCGAACGGCCGGTGCTCGATCTCGGTTTCGAACTCGTCATCCGCGACAGCGCCTAGGGAGGTCAGCGTTCATGGACAAGGCCCTCATCGTCACCGGCGGCAGCCGCGGGATCGGCGCCGCGACCGCGATCCGCGCCGCGCGCGCGGGCTGGCGCGTCTGCGTCAACTACAACAGCCATCCGGAGGACGCGGACGCAGTGGTCGCGGCCATCCGCGGCGCCGGCGGGCGGGCCATCGCCGCCAAGGCCGACATGGCGAACGAGGCGGAGATCGTCGCGATGTTCAAGCGCTGCGACGGCGAACTCGGCGCGCTGGGCGGGCTCGTCAACAACGCCGGCTTCCTCGGCGGCGAGAGCCTGGTCGCCGATTTCGACGCAGCGGCGATGCGCCGGCTGTGGGACGTCAACGTCGTCAGCTATTTCATCTGCGCGCGCGAGGCGGCGAACCGGATGGCGAAGAGCCGGGGCGGCGAAGGCGGGGCGATCGTCAACCTGTCATCGATGTCGGCCGACAGCGGCGGCATGGCAAGGCGCGTCCACTACGCTTCGACGAACGGCGCGCGCGCGACCTTCACCTACGGCCTCGCCAAGGAGCTCGGCCCCGAGGGCATCCGCGTCAACGGCATCATGCCCGGCGTCATCGACACGCATTTCAACGACGACTTCGACAACGAGGGCCGCAACCGGCGGCTTGCACCGCTGATTCCGGTCGGCCGCGTCGGCACGGGGGAGGACATCGCCCAGGCCGTCGTCTGGCTGCTTTCGCGGGAGGCCGGCTTCGTCAACGGCGCGGTGCTGCGGGTCAACGGCGGGCAGTTCTGAAGCGGAGATTGGCAATGGCGCGCACGGTCGGCATCACCGTCTTTCCCGAGTTCTTTCTGACCGAGGGCGTCGATACGGTCCTCGACAACCTCCAGCGCCGCGCCCGCGTCACCGCGATCGCGACTTCGCCCTATGTGATGGCGGCGGCCGACGCGGCGACCGGCACGCGCGAGCCGCCGATCGACGCGGGAGCCGGCAGCGTGCGGCTGCTCGACAGGCCGCTGTGGGGCAGGCGCGAGCTGTTCGTGCGCACCGCGCCGAGCTTCGCGCCCGATCGCGGCCTCTATCGCGGCCTGCGCTATCAGCCGCCACAGCCCGACGCGCTGACGCATGAGCAGGGCGCCACGATCGCGCGCGCCGTCGCGGCCGCCAAGTCGCGCGGGCTGGAGGTCTTCCTGCAGGTCCAGGCCGCGATCCCGCCGGGCTATCGCGTGCAGTTCGGCGGCCCGCTGCAGGACGACCGCCCGCTGCTGCCCGACGGCAGCGCGCCGAAAGTCAAGGTCGACAACAACGGCTCGCTCGCATCTCCGCACATCGCGGCCTATGGGGCCGCGCTGCTGGTCGACCTCGCGCGCGCCTATCCCGAAATCGACGGCTTTCACATCGACTGGCCCGAGTATCCCCCCTACACGCTCGACGCCGTGTTCCTCGATTTCGGGCCACATGCCGAAGCGGCGGCGCGGGCGGCCGGGCTCGATTTCGCGGCGATGCGCGCGGACTCGCAGCGGCTGTTCGACCGGCTGCATGGCGGCCTGAAGCGCGACGACCTGACCGCGCTCGCCGCGCGCATGGCACGGCTGGGCGAGGACTATCCCGGCTTCATTGCGCTCTGCCGGTTCAAGGGCGATCTCGTCATGAACCTGATCGCCGGCTACCGGCGCGCGCTCGACGACGCCGGCTTCGCCGGCAAAGCGCTGCATCTGCGCACCTTCCCGCCGCCGTGGACCGCCGTCTCGGGCATCGACTTCGCGCGGCTGGCGCCCTTCGCGCGCAGCTTCATCGTCAAGCTGTTCACCATGCACTGGCCGATGATGGTGCGCATGTGGGTCGATGTGCTCGCCGCCGCCAATCCGGCGCTGGCCGACGATCCGCTGCTGCCGGCGGCGGTCGCCGGCCTGTTCGATATCCTCGACGACGC
>JAEUKZ010000064.1 GCA_016793045.1 Alphaproteobacteria bacterium
TTGTCGGCGCGAAGATGCGGCCGGATGGCGTCGAGCGGCAGGATACACGCGGTTCCCGGCGCCACGCCGCCCTGAATGGTGAAGCGCGGGAAACGGATCGTGATGCTTTCCGGCGCGATCGTCCAGGCGGCGAAGTCGCGCACCCGGCGCTCGAAGATCGCGCGGTTGATGTCGTCCGCGCCGACGGCCGGATCGCCGCGCAGCGCGTCGAAGCAGGCCTCGGCAATCGCCGCCAGCGCCGCCGGGCCGGCGACGAGGTCGTCGCGCGTCAGCACGCGACCGCGCCGCAGATCGAACACGACATTGGCGACGCCGTCCTGCGGCCGCGCGTTGCCGGGGTCGAGATAGGTTTCGAACGCCACCGCGAGCACGCGCGCGTCGAACCACGACAGGACGACGTCGACGTCGTAGTCGTGCGAATCGAAGTTGCGGTTTCGCGCCGCGCAGCCCGCGAAGCCGGCGCCGAAGACGGCGCGGCGCACCGCCTGGTCGAAGGCGGCGGCGCGCCGGTCGGCGTCGGCGAAGCGCAGCACGCGCGCGACGACGGTGCAGCGCCGGCCGGGGTCGCCGAGCAGCTGCGTCTCGACCGCGAGGCGCGGCGCGCCTTCGGGCCCGACGATCAGCTCGCCTGCCGCGCGCCCGGCTTCGAGCGCCGCGCGGCGCCGCCCGGTCATCGCGATCAGGCACGACGCCTTGGCGTCGTCACCGAGCTCGTTGCGCGTCTCGCAGGCGCGGTTGCGCAGCGCGAGCCAGGCGCGCTGGGCCGCGAGCAGCCGCTCGCGTCCGCCGCCATCGAGGCGTTCGCGCAAGGCGCGATAGGCCCCGGCCATCGCGGCATCCGCGGCGCGGACCTCTTCGTTGGCGCAGATCAGCCGGTCGGGTATGGCGGCGATGCGCGCGCAATCCTGCGCGCCCGCGGCGCCGGACCACAGCGCCGCGCCGAACGCCGCCGCGACGAGGCGCCTTGCCACGGTCGGACCTCGCCGTTCAGCGTACGCCGGGGCGCCAGCGCGTCATCAGCTTGTTGGAGGGGCGCGTCTCGTCGAGCAGCTTCTTGGCCTGCTCGATGCCGGTGACCGGCAGGTTGGTCGGGTCGAGCACGCCGATCTGCACCAGGACCGACGCCTGATCCCAGTAGATGTGCTCGTGATAGAGCTTGGGCCCGCGGAAGTTGACGATCGCCACCAGCGGCACCTCGACGTAGCGGCCGGTCGGCGCGACGCCGGGCAGCATCCAGTCGATCTCGATGTCGTGGGTGAAGCAGAACAGCATCTCGTCGACGACGCGGTCGGCGCCGACGGTGCGGCTCACCGGCACCAGCTTCGTGTCCTTCGGGCAGCGCGGGATGAAGTGGTCGCCGTAGAACCGCGCCAGGTCCTTGCCGCCGACGCCGCCGGTCATCGTCGGGACATGGTTCACGTAGGGTTCGGCGACCATGGTCGCCATCGTCGCGGGCACGTCGCGCGCGGCGAATTCCTGGTAGGTGTGCTGGTCCCACAGCTTCTCGAGGTCGTAGTTCGGTCCGAGCGTGCGGCGCAGCAGCGCGATGGAGCGCGAATGCGCCATCCATGCCGACGGCTTGTGGTAGGACGGCCGCGTGTCGTTGGCGAAGGCGTGGTGCGCGCCGGGGTAGTCGTGGACGGCGATCTCCGGCCGCTTGGCGAATTCCTTGCGGATGCGCGCGACCGCGGCGGGCGCCACGAAGCGGTCCTCGCCGGCGAAGTGGAGCGCGACCGGGCACTTGATCGTCTTCGCCTCGCCGAGCCGGCGCTCGATGCCGACGCCGTAGTAGCAGACCGCGGCATCGACCTTGACCCGTGCGGCGGTGAGGTAGGCGAGCAGCCCGCCGAGGCAGAAGCCGATGGCGCCGACCTTGCCCGCGCAGCGCGGGTTCGCGCGCAGCGCCGCGACCGTCGCGGCGATGTCGCCCATCGACCGCTCGACGTCGAAGCGGTCGTAGTAGTCGAGCGCCTGGCGGAAATCCTCTTCCGAGTTGCCGAGCGCGATGCCCGGCTTGATGCGCCAGAACAGGTCGGGCGCGTAGACGATGTAGCCTTCCTCGGCGTAGCGGTCCGCCAGCGCGCGGATATGGTCGTTGATGCCGAAGATCTCCTGCAGCAGCACCAGGCCCGGCGCGGGGCCGCGGCCCTCGGGCATCGCGACATAGGTGCGGAAGCGGCCGCCGCGGCGCCTCTTGCCGGACGCGGTCTTGCCCGCCTTTGCGGTGCCGTCGTCGGGCAGGCTCACGGTCACGAAGCGTCCGGCCATGGAAATCTCCCCCTCCTGATCGTGGTGGAGGCTAAATCGCCGTGCCGCGCCGGTGCAACCGCTCATAATCGTGGCGCGCCGCGCACCCCCGGTCCGCACGGCTGGACGGCCGCCGCGCCGGCCGCTATCAACGCACGATCATGTCCGCACGCGACGATGCGCTGTTGACGGTCATCTTCCCGACATTCGATCTGCGCGGGCGCGCCGCCGATCGCGTGCGCAAGTGGGCGCGCGAACAGTCGCTGGCGCGCGAACACTATCGCGTGAACGTCGTCGTCGACGATGCCGCGGCGGCGGAAACGGACGCGCTGCAGGCGCTGCTCGGCCCCGGCGACCGTCTGATCCGGGTGCGCGCCGGGCGCGATGCCGATCACTGGAACGAAGGTGCCGCCGCCGCGACGACGAAGTGGCTCGTCTTCGTCGAAGGGCATTCGTTTCCGGCGCCCGATTGCCTCGCCGCCGCCGCGCGCTGGATCGCCGGCGAACCCGCCGCCGTCGCCGGCAACTTCGCCATCACGCATCGCGACGACTACCTGATGGCGCGGTTGAGCGCGCGCTGGTTCGGCGGCATGGCGCGAAGCTGGGCCGCCGCCGACAGCTGGCCGCGGCTGCACCGCGCCGGCTGCATCGTGCGCGCCGACGTCTTCGCGCAGCTCGGCGGCTTCGAGCCCGAATACGGCCAGTTCGCGCCGCCGCTCCTGTCGGCGCGGCTGCACGCGCGCGGCCTCGCGATCGTGCCGGTGCCCGGCGCGGCGGTGCTGCACCAGGACGACGCGCGGATGCGCCACCATCACGCCGATACGATGGACTTCGTGCGCGGCGAGCTGGACGCGCGCCGCCGCAACGACCCGGACTTCTTCACCGCGCATTTCGGCGATTGCGCGCCGTGGACGAACCGGCTCGCCGAGCGGCCGGCGGTCGCGCGGCGCATCGCCGCCGCGATCCTGGTTGCCGCGCGGACCAGCCCACGGCGCAGCCGCCGGCTGCTGCGCCCGTTCCTGCGCGCCGCCGCCGCGGCCGCGCTCGGCATCCGGGCGCGGGTGGCGCTGCGCCGCGCCGCCATCCGCCTCGACGAATTCGCCGTCGAACGCCTGCCGATGCCCGCGTCGTGGCGCTGGGCGCGGTTCCTCGCCGCCCACCGCCGCGTCGTCGAGACCGAACAGCTCGACTGGATCGGCCGCCACGATCCGCCCGACGCGCCGCCCCCGGCTGGCGGCCGCGTCGCGGTCGAGCGCCTCGGGCCCGATGCGCTCGTCGGGGTCCACGGCCTCGAGGAAGCGCAGGGCTGCCGGTTCCGCTGGAGCGACGCGGTGCTGCTGGTGCGCGTGGCGCCGGGCGTGCGCGCGCTGCGCATCGAAACCGGGGCCTTGCGCGGCGATCCGCTCGCCGCGGTGATCGCCGTCGTGGTCGGCGGGCGCGCCCTGCCGCGCGACCGGCTGGGGGCGGACGCCGCCGGCACGCTGACCATCAGCCTTCCCGGATCCGCCGCCGACGGCTTCGCCGCCATCGTCTGCAAGCCGCCGGCCCGCCCGCGCGGCGCGCCGCGCGATCCGCGCACGCTCGGCCTGCCGATCGTCGCGATCGAAGGCCTCGCCCCCGCCGCGTCGCCCCCGGCCGCGCGCGACGCGGCGTGAACGCGGGTCCATCCGATGTCCGATGACCGCTACGACCCCGCTGCCATCGCCGCGGCGCGCGACCGCCTGTTCGTGCTCTCCGGCTGTTCGGGCGGCGGCAAGTCGTCGGTGCTGGCGGAGCTCGCGCGGCGCGGCCATCGCGTGTTCCCGGAGGCCGGGCGCCAGATCATCCGCGAGCAGAAGCACATCGGCGGCGACGCGGTGCCGGGGCGCGACGCGCTCGGCTTCGTCCAGCTCTCGGTGTCGCGCGCGCTGCATCAGATGATCGTCGCTTCAGGCGATCCGCGGCCCGCCTTCTTCGACCGCTCGATCGTCGACCAGGTGTCCTATCTCGAGCACCTGAAGCTCGCGGTGCCGCCGGCGCTGGCGAACGCCGTGGCGGCCTGCCGCTATCACCGCCGCGTCTTCATCGTGCCGCCGTGGCCGGAGATC
>JAEUKZ010000113.1 GCA_016793045.1 Alphaproteobacteria bacterium
CGGGTCAGGCCCTCTTAAGCTCTTGATCGGGCGAAGATTGGTGGAGCCGATCGGGATCGAACCGACGACCTCCTCATTGCGAACGAGGCGCTCTCCCAGCTGAGCTACGGCCCCGCCCGTCGCGAGCGGGCGGATAATGGGTAGACGCGGCGGCGGTGTCAAGAACTGGCGCGATTTGTTCCTGTGCCGCGTCGGCCAGCGCGCGCTTTCGCCGTGTCCGACAGGAGAAGATCCAAGCCGTTGAATCGGCGCGATAATCTGTGGCGCTGCAGCCGCCCCGCCGGTCGTTCCCGTGCCGGGGCGCCGCGGTCCGGCGTCGCCGTCTTGCCGTTGCCGCACCCCGCCATTAGGGTGTCGCCCGGTTCCACCCGTTCGCGAAAGGCCGCGCCGCCCGATGCAAGCTGTCGTCTACTCGCTCGTCGACGTCCTCCTCGCCGCGATCGCGATCTACCGCTGGGTGGTGATCGCCGCGATCATCATGTCGTGGCTGGTGCAGTTCAATATCGTGAACCGCCACAACCAGATCGTCGCGACGGTCAGTGAGATCCTCTATCGCGTGACCGAGCCGGTGCTGCGCCCGATCCGCCGCTTCGTGCCCAATCTCGGCGGCATCGACATCTCGCCGATCGTCCTGTTCCTCATCCTGCTCTTCGTCGAGTTGCTGCTGATCCGGCTGGTCTATCGTGTCGGCATCTGAGCCGAAGGCCTGCTATCAGGTCTCCGGCGATGGGCTGGTCGTGACCGTTCACGTGACCCCGGGCGCGCGGCGCACCGCGATCGGCGGCATCTTCGCGTCGCCCGGTGCGCCGGCGCTGCAGATGAAGGTCGCCGCCCCGCCGGTCGACGGCAGGGCGAATGCGGCGGTCGCGGCCGATCTCGCCCGGGCCCTCGGCCTGCCCAGGCGCGCGGTGGTTCTGGTCGGCGGAGAGAGCGCCCGGCTCAAGCGCCTGCGCGTCGCAGGCGATCCGGCGGCGCTCGCGCGCAAGCTCGACGCGCTGGCGGCCGGCGCATGACCGCACTGCGCATCGACGGCAAGGCCTTTGCCGCGACGCTGGCTGCGGCGCTCGGCGCCGAGATTGCCGCGTCGGCGTCGGGCGGCGTCGTGCCCGGGCTCGCGGTCGTACTGGTCGGCGACGACCCGGCGAGCGCGATCTACGTCGCCAACAAGGAGCGCACGGCCAAGCAGCTCGGCTTCCACTCGGTCGGCCACCGCCTGCCGGCGAGCGCCGGCGAGGCGGAGGTGCTGGCGCTGGTGCGGGCGCTCAACGCCGATCCGGCGATCGACGGCATCCTCGTGCAGCTGCCGCTGCCCAAGGGCATCGACGCGCGCCGCATCATCGATGCGATCGATCCGGCGAAGGACGTCGACGGCCTCACCGCGGTCAATGCCGGACGGCTGGTCCTCGGCGAGGCCGGGCTCGTGCCGTGCACGCCGCTCGGCTGCCTGCTGCTGCTCGATGCCTTCGGCGGACCGCTCGCGGGCGCGCATGCGGTCGTCATCGGCCGCTCGAATCTCGTCGGCAAGCCGATCGCGCAGCTGCTGCTGCAGCGCGACTGCACCGTCACGATGGCGCATTCGCGCACCCGCGACCTGCCCGCCGTCGTGCGCGGCGCCGACATCGTCATCGCCGCGGTCGGCCGGCCCGAGATGGTGCGCGGCAGCTGGATCAAGCCCGGCGCCGTCGTCATCGACGTCGGCATCAACCGGCTGCCGGCGCCGCCGGACGGCAAAGGCCGCATCGTCGGCGACGTCGCCTACGCGGAAGCCGCGGAGGTCGCGCGCGCGATCACCCCGGTGCCGGGCGGCGTCGGGCCGATGACGATCGCGTGCCTGCTGCGCAATACCTGGCAGGCCTGCCGGACGCGTCGCGGCCTATCCGCTGCCGGCCCGTGAATCGGCCATGAGCGCGCCCGCGCTCAGTGCGCGCGCCGCCGCCCTGCGGATTCTGCGCGCGGTGCTCGGCAAGAGTCAGCCGCTCGACGAAGCGCTCGCCGATCCGGAGTTCGACCGTCTCGAATCGCGCGAGCGCGCCTTCGCGCGGCTGCTGGCCGCGACGGTGCTGCGCCGGCTCGGCCAGATCGATGAAGCGGTCAATGCCTGCCTCGATCGCCCGCTCGCCGGCGGCGCGCGCGCGATCGCGCCGGTGCTCGATCTCGGCGCGGCGCAGATCCTCTTTCTCGGGACGCCGCCGCATGCCGCGGTCGCGGCGACGGTCGAGCTCGCCGGCGGTCGGCTGGCGCCATGGCGCGGCCTTGCCAACGCGGTGCTGCGCCGGTTGACGCGCGACGGCGCGGCGCTGCTCGCGGCCCAGGACGCCGCGCGGCTCAACACGCCGGACTGGCTGTGGCGAAGCTGGAGCGGCGCCTACGGCGAGGCGACCGCGCGCGCGATTGCGGAGGCGTCCTGCGAGGAGCCGCCGCTCGACATCACGGTCAAGGACGACGCGGCGGGCTGGGCCGCGCGGCTCGAGGCGACCGTCCTGCCGACCGGCAGCCTGCGCCGCATGCCGGCTGCGGTCGCGGCGCTGCCGGGTTTCGCCGAGGGCGCCTGGTGGGTGCAGGATGCCGCGGCGGCCGTCCCCGCGACGCTGTTCGGCGACGTCGCCGGAAAGCACGTCGTCGATCTCTGCGCCGCGCCGGGCGGCAAGACCGCGCAGCTCGCCGCGCGCGGGGCGCATGTGACCGCCGTCGATCGCTCGGCGCCGCGGCTCGACCGCCTGCGCGAAAATCTGGCGCGGCTCGGCCTCGCGGCGGAGTGCGTCGTCGGCGATGCCGCAAACTGGCGCCCGCCGGCGCCGGTCGACGCGGTGCTGCTCGACGCGCCCTGCACCGCGACCGGCACGCTGCGCCGCCACCCCGACGTCGCCCGGCTCAAGCGACCCGACGACGTCGCGCGCCTCGCGGCGACGCAGGACCGGCTGCTGGCGGCAGCTTCGGCGATGCTGCGCCCCGGCGGCACGCTGGTGTTCTGTACCTGCTCGCTGCAGCCGGAAGAGGGGCCGCAGCGCGTCGCGGCGCTGCTCGCCGGCGGGGCGCCGCTCGATCTCGTCCCGGTGGCGCCGGCGGAGGTCGGCGGCCTTGCCGAGATCGTCGCCGCCGACGGTACGATCCGGACCCTGCCGTGCCATCTCGCCGGCCAGGGCGGCCTGGACGGGTTCTTCGTCGCGCGCCTGCGCCGGCGCTGATCGGCGGCAGCCGGTTTGCGCTCGGTGGACGCCCGCTTTGCCACCTGCTATCCACTGGCCATCGTCATGGGGATTCGCGCCAGTCTTCGCCGGTTTTCCGTCTGCGCTGCGCTTGCGGCCGCACTGCCGCTTGCGGGCTGCGGATTCCAGCCGCTCTACGGCCGCACGGCGGCCGGCGCGTCGGCGGTCGACGAGCTCGCGGCGATCCAGGTCGAGCAGATTCCGGACCGCTCGGGCCAGATCCTGCGCAATTCGCTGCGCGACCTGCTGAACCCGAACGGGCAGGCGCTGCCCGCCCGCTACCGCCTGCGGGTGCGCATCATCGAGCCGCGCCAGGAGCTCGCCCTGCAGCGCAACGACACGATCGCGCGCGTCGGCTACGGCGTGGTTGCGACCTACGTCCTCGTCGACGCCGCGGGGCGCAATCTGACCAGCGGCGCTTCGGCGCTCAGCACCAACTTCGAGGTCTCCGACTCCCAGTATGCGACGCTGTCGAGCCGCAACAGCGCGCGCGACCGCGTCATGGTGCAGATCGGCGAGGATATCCGCGACCAGCTCGCGATCTTCCTCGGCGGCCGCGCCCCGCAGGCAAGCGCGCCGCCGGGCCCGGCGCCGCAGCGTTGACGACAGTCCCGACGGCGCGTTCAGACCGATGAGGAATCCATGACAGCGCAGAAGCAGGCCGGAACCCGCGTGATCCCGGTCATCCTCTCCGGCGGTTCGGGGACGCGCCTGTGGCCGCTGTCGCGGAGCCTCTATCCCAAGCAGCTGCTGCCGCTCGCCGGCGCCGAATCGATGCTGGTCGAGACCGCGCGCCGCGTTGCCGACAAGTCGCTGTTCGCGCCGCCGATCATCGTGTGCAACGACGAGCACCGCTTCATCGTCGCCGAACAGCTCCGTCAGGCCGGCCTGCCGGTGGACCGCATCGTGCTCGAGCCCAAGGGGCGCAACACGGCGCCGGCGGCGGCGGTCGCGGCGCTGCTGGCGAACGCGACCGAACCCGAAGCGCTGGTGATGATCCTGCCCTCCGATCACGTCATCGCCGACGTCGCGGCGTTCCATCAGGCGGTGCGCACCGCGCTCGGCGCGGTCGCGGGCGGCCGGCTGGTCACGTTTGGCATCACGCCGACGCGGCCGGAGACCGGCTACGGATACATCAGGCGCGGCGCCGGCCTCTCCGACGCCAAGGGCTGCTTCGCGCTCGAGCGTTTCGTCGAGAAGCCAGACCTCAAGACGGCCGAAGGCTGGCTTGCCGCCGGCGGCTACGACTGGAACAGCGGCATGTTCCTGTTCCCGGCGAAGCTGTTCCTCGACGAACTCGCCCAGCACGAGCCGGCGATGCTCGCGGCCTGCCGCGCCGCGGTCGCGCAGATCAAGCCCGACCTCGAATTCGCGCGCCTGCCGCCGTCCTTCGGCGACGTGAAGGCGGCGCCGATCGACACCGCGGTGATGGAGCGCACGCGCCGCGCCGCGGTGGTGCCGGCCGCGATGGGCTGGAGCGACGTCGGCTCGTGGCATGCGCTGTGGGAGATCGGCGCGAAGGATGCGGCGGGCAACGTTCTGGTCGGCGACGTCGTCGCGCTTAACGCGCGCGACTCCTACATCCGCACCGACGAGAAGCGCACGGTCGCGGCGATCGGCATCAGCAATCTGGTGGTCGTGGTGACCGAGGATGCCGTGCTGGTCGCCGACCGTGACCAGGTGCAGAACGTCAAGGACGTCGTCGACCGTCTGAAGGCGCAGGGGCGGCAGCTCACCGAAACCCACACCGTCGTCTATCGCCCGTGGGGCAGCTACGCGACGATCGATCTCGGCAACCGCTTCCAGGTCAAGCGCATCACCGTCAAGCCCGGTCAGAAGCTGTCGTCGCAGATGCACCATCATCGCGCCGAGCACTGGGTCGTCGTGCAGGGCACCGCGCGTGTCACCCGCGGCGAGGAATCGACCCTGCTGCATGAGAACCAGTCGATCTACATCCCGCTCGGCACGGTCCACCGGCTCGAGAATCCCGGCAAGGTGCCGCTCCACCTCATCGAGGTGCAGTCGGGCGCCTATCTCGGCGAGGACGACATCGTGCGATTCTCCGACGACTACGGGCGGCGCTGACTCGCAGCGGTAGCGACGCGCGCCGCCGCCGTATCATTCGCGTGACGGGACCGACACGGGGTGCGTCGCGCGCGCCGCGGGCGCGCGACGGCGGCCGATGCGGTGCGCGCTCTGCGCCAGCGCTTAGGTGCGCCGCGGATGTCGGCGCGGCGCCGGTATCGGCAGCAATGGCTGATACAAAAGCGTCACAGAAGCACTGTGATAAAGAGCGGAGATTTACTGCCGCGCGATCGAACTTGAGGCCGCTGCCCGAAATCGCCGATCTGTCGCGTGTCCGCACGGGCACGACGGTCAAATCTTGGAGGGCAGCATGGCGACGATACCAGGCGGAAGCGGCGACGATTTCCTCCCCGGCACTTCGGACAGCGACATCATCAACGGCGGACACGGTGACGACTGGCTGTTCGGCCTCAACGGCGACGACGCGCTGATCGGGGGCAGGGGCGACGACTTCCTGTTCGGCGGGACGGGCGGCGACGTGCTGACCGGCGATCGCGGCGACGACGTGCTCTTCGGCAACGGCGGCGGCGATACGATGTTCGGCGGTGCCGGCAACGACATGGTGTTCGGCGACGGCGGCGCCGACTTCGCCGTGGGCGGTGCCGGCGACGATCTCGTCCTCGGCGGCGGCGGCGATGATACCGTCGACGGCGGCACGGGTGCCGACACGATCTTCGGCGGCACCGGCAACGACGTGCTCGCCGGCGGCGGCGGCGCGGACATGATCGACGGCGCGGCCGGCGCCGACACGATCAACGGCGGTGCCGGGAACGACACGCTTTCCGGCGCCGCCGGCGACGACTGGGTCGCGGGCGGGGACGGGCGCGACGTGCTCCACGGCGGGCAGGGCGGCGACACGCTGGACGGCGGGGACGGCGGCGACATGCTCGCGGGCGGCGCCGGCGCCGATCGGCTCGACGGCGGCGCGGGCAACGATCAGCTCTCCGGCGGCGCAGGCGGCGACGTGTTCGTGTTCACCGGCTCCGGCGGGCAGGACGTCGTCCTGGACTTCGCCAAGGGCCAGGACATCGTGCAGATCGCACCGGGAATCAACGGCGAGGACATCTACAGCCCGGCCGACGTGGCAGCGCACGTCGCCGATTCGCCGAACGGTGCGGTCGTGACGCTCGGCGGCGGCGACACGATCACCCTGGTCGGCCACACGGCCGCGGAGATCCAGGCGGATCCCGACCAGTTCTTCGTCGTCGGATAGCGCCGCGGATGGCGCCCGGGGCGGCGGACCACTGCGCGTGGTCCGCCGCCATTCGGGGCGTCGCGCGTTTCGGCGGTCCAGCGGGCGGCGATTCCCCTCCGCGAACGGCCGGCGCGCGAAAAAATTTTTCGCGTGGGCCTGTGGATCGTTTCGCGGCGGCGGACCGCCTGCCCGGGTCGCAATAGCTAACCGAACCTTGCCGCGATCTTAAGGATGACGCGGCCCGCGGGATGCGATCGACATAACACTGTATGCGCATGCCTTCGGCGCGGCCAGCGGCGGTCATATTGGTTATCAGCCATTAATACTTCAATAGTTAAAAATCGTAAGCGCAAAATGAATATTACCAATCATGAACAGAAAAACGCTTTTGTGACAAAGAGATAAGTGGCCGGAACTGCAAAATTACTCTTGCGTTTTACTTCGCGTCTGCGGCAAAACTTGCAGCGCGACAAGGGCACCCACGCGACGAAGAGGTTTCGACAATGGCGACGATTCCCGGCGGCGGAGGCGACGACCTCCTGATCGGTACCAACGGCGACGACATCATCAATGGCGGCCGTGGCGACGATTGGCTGTTCGGCCTCGGCGGCGACGACTTCATTCAAGGCGGGAAGGGCGACGACCTGCTGTTCGGCAATGCGGGCAACGACGTGATCGCCGGCGACAAGGGCGACGACATCGTGTTCGGCGGCGCCGGGAACGACACGATGGACGGCGGCAAGGGCGACGACTTCCTGTTCGGCGACGCCGGCGACGACTACGTGTTCGGCGGCGACGGCGACGACACCGCGTTCGGCGGGGCCGGCAACGACCTGATGAGCGGCGACAAGGGCAACGACGTGCTCTTTGCCGGATCGGGCGACGACCTCGTCTTCGGAGGCAAGGGCAACGACCGCCTCGAGGGCGAATCGGGCAACGACACGATGCTCGGCGGTGAAGGCAACGACACGGTCGTCGGCGGCGAAGGCAACGACGTCCTGCGCGGCGAAGCCGGCAGCGACAACCTCTCCGGCGGTGCCGGCAACGACTACGTCGACGGCGGCGACAACAACGACGTGCTGAGCGGCGGCGACGGCAACGACACCGTCACCGGCGGCAACGGCAACGATGCGCTCAACGGCAGTTCGGGCAACGATCAGCTCTGGGGCGGCTGGGGCAACGATACCGTCAACGGCGGGACCGGCAACGACACGATCTACGGCGGCGGCGGCAACGATCGCCTCGAAGGCGCTGCCGGCAACGACGTGTTCGTGTTCACCGGCTCGGGCGGCCAGGACGTCATCCTGGATTTCGCCAAGGGCCAGGACATCATCCAGATCGCGCCGGGCATCAACGGCCAGGACATCTACTCGGCCGACGATCTCGCCGGCCTGGTCACCGACTCCGCGCTCGGCGCGGTGGTCCATCTCGGTGCGGACACGATCACGCTCGTCGGTCACACGGCGGCCGAGGTCAACGCCAATCCGGGTCAGTTCTTCGTCGTCTCGTAGGCCGGGTTCGGGATGCTGCAGGCCCTTGGGCCTGCAGCATCCCGGTCCTGGAAGTCGGGGCGTAAGTCACGGTCAAGGACGAACATGTACGACGTCGCCATCGTCTCTGATCAACGCCCCGGCGCTGCGCGCCCGGAATCGCTTGCGCCGGGATCGCAGCTCTACTCACTGCTCGGTGGCGTGGTTCTGGCGGTTCGCCAGATCCCCGCGACGGGGGCGGCGCGCCATCTTCTACTGCCCGTCGCGGACGGCGCGCCGATCTCCGGCGCCAGTGCATCGCTGGTCACGGAACGCCGTGACGGCGCTGCGGTGGCGCTGGTCGCCTTTGCCTGGCCCGCGGGCCGCGAACCGCAGGTCCTGGCGCTGCGCACCGGCGAAGGTGCCGAGCTGGCGATGGACCACCCGCGGCCGGAGCCGCTCGATCCCGCCGCGCTGCTGGCCGACTTCGATGCCGGCGCCCGCGCGCGCATCGTGCGATTCCTCGTCGAACTGCCGCAGAGCGCCTTTCCGCGCATCAACGGGCGTGCCTTCGCGGCGCTGTGCCGCGACCTGCTGCGGGCCGGCGGCGCCCGCGGCATGTCGCTTGTGCCCGTCGCGGCCGCGCACGACGACCTTCTGCTGTGGGGCGGCGTTGTCCCGAACCGTCTCGCCGGCGCGCTGACGCTCGCACTGATCGCTCCCGACCGCGTCCTCGCCAAGGCGCAGCCGCCGCTGGTGCTTCCGGCCGCGCGCGGCGCGCCGTCGATCCATCTCCTGGCGGAGACCTTCGCGCAGGGCGCGCTGGTCGCGATCTTCGCGCCGTCGGGCATCGCCGCGGCACGGATCGCGCCGGCGATGGCCGCGCCGCTGCGCCTGCTCGAGTGGCTGGAGCGCGACCGCAGCGTGCCCGAACGTCTGCGCGAATACGTCGCCGCCTGCCTCGCGGCGCGCGCGGCGCGCGAGCCCGCCGCGGCCGCTGCGCTCGCCGAGCTGACGCTCTTCAAGCCGCTGGCGCGCCGCCGGCTCGCGGCGCCCGAACAGCCGGTCGGCGGTGCGGTCGAACTCGCGGTCGGCTGCGGCAAGGGCCTGTTCGTGTCGGGCTGGGTGCGCGATCCCTACGACGTCGTCGAGGAACTGGCCACCGTCGACGCGCTCGGCCATCCGCGCAGCATCGACTTCCGCGCCACGAGGTTTGCACGGCCGGACGTCGAAGAGCGCTATGCGAAGAGCCGCCACCTGCTGGCCGATCCGCGCAGCGGCTTCGCCGCTTGGCTGCCCGGGCCGGCCCCGCTCGGCGCGCAGCACCGCTTCGAGCTCCGCCTGCGCTCCGGTGCACGCATCGCGCTGGTGGCGCCGCCCGCACCCAACGATCCGGCGCTCGCGCGCAACGCCGTGCTGTCGGCGATGCCCGTCGGCGCGCTCACCCCGGCGGCGCTCGCGGGGACCATCGGCCCGGCGGCGTCGGCGCTGCACGCGCAGCATCTCGCGCGGCGCCGCGCGCCGGAGGTGACGGTGTTCGGCGTCATGCCGCGCCGCCCGCGCGCGAGCATCGTCGTGCCGCTCTATCGCAACCTCGACTTCCTGCGCTTCCAGATCGCCGCATTCGCGGCCGACCGCGACCTGCGCGAGGTCGAACTGATCTACGTTCTCGATTCGCCCGAGCAGCGCGACCAGGTGGCGCACCTGCTCGACGGCCTGAACCTGCTCTACGGCCTGCCGCTCAAGCTCGTGGTGATGACCGGCAATTTCGGCTACGCCGCCGCCAACAACGCAGGCGCGCAGGAGGCCACGGGCCGGCTGCTGCTGCTGCTCAATTCGGACGTCGTGCCGGCGGGTCAGGGTTGGCTCTCGGCGCTGATGGCGCCGTTCGCGGACGATGCGGTCGGCGCGGCCGGCGCCAAGCTGCTGTTCGACGACGGCTCGCTGCAGCACGCCGGCCTGATGTTCCGCCGCCATCGCGACGGCCGCTGGTTCAACGATCATTTCTTCAAGGGCATGCCGCGCGACTTTCCCGCCGGCTGCGCCGCCCGCGCGGTTCCCGCGGTCACGGGTGCGGCGGTGATGGTGCCGCGCGCGCTGTTCGCCGCTGTCGGCGGCTTCACCGAGGACTACGTGATCGGCGACTACGAGGACAGCGACCTCTGCCTCAAGCTGCGTGCCGCGGGCAGGACGGTGCTCTACGTGCCGCAGGCCGAGCTCTATCATTTCGAGCGCAAGTCGATCCAGCGCCATGCCGGCTACATGCGCGGCGTCGCCTCGGAATACAACGGCTGGCTGCACACGCAGCGCTGGGGCGCCGCGATCGCCGCGCTGATGGCCGACTACGCGCCGGCGCCCGGCGGCCGCACCGCGGTGGGCGCATGAGCGCGCTCGCGTCCATGCCCGCGCCGGCCGCGACCCTGCGCACGGCCGATTCCAGGACATCGGCGGGCGCGCGCGATCTCGACGCGCTGATACGCTTCGTCGCGTCCAACCGCTTCATGCCGGCGCCGCCGGACGGCCTGCACAATGTCGGCGACGGCGACTGGCGCGCGATCGGCGCGGAGTTCCTGGGCCACTTCGTGCGGCTCGGCGGGCTCGCGCCCGACGACCGCGTGCTGGAGATCGGCTGCGGGACCGGCCGCATGGCGCTGCCGCTCACCCAGTACCTCGATCCCGGGCGCGGCAGCTACGAGGGCGTCGACGTCGTCGCGGCCGGCATCGCCTGGGCGCAGCGCGCGATCACCGCGCGCTACCCGGCCGTGCGTTTCCACCACGTCGACGCGGCGAACTCGCTCTACAACCCCGCCGGCGCGCAGCGTGTCGAGGACGTGCGGCTGCCCTACGCCGACGCGTCGTTCGACTTCGCGATCATGACATCGCTGATCACCCATCTCGAGCCGGCGCAGGTCGACGCCTACGTCATGGAAATCGGCCGCCTGCTGCGCATCGGCGGCCGCTGCTTCGTCAGCCTGTTCCTGCTCGACGACGCGGCGCGCGCGGCGCTGCGCGCCGGCGCCGGCCGGATCGCCTTCGATCCCGACGGCGCGGGCCCCGCGTTCTACGCCGATCCCGAGCGGCCGCTTGCCGCGGTCGCCTACGAGCAGCGCCATCTGCTCGGATGCTTTGCGAGGGCCGGCCTCTTCCTCGCGCGGCCGATCGCCTATGGCGGCTGGAGCGGGCGGTCCGGCGGCTTCGGCTTCCAGGACATCTGCGTGTTCGCGCGGCGCGACCTCCCGCGCGACGCGGGGCTGCCGGGCGGGAGACAGCCATGAGCGCCCCGCGCCTTCTTCCCCGCATCCTCTACGTCTGCCACAACCACCCGGACTTCCATCCCGGCGGGACGGAGATCTTCGCGCACGACCTGTTCCGCACGGTCAAGCGCAAGGGCGCCGAGGCGATGTTCCTGGCCTGCACCGACACGGTGCACCGGGCGGAGAAGCCCGGCACGCGGCTGCAGGGGATCGGCCGCACCGCGGACGAGGTGGTGCTGTGGACCGGCCATTTCGACCGCTTCTACCAGTCCCAGGTCGACTTGCACGGCATCGTGCCCGAACTCACCGAGCTGCTCGAGACGTTCCAGCCCGACATCGTCCATTTCCACCACACGCTGATGATCGGCGTCGAGGCGCTGTTCCTGGTCAAGCGCGTTCTGCCGCGCGCGAAGATCGTGCTGACGCTGCACGACTACTTCCCGATCTGCGCCAATGACGGGCAGATGGTGACGACGAACGGCCACGTGCTGTGCCGCGGCGCGTCGGCCGACGCCTGCCGGCGCTGCTTTCCGCAACGCGCGCTCGATGCCTTCGTGCTGCGCGAGCAGCACGTCAAGACGATGTTCGGCCTCGTCGACCGCTTCGTCGCGCCGAGCCGCTTTCTGCGCGACCGCTACGTCGCGTGGGGCCTGCCCGCCGCGAAGATCGAGGTCGTCGCCAACGGCCGGCCGTCGGTCAAGCCGGCGCCTCAGCGCAAGCTCGCCAAAGGCGCGCGCCGCGACGTCTTCGGCTACTTCGGCAACCTCAGCCCCTACAAGGGCGTCAAGGTGGCGCTCGCCGCGGCCAAGCGCCTCGCGGCCGACGGCGCTGCGTTCACGCTGCGCGTCCATGGCGGCGCGCCGTTCCAGAGCGAGGAGTTCCGCGCCGCGATCGCCGGCCAGGCGGACGATGCCGCCGGCCGCGTCGCGATGCTCGGCCCGTATCATCGCGAGGACGTCGCGCGGCTGATGCGCGACGTCGACTGGGTGGTCGTTCCGTCGATCTGGTGGGAGAACGCGCCGCTGGTGATCCAGGAAGCGTTCCAGCACCGCCGCCCGGTCATCTGCAGCGACATCGGCGGCATGGCGGAAATGGTCCGCGATGGCGCCGACGGCCTGCATTTCCGCGTCGCCGATCCGGCCAGCCTCGCCGCCACGATGCGGCGGGCGGCGGATGACCCCCGGGAGTGGGAACGCCTCGTCGCCGGAATGGCGCCCGCGCGCACGATAGAAGAAAGCGCGGACGATCACCTGGCGCTCTATCGAAACGTTCAGCGCGGCCGCAGCGGCGGCCGCGGCGAATCCAGACGGCCGGCCGCACGCCGCGCCGCCCCGATCCATGGAGGTCAGATTGCACCAGCTTCATGACATCACGACCCCGCGCGACAACGTCGTGCGCGCACCGGCGCGCGCCGTGACGGCGGAGCCGCCGCCGGCGGTCGCCGAGCCGGTCGCGACGCTGCGCATCGAACGCGATGCGCTGGACCGCTTCTTCGCCGGCGGCCTCAAGATCGTGATCGCGCGCGCCGAGGCGCCGCGCTGGCGCGCGATCGACCTGCCCGGCGATTTCGTGCTGTTTACGCTGGAGCGCGACGGCGCGTCGGCGATCCTTTGCGCGCTCGGGGCCGATCCGGCCGGCGATCTCGTCGATGCCAAGCTGCCGCCGAGCGAGTGCCTCGCCGCCGTCGCGCTGTCGGACGAGGCCGCGCGCGACCTCGAAGCCTTCGCGAACTGGTGGGCGCGCCACGTGCCGGAGACCGCGCCGCCGGTGCTGCGCCTGTCGGGCCCGGCGCGCGCCGACCGCGTCGAGCAGCGCGTCCATGCCGCGCTGCTCGGGCAGATCTCGGCGCGCCAGAGCCAGGCGGAGGCGCGCGTCGTCACTCTGCAGTCGGCGCTCGCCGAGCTGCGCGAGACGCACGAGGATACGCACACCGTGCTGCTCACGCTGCGCGAGATGATGGGCGCGCAGAACCTGCCGCCGCTGCGCTCGGCGCTTGCGCTCCATCCCGGCAGCGCAACGCTCGGGCCGACCCGCGGCGGCGCCGAATTCACGGTCCGGCAACGCCTGCCGATCCACAGCCAGGGTCTCGCCGCGCTGGCGCTGCATGTCGCGGCGCCGCGCACGCGCGGAAACGGGCGGCTCCATGTGCGCCTCTTCGCGGTCGAAAGCGCCACCACGCTGATCTCCTGGGCCATCCCCTACGACCAGCTCCACAGCGGCTGGAACCTGCTGGAGATCCCGAGCGTCATCGTCGGCCCGCGCCGTTCGGTCGATCTCGTCCTGCGCTGGACCGGCGAGGGCCGCGGCACGCCGCTCGTCTCGCTCAGCGACCAGCTCATCGGCGCCGGCGCGCGCGCGCAGGTCGAGGGCGGCAAGACGCTCGACCGCGCCGTCGCGGTGCAGGTGTGGACCGGGCTGCCCGGCGCGCGCATCAGCGCGTCCGCCTTCGCGCAGGCCGGCGAGGCCTTCCCCAACACCAGCGCCGGCCGGCAGGTCTTCCTGTCGGCGAGCCGGCTCGCCGAGGCGCGCCTGATCCAGCCGCGCAACCTCAAGCTCGGCTTCGAGATTCTGTCGCTGCTCGACCAGAGCCGCGTGCTGCAGCTCCATCCCGTCGCCGGCCACGTCTCGCACGCGGTGATTCCGGCCTGCTGCCCGCCGGGCATGCAGCGCGCGCTGGCCACCGTGAAGACCGACTGCCCGCAGGGCCCGCATGTCGAGTACGCCTTCACCTGGGTCCCGGCAGGGCGCGTCGCGACCGTCGGCGCCGAGGGCGCGCTCGAGGCGGAAGGCGCGCGCGGCTCCGGCTGGACGCGCGTGCCGCCGAACACGATCGGCTCGGTCATGCTGGCGCTCGACGAGCCGACTGAGGAGCCGGGCGATCTCTACATCGCCACGCGTATCCCGCCGGGCGGGTCCGACGCCTTCGCGTGGGCGCGCTGGCTCGACCTGCGCTTCGACCTCAAGTAGTCGCGAGGGCGCAACGATGCTCCGTACGCTCAATCCCGGCGACGCCGCGGCCGACCCGGCGCAGGACGGTCCGGCGCCGCTCGCAGCGGCGCCGCCGCGCCTCGCCATCGTGCTGCCGGTCTACAAGCATTCGGTGCTGGTGACCGAAGCGATCCGCAGCGCGCTCGAACAGACGACGCCGCTCGCCTATCGCATCGTCATCGTCAACGACGGCTGTGCGTTCCGCGAAACGCACGAGGTCGCGCTCAGCGCCGCGCGCGCGCACCCCGACCGCGTCGTCTATCTGCGGCGGCCCAATGGCGGCCTGTCGGCGGCGCGCAACACCGGCATCGACTACGTGACGGCGACCTGGCCGACGGTCGAGGCGATCTACTTCCTCGATGCCGACAACCGGCTCTATCCGCAGGCGCTCGAACGCGCCTGGGCCGAACTTCAGGCGGACCCCGGGATCGGCTGGGTCTATCCCGACTTCGACATGTTCGGCCAGGAAGCCTATTTCGGTTCCGGCGGCGACTACTCGGTGCTCAAGCACCTGAACGAGAACTACTGCGAGGCCGGCAGCCTGGTGCGCCGCTCGCTGTTCGACAAGGGGCTGCGCTTCGACGAGTCGATGCGGCTGGGCTTCGAGGACTGGGACTTCTGGCTGCAGGCCGTCGGCCTCGGCTATCGCGGCCGGCACGGCGAAGCGATGGGCCTGCGCTACCGCAAGCGGCCCGAGAGCATGCTCGCGAACTCCGAGCGCGACCGCGCGGAGATCATCGCCTACATGCGCCGCAAGCATAAGGCGCTCTACCAGCGCAGCCACATCCTGGCGCAGGAACAGCACGAGGCGCCGCGCTACGCGATCTGCCTCGGCGACACCAGCGAGGTGCTGCTGACAACCGACGCGCGCGTCGGCGAGCGGATCGCGTGGGCGGAGTTCATCGAGCGCTTCGGCGCCGCCTGGGCGGACCCCCAGCGCACCTACGTCCCGCCCTTCATGGTCTTCACGACGACCGCGTGCCTCGCGGCCCTCGAGGAGCAGCGCGTCGCGCCGTGGACCTTCTGGCGGCTGGAGGATGCGCTCGGCAACGGCGCCGCCTTCGCATCGATGGTGCTTGGCGCCGCCGCCGCCGATTCGATCGAGACCAGGACCGGCGCCGGCGAAACGCGGCTCGGCATCACCCGCCACGCCGATCTCGTGATGGTGTCGCGCTCGATCCTCCAGGAATGCGTGCGCGACACCAGCGTCAACTGGCTGACCAGCCTCGCCGAGCAGAATCCGCTGCCGCCATTGTTCGAACTGCAGGTGCAGTCCGGCGACGCCGCGGACCGGCCGGCGAACAATGGCCGCGCCGTCTCGGTGCTGCTGCGCGCCGCCTTCGAGCTGCGCGAGGTCCATCACGGCCGCGGCCTGATGCTCGCCGCCGACTGGCGCCCGGTCGGCTCGACGGCGCGCTGCGACCTGTTCCGCGTGACGCGCGAGCTGCTGCAGAGCGGACCGGTCTTCCCGCGCGTCAAGGCCGACGGCGAACGCCATGTCGGCTTCATCCTGCCGCTCGCCTCGTTTGCCGGCGTCGAGAAGGTCGCGACCAATCTCGCCCGCGGCATGAAGGCGCTCGGCTGGACCCCGCACCTGTTCCTGTTCGCGGCGCCGCGCGCCGACAACGCCGCCGAACTGCGCGAGATCTTCGCGACGATCAACTTCCTCGACGATCCGAAGGCGGGGCACTACGACCCGTCGGTCCGCTATTTCGGCACCGTGTTCAACACCTGGACGAAGAGCGGCGACCACGGGCGCGCCATCGGCCTGCTCGCCGGCATGGACGCCGTGATCAACGCGCACAGCGCCGACGCGCACGCGGTCATGGGCTCGCTCAAGCGTCTCGGCGTCAAGACGGTGGCGCATCTCCACCTCGTCGACCGCGACCGCTACGGCGAGCCGGCGGGCTTCCCCTACCAGGTACTGGCCTACGAGCACAGCTACGACGCGGTGCTGGTGATCTCGAAGAAGCTGCAGGCGTGGGCGCATGCGATGGGCGTGCCGGAGGCGAAGCTGGTCTATGCGCCCAACGCCGCGTCCTATCAGCTCGACGACGCGACGATCGCGCGCATCATGGACGCGCGCGCGGCGCGCACGGGCAGGCTGCGCATCGCCTATATCGGCCGCTTCGACCGCCAGAAGGGCCTCGACCGCCTCGCCGGGCTGGTCAAGGCGCTCGCCATCCGCAACGCGCCGGTCGAATGGCGCATCGTCGGCGGCTCGGTGCTGGCCGAAGGTGCGGTCGATCCCGACCTCGCCGCCATCGAGGCGTTCCGCCTGCCGCCGACGCGCAGCCCGGAGGAACTGACCGACCACCTCGCCTGGGCCGACGTGCTGGTGATGCCGTCCTACTTCGAAGGCGTGCCGCTGATGCTGCTGGAAGCGCTGCGCGTCGGCGTCGTGCCGGTGGCGACGCGGGTCGGCGCGGTGCACGAGGTCATCGACCACGCGAAGACCGGCTACCTGGTGGAGAGCGGTTCGCTCGTCGCCACGGTCGGCGCGATGCTCCAGTGCATCACCGGCCTGATCGCCGACCGCGCGCTGCTGCGCCGGCTGGCGGGCCAGGCCCACGACGCGGCGCGCGCCCACGACTGGGCGGTGGCCGCGCGGGCGGTCGGCGACCGCCTTGACACGCTCGCGCGCGCCGGCGCCAGGCCGGCCGCGACCCCGCAAGTGATCGAATCCGTGGCGGCCGCCGAGTAGGCGGGCCGGCCGCATCCGCAACCATCATTTCGAAAGGCCAGTATCGTGACGACACTCCTTGATACCCGCATCCCTTCATCCTTCGCCGGCGTCGGGCACATGCCGTCGGTCGATCCCGAGCTCGACGCGCAGCCCGTCGTCCGCAAGGGCAACGGCCGCAAGATCGTGGCGCTGATTCCGGCGGGCGAGGTCCACGACAAGACGTCGATCCGCGCGTGGTCGCACGCCGACCCCAAGCGCGACGTCAAGGCGCACTACAACGCCGGCGACATGTTCGTGTACGAGGCCTCGCTCCGCCTGCTCGATTTCGACCAGATGGAGGCGATCCCGCTGCAGTCGGACTGGGACCAGCGCACCGTCGACCGCCTCAACGAGGAGGCCGCCTACTGCTTCGTGCGCGGCTCGAACTACATCCACCACGAGATGAAGTGGGGCAACCTGCCGGCGCTGCTCGAGAAGCTGAAGATCCCCGTCGTCGCGTTCGGCATCGGCGCGCAGGCGCCGATGTACAAGGACGTCAAGGTGTCGGCGGACACGCTGCGCTTCCTCAAGATCGTCTCCGAACGCTCGAAGACGATCGGCGTGCGCGGCAACTTCTCGGCCGAGATCATCAACGGCTTCGGCATCAAGAACGTCGAGGTCGTCGGCTGTCCCAGCCTCATGCGCCACAACCGCCCGCGCCTCGACATCAAGATCAAGGACCTCTCCGAGGTGCGCCGCGTCGGCTTCACGCTCACCCGCGGCCTGTGGCCGATGTACTGCGAGGACCCGAAGAAGGCGCGCGCGATGCAGCGCGAGATGATCCTCGACTACGCCAAGCGCTTCGACTTCACGGTGATCTCGCAGGGCGAGCAGCTCGAGCGCGCCTACTGGTACAACGACCCGGCCGAGATGGCGGCGGCCTACACCGCGCTGGTCGAGAACAAGTGGTTCACCGGCCCGGACGACCCGATGGTCGAGATCTACAAGAACAACCTGTTCTTCGGCACCTCGCCGCGCGCCTACGAGGAGCTGTCGAAGCAGATGGATCTCGTGCTCGGGTTCCGCCTGCACGGCAACATCATGGCGCTCGCCAACCGCGTGCCCGCGGTCTACGTGACCTACGATTCGCGTACGCGCGAGCTCGTCGACTATCTCGGCATCCCCGCCTACGACATCGTCGACAAGGAGCCCTTCGCGCTCGAGCGGTTCTACAACCAGGAGCGCTTCGACCACTTCAACGAGCGCTACGCCATCGCCTACAAGCGCATGGCCGCGTTCCTCGACGCCAACGGCGTCGCGCACCTGATGCGGGCCTGAGGCCCGCGGCCCGAGGGAGCGCGGCGATGCGGCTATTGCAGGGTCAGGCTGACGGCCACGCGCACGAGATCGCGGTCGGTCCCGATCCTGCAGTCGCGCAGGTTGAAGCGCGACATGTACAGCCAGCCGGTGCCGCCGAAGGACTCGAAGTTGCGCGTCGTGCTCTGCGGATCGACCAGCGCGGGGTAGCCCACCGAGTAGCGGTCCTCGCACGCGAAGCGGCCGAAGGTCGGCATGGCGCGCACCAGCGTCGGGACGGACCAGGTGATGAGGTCGCGCGACACGCTGGCGTAGATGCCGGAGACCGGCCGTCCGCCCCGTTGGGGCGGGCGGTTCGCGGTCATTGTCGCGATCCACAGGCCGCTCTCGACGTGTCGCACGAGGCTGACGGAGCTCTGCAGCGCCTCGCGGCCGACCGGCGCGCAGACATGCGCGCGCGGGTCCTCGACGCGCTCGCGATAGGGATCGACGAAGCGCACGCTGAAGCCGCGCCCGTCCCAGCCGCGCCACGATTTCGGGTCGTCGAGCCGGTCGGTGCGGATCAGGCACACGCCGGCCTGCTGGTCGCGATAGGCGGTGGTGAAGACGAGCGCGTAGTAGAAGCCCTCGTGCTCGACGATGTTGCTCGGGTTGAAGTAGCCGACGCGGGCGCCGATCTCGCCCTCGTAGCGGTAGGGCAGCGCCATCACCACGGCATCGCCCGGCGGCCGCGCGAACGTGGCGCCGCCGTCGCGCGACACGGCGAAGGTGATCGCGTTGGCCCAGCAGCGCTGGTAGTTGCGCGACGGGCACAGCGCGGGCCGCAGGTTGCCGTGGAACTCGTTGTGGATCAGCGCGTAGACGGTGCGCCCGTCGAGCGTGTAGGGGCTCAGGATCCAGGCCCGGTCGTCGAAGGCGCCGGGATCGTCGTTGCGCCGTCCGGCATGGGCGATGCGGCAGTCGCGGCGCAGCCGCTCGAGATCGGGGCCGCTCATCACCCGCGCCGACATGTGCGCGGCGATGACGCGGAGCGCGCCGTCCGCGCTGCGGAACACGCGCGCCGGCGAATCGGGAAAGTCGTACTGGTCGCAGGCGTCGCGCGACCATTGAAAGACCGTCTGCACGTCCGCGCCGAGCGCCAGATGGGGCGTGGGCAGCGGCTGCGCCACGGCGGGCGCGGCGGCGATCGCCGCGACGAACGCGGCAAGAAGTCGGTGCGGGGCGGGAACTGCGAAGCGCGTCATCGTGTTGCTCCGACGTGGACGTCGCGGCGCGGCGCCGTCGTGGCGCCGCGCGCCGCGACTATGGAACGACGGAACGCGGGCGGCGAGTCCGTTGAAAGGGTGTGACGAACATGTCGGCCAAAATCGAAACCCTGCGCCCCGACACCGCGAGCATCGTCGGCTATATCGACGAGCTGCGCGAGGACCGCGTCTACGGCTGGGCCTGGGACCGGCGCAGCCCGCGCGAGCGGATCGAGATCCAGGTGTGGCTGGGCGACCGCCCGGTGGCGATCGAGGCCGCCAACCGCGCGCGGCCGGACCTGCGCACCAACGGCGTCGGCGACGGCCAGCACGCCTTCGAGATCGCCCTGCCGGAGGCCGATGCGGACAATGTCAGCGAGCCGATCCGAGTCTTCGCCAAGCCGCCCGGCGGCGGTGAGATGGTCGAGCTGCAGCGTCGCCAGCAGGCCGCGCCCGACGCGCCGGGCGGCATCGACGCGTCGCTGCGCCGCATCTTCGACGAGCTCGAGATGCTGCGCGCCGCCCAGCGCGTGCTCGGCAAGGCCGCACACGCGACGCTGGGCGACCTGCGCAAGCTCAGCACCTCGGGCGACACGGCGACGAAGCCTGCGGCACCGGGCCCCGCGGCGGACGAATTCCGCGTCGGCCATGCGGCGGTGCTCGCGCGTCTGGGCGAGATCGAGACGTTCATGATGCGCGTCGATTCCTCGCTCGCCGAACTTGCCTCGCGCGTCGAGGCTGCCGCGGCGCCGCCGCCCCGCGCCGCCGTCCCGCTGTGGATCTTCGGCGTGCTCGCCGTCGCTGCGGCGGTGTTCGGGGCCGCGATCATCATGCTGGGGGTCACGCGATGACGACCAAGCCAGGAGAAGAGGTCAGGCACGCGCGCGCGCCGGCGGTCGACGCGGCGCTCGGCGCCTGCCGCAAGGTGCTGCTCGTCGTCGGCGCGTTCAGCGCCGCCGTCAACGTGCTGATGCTGGCGCCGGCCTTGTACATGATGCAGGTCTTCGACCGCGTCCTGTCGAGCCGCAGCCTCGAAACCCTCGCCTATCTCACGATCATCACCATCGTCACGCTGTGCGCGATGGTGGCGCTCGACATGGTGCGCTCGCGCCTGGTGGCGCGGATCGGCGCCTTTCTCGACCGCCGCCTCGCGCCGGAGGTCTTCGAGCGCGTCGTGATGGCGACGGTCGAGGGCCGGCCCTACGGCGTCCAGCCGCTGCGCGATCTCGCCCAGGTGCGTTCCTATCTCGGCAGCCACAGCCTGTTCGCGCTGTTCGATGCGCCGTGGCTGCCGCTCTATCTCGGCATCGTCTTCCTCATCCATCCCGTCCTCGGCCTGATCGCGACGGCCGGCGCGGTGGCGCTGTTCGCGGTCGGCCTGCTCAACGAAACCCACACGCGCGGCGCCATCAACGCGGCGGGCGCCAAGTCGATGCGCACGATGCAGCGCGCCGAGGTGGCGGTGCGCAACGCAGAGGTCGTCGAGGCGATGGGCATGTTCGCCGGCTACGGCCGCACCTGGATGCGCGACGTCGAGGCGGCGTCGAACGAGCAGACCCGCGCGTCGGACAGCGGCAGCACCTATCAGGCGATGGCGCGGCTTCTGCGCCAGGTCATCCAGATCTTCATGTACGCGGCGGGTGCGTGGCTGGTCGTGCAGCAGGACATGACGGCCGGTGCCATGACCGCCGCCACCATCCTGATGGCGCGCGGCCTTTCGCCGGTCGAGCAGGCGATCGGCGGCTGGCGCGGCCTCGTCTCGGCGCGCACCAGCTATCACCGCCTCAACCAGTTCCTCGGCGAGCAGACGCAGCGCGCGCAGGCGATCTCGCTGCCCGAGCCGAGCGGCAAGATCGCCGTCGACCGCCTGACCTACGCGCCGCGCGGAACCTCGCGGTTGCTGCTCAAGGGCGTCAGCTTCCAGCTCAACGCCGGCGAGGTGCTGGCGATCGCCGGCCCGTCGGGCGCCGGCAAGTCGACCCTGGCGCGCGCGCTGGTCGGCGTCGTGCTGCCGACGGCCGGCCACGTGCGCCTCGACGGCGCGGAGATCCATTCCTGGAACCGCATCGAACTCGGCCAGTATCTCGGCTATCTGCCGCAGGACATCGAGCTGTTCGACGGCACGGTCAAGGAGAACATCGCGCGGATGGGCGAGGCGCGCGACACCGACGTCGTCGCCGCGGCGAAGATCGCCGACGTCCACGACCTGATCCTGCATCTGCCGCACGGCTACCACACGCGCCTTGGCGACGGCGGCCGCGCGCTGTCGGCGGGCCAGCGCCAGCGCGTCGGCCTCGCGCGCGCGGTGTTCGGCCGCCCGAAGCTGGTCGTACTCGACGAGCCCGATTCGGCGCTCGACATCGACGGCGAGGCGGC
>JAEUKZ010000128.1 GCA_016793045.1 Alphaproteobacteria bacterium
GCCGCGGCGCGCCCTGGGCGGGGTTCCAGGTCCATTCGGCGAAATTGCCGTCCGCCCGCAGCCACGTCCAGCCGGCGATGTCGGCGCCGGTGGCCTGGAAGTTGTCGGGCGCGCGGACGGCGACGGCCTGGGCCTGGGCCGTCCCGGCGCCGAGCGTCGCCAGGGCGAGCAGCGCCGCCCCGGCCATCAAGCAACGACCGCGTGCATTGTGCGTAGACATGGGGGGTAACCTCCTGGTCGAGTTTTCCGACGGCGCATCATTGCAAGCAGCGCGCGATCGGAATTGATTCAGATCAGGAGCACCCACCCGCCGGCGGCACCGCGTCACTTCGCCGCGACGTCATCGGCTCCGCGCGGAATTTCGTTTCGCGCTGACACAGGTCAAGGAAGACCGCCGCGCGATGGCGTCCCCTTGCACCCACGGAGGCCTCACATGACATCGTCGATTCTGCGAATGATTCGCGCGGCCATGCGGGCCACCGGCCTTGCCGCGGCACTTGCGCTTGCGCTCCCGGTTTGGACGACCGTCGCCGCGCCGTTGCCGCCGTTCAAGCCCGTCGATCTCTGCGGCACCATCGTCGCCCAGGAATGGCAGCCGGAACTTCGCGTACCGGCCCTGCCCAGCGCCTCCGGCACGCTCGGGCGCGACCGCACCTGGCCGGCCCGCTTTCGCGTCGTCCTCGAGCGCTACAGCGGCATCGACGCGGCAACCGCGCGGCGGCTCAACGGTCATCTTGGCTTTTCCCCCGCCGATGCGGGCGGCACCGCGGCGGCGCCGGCACGCGTGCTGCTCCTGCTGCCGCACGACGACCGACGCCATCTCGACGGCGCCACCGCGCTGTGCGTCGAGGGCTTCTGGCTCTGGGGCGACGAAGGCGGCACGTGGACTCGCTATCGCAGCCTGTCGGTGACGCGGTGACGCACTCAGCCGGCCGCTTCCGCACCCAGCGCCGCCAGCGAGCGATCGGGGTCGCGCGATGCCGCGTCACAGAAGCGCACGACGCGCTCGATGAACGACCGCACCGCGACCGGATCGTAGCGGACGGCGTCGAAATCCGCGCGCAGCAGGTGTTCGCCGTCCTGTTCGGCACTGACGACGCTGAATCCCCACGGCATGGTGGCCGGCGCGTCGTGGCGCCGACGCGTCAGCGTCAGGCCGGCGAAATGGAGCCGCTCGCGCCGCGACGAATCGCTGAAGAGCACGGTCAGGCCCGGCACCGCGACCCCGCGTGACGCCAGTTCGTCGCGAAGCTGCTCGTGCGGGATGTCGGCGCGCATCTCGGCGGACGTCAAAACGCGGCGGGTCTCGGACAGGAACGCCCGGAAGCTCCGATCCGGATCGCAGGCGATGCGCAGGACGATGAGATTGACGAAGCAACCCAGCATTTCCTGCAGTTCGCTGCGCGTGCGGTTGGTGACGTAGGTCCCGATCGCGAAGTCCGGCCGGCGTGTCTCGATCGAAAGGCACGCCGCGAAGCCTGCCAGACGGACGACGAAGTCGGTGGTCGCCGCGGCGCGGCAGAGCGCTGCAAGCCGCCGCACGGTGTCGGGGTCGATCCGCACGAACAGGACGCCCTGATCCGGGTCGGCGCCGGGCTGCGGACGCGGCCGCAGCGCCGGGGGCTCGATCGGCGGTGGCGGCGGCGACAGCGTGTCGCGCCACCATGCGATCCGGGCGATGTAGCGGGCGCTCCGGGGTTCGTAGTTCGCGCGCTGCCATGCCGCGAAGTCGCCGTACTGCAAGGTCGCCGCGGGCGGCGGCGGAACCCCTCCGGCGCTGCGGATCTCATAGAACTGCGCGAGTTCGCGAAACATGATCTGCCGCGACCATCCATCGGAGATGATGTGATGGTTGACGCTGATGAGCCAGTGAAGATCGGCGCGCAGCCGCACCAGCGACAGGCGCATCAGCGGTCCACGCGCGAGATCGAACGGACGCGCCCTTTCCGTCTGGTAGGCGGCCCACAGCGCCGATTCCGCATCGGGCGATGCCGACAGGTCGCAGAGCGGGAGTGGAACCGGCGACGGCGGCGCAACCGCCTGAACCGGCCGTCCGTCGATCACCGGGAAGGTCGTGCGCAGAATTTCGTGCCGGCTGAAAAGATCCTCGAGGCAGGCCGCGAGGATCGCGGGGTCGAGCGGCCCCTCGATCACGTCGCGATTCGGCACCGTGTAGCCGGCCGCGCCCGATGCGCTCTGCGAGAACTTCCAGATCCGCTCCTGGAAGAACGACAGCGGCAGCGGCCGATCGCGCGATGCCCGCACGATGGGCGGGTCCACGGCGTGTGCCGGCGCGCCCGCGTGCAGCCCGTCGATCACGCGTGCGAGCTCGGCCAGTGTGGCGTGGTCGACGAACGCCGCGAGATTGAGCTGAACGCCGAAGGCCTGGTGAACGTTCGCTGCCACCACGGCGGCGGTCAGCGAATCGCCGCCGAGGGCGAAGAAATCGTCGCTCCTCCCGACGCTCCCCAGCGCGAGCGCCCCGGCCCACAGATCGGCCAGGCGCCGCTCGGTCTCCGACTGCGGCGGATCGGGCGCGTCACCGGCGCCTGGCGCCGGCTCGAAGCGCTGCAGCTGCGCACGGTCGACCTTTCCATGCGGCGTGATCGGCAGCGCCTCGAGTTCGATGAACGCCGAAGGCACCATGTGGCCGGGCAGCAGGCCGTGGAGCGTGGCGCGCATCGCGCGCGCGGAGGCCCCGGCGCCGTTCTTGACGACGAACGCGACGAGCTGCGGCTCGAGACCGGGGCGCTCGCGCGCGCACACCACGGCCGCCGCAATGCCGGGCAGGCCCAGCACCGCCGCTTCGACTTCGGCAGGCTCGATGCGATGGCCGCGAATCTTGAGCCGCGCGTCCTTGCGCCCGACGAACTCCAGCAGTCCGTCGGGTCGGAGGCGGCCGAGATCGCCGGTGTGCACGACCCGCAGCCCGTCTTCGCCGGGGACGGTCGCGAAGCGCGCGGCGGTCAACGCGTCGTTGCGCCAGTAGCCGGTTGCGAAGCCGCGCCCGCGCACGACGATCTCTCCCGCGGCCCCGTGCGGAACCGGCCGCCCCTCCTCGTCCAGAAGTGCGACTGCGACACCGTCCGCCGGCCGGCCGATCGGCAGGCGGCCCTCCTCCACGATCGCATCGCGTGGGATCCGGTGGACCGCGATGTTGCCGGTTTCCGACGACGAAAGCGTGTGCACGAACGTCGCGGCGCACGGGAAAAGCCGCCGGAAGTCGGTGAAGTCGCGCCACGTCGCCGCCTCGGACGACAGCCGCACCAGCCTGACGCTGCGCAGCCGACGATCCGGCGCATTCGCCCGCACGAAGCTGCGGAACAGCGATGCCGACGCGGAGAATACCGAGATCGCATTGGCATCGACCCACGCGTCGAGGCCGCTGACGCCGACCTCCATCGTCGCGAACGGCCACAACGATGCGCCGGCGAAGATCGTGCTCAGTGCGACGCCCAGCCCATTGCCGCCGCTCAGCGCGGAGAACAGCGGCACGCGGTCCTCGGGCGCAAGCGACATCGACTCGCGGATCCGCCGCGTACTGTCGAGAAGGCGTCCATGGGTCTGCATCACCGCGCGCGGGCGCCCGGTGGAACCCGACGTGTAGCTCAGCACGGCGAGGTCGTCTGGCCCTGCCGCGCGCCTCTGCATCGCCGGCGCCGCCGTGGCGCCACCATCCGCCGCGCAGGCCACCGCGCGACCCGGTCCGGCGCACTGGCGCGCAAGATCGAGCGCGTCGGGCGCGGCGAGGATCAGGCACGGATCCGCGTCGTCGATCGCCGCGCGCAGCCGGGCCGGAGGATCGGACGCGTTGAGCACGACCAGCACGCGGTCGGCCTTGAACACCGCGAGCGCGGCTGCGATCTGGCCGGCGCCGTGGCCCATCAGCACCACCACGCGGTCGCCCAACGCGCCGGGTCGCCCGCGGATGATGCGTGCGATCGATTCCGCCGCAGCGTCCAGCTGGCCAAAGGTCAGTCGCGAGCCGTCACCGCCGATCGCAAGCCGGTCGGAATGGCCGGCCGCGACGCGCTCAAAGCGGTCCCCGAGCGAAGCATCGTGGTGCATTGCGGCCGGCCGATCAGCGCTGTCGCATCAGTCTGATCATTGGCCGATGACGGCCCGCAATCGTTGCTGCCACAGCGCGTTGTTCGCGACGACGTCGGCGTTGTCGTTCATCGCGATGCGGATGCCGGCCGGCAGCGATTCGGCTCCCTCGGTCGTCCGGAAGCCGCGGCCACGGAGGATCGACAGACCTTCGTTCAGCGCGAAGTCCATGAACAGCTGCGCTGCATGGGGGTGTGCCGCCCGGCCCGCGACCCCGATCCCGGCGATGTTGGCCGGGGTCGGATCGAGATAGATCGTATCCACCGGCGCACCGGCACGCTTGAGCTGCTCGGCGCGGTAGTCGTAGACGTTCAACGCCAGCGGAACTTCACCCGCCGCCACCAGATTGGCGAGCAGGCTGTGCCCCCGGCGAACCGATACTCCGTTGACCGCGAAGATCTCACGCACGAGCTGAAGGCCGCTCTCGCCCCCCAGGGCGGTCGCCAGCGCCGCCAGCCATGGCGCGGCATCGTTCGTGATCCCGAGCTTGCCGCGCCAGCGGGAGTTGCGCAGATCCTCCCAGCGCCGCGGCAGCTCGTCGCGCGCCACCAAGGCAGTGTTGAAGGCCAGCGCCTCGACGAGGAAGCGCGTGCCGACATAGGCGCGGTGCGCCGGCCGGGCGTCCGGATGCAGCCGTCCGGCCGACGGGATTGTCAGCGGCGCCAGCACGCCCTCTCCGCGCAACGCCTCGAGATCGGGGCCGGTGGATTCGACGAGGTCGACGGCAAATCGTCCGGCCCGCGCCTCGGCAACCGTGCGCTGGACGACCGTCTCGCCGCTCGCCCGCCAGGCCTGCACGCCGACGCCGAACAGACGCTCGAAGGCTTCGGTCTGGGCCCGCATGTCCTCGACCGGCATCGACGAATAGATCGTGACGCTGCCTTCGCGGCGTGCGCCCGCGACCAGGCGCTCGCGGCGCGCGGTGCCTTCTTCGGCTGCGAGATCGGCCGGCGCGACCGGCTGCGCCCCGGCACCGACGGCGCGGCTGGCGATCAGTGCGCCGGCGAGCCCCACTGCAAGAGCGTTGCGCCGCGTGATCGATTCTACCCTCGGCGAGTACCCCAATGCCCTCCCCCTTCGCGGTGGCTAGATCGGTCCGGCGACGCGCAGGCCGAGCGATCGCGCCGCAACCAGCAGACCGGCCAGCGCCGCCATGAGCATGACACCGCACGCCGCCGTCTCGGCCATCTGGCCATTCTGCCAGAAATCCCAAACCACCACAGCCACGACCTCGGTGCCGGGACTGTAGAGGACGATCGAGCTCGACAGCTCCCGCAGCGCGACGATCGCGACGTACAGCCAGCCGGCCAACAGTCCCGGGCGGAGCAACGGCAGCACGACGCGACGCATCGTCAGCGACCATGACGCGCCCGAGGTCGCGGCGGATTCGACGAGCTCCGGTCCGATCCGCAGCATCGAGATCGAACTGGCGCGGACCCCGTGCGGAAGGAACCGGCACAGATAGGCGATCAGCAGGATCCAGATCGTGCCGTACAGCGC
>JAEUKZ010000156.1 GCA_016793045.1 Alphaproteobacteria bacterium
CGGTCGATCAGCATGCTCGGCTGCCCGACGCCCACGGGCACGCCCTGGCCGTCCTTGCCGCAGGTGCCGATGCCGGGGTCGAGCGCCATGTCGTTGCCGATCATCGACACGCGGGTGAGCGCATCCGGTCCGTTGCCGATCAGCATCGCGCCCTTGACCGCGGGGCCGACCTTGCCGTCCTCGATCAGATAGGCCTCGGCGGCGTTGAACACGAACTTGCCCGAAGTGATGTCGACCTGGCCGCCGCCGAAATTGACCGCGTAGAGCCCGCGCTTGACCGAGCGGATGATCTCTTCCGGCGCGTGCGGGCCGGCGAGCATGTAGGTGTTGGTCATCCGCGGCATCGGGTGATGGGCGAAGCTCTCGCGCCTGCCGTTGCCGGTCGGCGTCATCCCCATGAGCCGCGCGTTCTGGCGATCCTGCATGTAGCCGACGAGCTTGCCGTCCTCGATCAGCACGGTGCGCTGGGTCGGTGTGCCCTCGTCGTCGATGCTGAGCGAGCCGCGCCGGTCGTTGATCGTGCCGTCGTCGACGACGGTGACGCCCTTGCTCGCCACCTGCTGGCCCATCAGCCCGGCGAAGGCCGAGGTCTTCTTGCGGTTGAAGTCGCCTTCGAGGCCGTGGCCCACCGCCTCGTGCAGCATCACGCCCGGCCAGCCGGAGCCGAGCACGACCGGCATTTCGCCGGCGGGGGCGGGGATGGCGCCGAGATTGACCAGCGCCTGGCGCAGCGCCTCGTCGACCGCGTGGTGCCAGCGGTCGGGCGTCACCACGCGCTCGTAGGCGAAGCGGCCGCCGCTGCCGTAGCTGCCGGATTCCTGCTTGTCGCCGTCACCGACGACGATGTTGACGTTGAGCCGCACCAGCGGGCGGATGTCGGCGCGGCGGTCGCCGCCGGGCCGCACGATCTGCACCGCCTGCCATTCGCCGGCAAGGCTGACCATCACCTGGCGCACGCGCGGATCCTTGGCGCGGGCGTAGGCATCGATCTCGGCGAGCAGCTTCACCTTCTCCGGGAAGGCCATCATGCCGAGGGGGTTGAGGTCCGCGTACAGATGCCGGTTGGTGCGCGCAGGAGAGTCCGCGAAGCTTCCCGAATGGCCCTTGGTGACCGCCCGCACCGTTTCCGCTGCGCGCGCGATCGCGGCCTGCGACAACTCGGTGGAATGCGCGTAGCCCGCCGACTCGCCGGCGATGCTGCGCAGGCCGAACCCCTGCGCGGTGTCGAATGCGGCGCTGCGCAGCCGGCCGTCGTCATAGGCGAGGCTCTCGGACTGGCGATACTCGAGAAAGAGCTCGCCATCGTCGGCACTGCGCAGCGTGTCGTCGACCAACCGCTCGACCGCGGGGCGTTCGAGGCCGGCGCGGGCGTAGAAGATCTCGTCGGTGCGGGTAAGTTCGGACATCGTCATTCCTTTGGTCGCCTGCGACTAACATAGCGGGCATGACCGATTCGTGCAGCCCGGCAGGGTGGGAAGATCGCTTTTTGGGCGGATCGAGCCGTGTGACGGCGGCGCTGATCCGGATCAAGACGGCCACCTTTTATCTTGCGGCATAACGTCGCATTGTAATGCTATCCCACGGATTTCGCCCGGTTTTTCAGACTTTTCCGCCTTTGTGCCGGAACTCGGGATCGGGGTGCGGGGCAGGGGTCCGGGCAGATCGGTTGTCGGTGCTTGTCCCGGTGGTGTAGCTTTCCGGCGCGCATTTGGGCGCGAGAAGAGGGACGGCGACGGGGGACCCCGACGGCTATACCGGCCGACCGGGGTCTGCTCTGTTTCCCGGATCACCCGCCCCGCGATGTGCCGAATGAAACCGGGTATTCGATGATGAATAAGCGCTCGCTGATTGGTGTCGTGGTCCTGGGGTTGACGATCGCCGCTGCCGTGTTCGCTGGCACGAGCTGGGCCGATCAGCCGCACCCCTGGCAGATGGGCATGCAGGAGCCGGCGACGCCGGTGCATGCCCAGCTCTATTCGCTTCACAACTTCCTGCTCGTCCTGATCACCTTGATCACGCTGTTCGTGCTCGGGCTGCTGCTCTACACGATGGTGCGGTTCCGTGCGTCGCGGAATCCGAACCCGTCGCGCGTCGCCCACAACACGACGATCGAGGTGATCTGGACGGCGGTGCCGATCCTCATCCTCGTGGTCATCGCGATCCCGTCCCTGCGGTTGCTCTACTACCAGGATCGCACCCACGACGCCGACCTGACGCTCAAGGTCACCGCGTATCAGTGGTACTGGGGCTACGAGTATCCGGACAATGGCGGCTTCCGCTTCGAATCGCGCATCGTGCGCGACGAGGAACGCCGCCCGGACCAGCCGCGCCTTCTCGCGGTCGACAACCGCGCGGTCGTGCCGGTCGGCGCCAATATCCGCGTGCTGGTGACGTCGAACGACGTCATGCACTCCTTCTTCGTGCCGTCGTCGGGCGTCCAGGTCTACGGGATCGCCGGGCGCACCAACGAGACCTGGCTGCGCTTCGACCGTCCCGGCGTCTACTATGGCCAGTGCAACCAGATCTGCGGCGTCGATCACGGTTTCATGCCGATCGCGATCGAAGCGCTGCCGCGCGAGCAGTTCGACCGCTGGGTGGCCGACGCGCGCCAGCGCTATGCCGCCAGCGGCGACGCGCCGCTGCAGGTCGCGACCGCGCCTGCCGAAGTCGCCCGCTGAACGCCAGGAATTCGACCTGAAGGATTAGGGTCATGAGCAGCTCCGCCTCCCACGCGCACGACGAACACGAACATCACGACCACCACCCCACCGGATGGCGGCGTTGGGCCTATTCGACGAACCACAAGGACATCGGCACGATGTACCTGACGTTCTCGATCATCGCGGGACTCATCGGCGGCCTGCTGTCGGTCTATATGCGCCTCGAGCTGCAGGATCCGGGCGTCCAGTTCATGGAAGGCGGCCAGGAATGGAATGTCGTGATCACGGCCCACGGCCTGATCATGGTGTTCTTCGTCGTCATGCCGGCGGTGATCGGCGGCTTCGGCAACTGGTTCCTGCCGCTGATGATCGGCGCGCCCGACATGGCGTTCCCGCGCATGAACAACATCAGCTTCTGGCTGCTGCCGCCGGCGCTCATCCTGCTGGTCGGCTCGGCCGTGCTCGGCGGCGGCGCAGGGGTGGGCTGGACGGTCTATCCGCCGCTGTCGGGCGCCACGGCGCACCCCGGCGTGTCGGTCGACATGGCGATCCTGTCGCTGCACGTCGCGGGCGCCTCGTCGATCCTCGCGTCGATCAACTTCATCACGACGATCTTCAACATGCGCGCGCCGGGCATGACGATGCACCGCATGCCGCTCTTCGCCTGGGCGCAGCTGGTGACGGCGTTCCTGCTCGTGCTGTCGCTGCCGGTGCTCGCCGGCGCGATCACGATGCTGCTGACGGATCGCAACTTCGGCACCGCGTTCTTCGTGCCGGAAGGCGGCGGCGATCCGGTGCTGTTCCTGCACCTGTTCTGGTTCTTCGGCCATCCGGAGGTCTACATCATGATCCTCCCGGCCTTCGGCATCATCAGCCACATCATCTCCACCTTCTCGAAGAAGCCGATCTTCGGCTATCTCGGGATGGCCTACGCGATGGTGGCGATCGGCGTCGTCGGCTTCGTCGTGTGGGCGCACCACATGTACACGGTCGGCCTCAGCGTCGACACGCGCGCCTACTTCACCATCGCGACGATGGTCATCGCGGTGCCGACCGGCATCAAGATCTTCTCGTGGATCGCGACGATGTGGGGCGGGTCGATCGAGTTCCGCGTGCCCATGTTGTGGGCCATCGGCTTCATCTTCCTGTTCACCGTCGGCGGCGTGACCGGCGTCGTGCTGTCGAACGCGGGCGTCGATTCG
>JAEUKZ010000207.1 GCA_016793045.1 Alphaproteobacteria bacterium
CGCGCAGCGGCTTGGGCGAGGATTGACCTTGAAATGCGTTCGCCACCGATGATCTCCGGCCGCCACAATGCCCGATCGCCCGCTTGAGGTCATCATCCCGGAATCGGCATCTGGTCTGCGCCTGGACCGTGCCCTGGCGACGGTGCTTGCCGAAACGATCCCGGAGCTGTCGCGCACCCGCATCAAGACGCTGATGGGTGAAGGGCGCGTTTCGCAGGGCGGCCGCGCGGTCAACGCGCCGTCGCGACCGGTGCGCGCGGGCGAGGTCTTCTCCGTGGCGATCCCGCAGGCGGTACCCAGTGCCCTGCCCGCCCAGGCGATGGACCTGGACGTGCTCTACGAGGACGACCAGCTGATCGTCGTCGACAAGCCGGCCGGGCTGGTCGTCCACCCGGCCCCCGGCAATCCCGATCGCACGCTGGTCAATGCCCTGATCGCCCATTGCGGCGCCTCGCTGGCCGGCGTCGGCGGAGTCGGCCGGCCCGGGATCGTCCATCGCCTGGACAAGGACACCAGCGGGCTCATGGTCGTTGCGAAGACCGACCGCGCCCACCAATCGCTGACGCAGCAATTCGCCGCCCGCACGATCGAGCGCGTCTACGTCGCGCTGGTGCGCGGCATCGCGCCGAACGCGGGGGAGATCAGCGGCGCGATCGGCCGCTCGCGCAGCGACCGCAAGAAGATGGCGGTCGTCGCCGGCGGGCGGACGGCGCTCACCCGCTTCCGGCTGATCCGCGTCCTCGCCGGCGGCGCCGCCAGCCTCATCGAATGCCGCCTGGCGACCGGACGAACGCATCAGATCCGCGTTCATTTGGCCTCGATCGGCCATCCGCTGCTGGGCGATCCGGTCTACGGCGGCCGGCGACGCGGCGCGGACCCCCTCGCCGGCGCGCTTGCCGACTTCAGGCGCCAGGCGCTCGACGCAATCGTGATTGGCTTCGAGCACCCGGTTACCCGTGCGCCGCTCCGCTTTCAGAAGAAATACGCCCCTGATTTCAGTGCCTTGCTCGAGAGACTGGAGCCCCTTCAGGGGCAGGCTGGAAATCGCCGGGAATCCATGTAGACTGCACGGTCTGCGGTGAAGCCGCGGACTCCCGGCGGTCTTGTCGCCGGTGTGCAGCGAACGGTGCGTTGGCATCCTTCCTGCGTCGGGCAGCAAGCCCCGAACGTCAGCAACAACAGACAGGGTCGGATCGGCGATGGCACAGACGCTGCCAGTGCTTAGTGGCGAAGGGAATCTCGGCCGGTACCTCCAGGAGATCCGCCGCTTCCCCATGCTCGATGCGGACGAGGAGTTCATGCTCGCCAAGCGCTGGCGCGAGCATGGCGACGTCGACGCCGCGCATCGGCTGGTCACCAGTCATCTGCGGCTCGTCGCGAAGATCGCGATGGGCTATCGCGGCTACGGGCTGCCGGTGTCGGAGCTGATCTCCGAAGGCAATGTCGGCATGATGCAGGCGGTCAAGCGCTTCGACCCCGACCGCGGCTTCCGCCTCGCGACCTACGCGATGTGGTGGATCAAGGCCTCGATCCAGGAATACATCCTGCATTCGTGGTCGCTGGTGAAGATCGGCACCACCGCCGCGCAGAAGAAGCTGTTCTTCAATCTGCGCAAGATGAAGAACCAGATGCGCGCCTATGACGAGGGCGATCTGACGCCCGAGCGCGTCAAGAAGATCGCGCGCGAGCTCAACGTGTCGGAGGAGGAGGTGGTGTCGATGAACCGCCGCCTCGCCGCCCCCGACCATTCGCTCAACGCGCCGCTGCGCGACGAAGGCGAAGGCGAATGGCAGGACTGGCTGGTCGACGAGACCGACAACCAGGAAATCCAGCTCGCCGAATCGCAGGAGCTGACGCGCCGCCAGCAGATGCTGAGCCGCGCCCTGGAGAGCCTGAGCCCGCGCGAGCGCGACGTGCTGACCGAGCGCCGCCTCAAGGACGAACCGACCACGCTCGAGGATCTGTCCCAGCGCTTCGGCATCAGCCGCGAGCGCGTGCGCCAGATCGAAGTGCGCGCGTTCGAGAAGCTGCAGAAGGCCATGAAAATGCTGCAGGTCGAAGAGGACCGCCGCGCGCTCCCCGCGCCGGACCAAGGTCGGCCCGCAGGCTGATCCGCGCCCGCGCGGCTTCAGCCAGATCAATCCCCGCGATCCGCGCGCCGCTACGATCGCGCGATGACCGAGACCGTTCCACCGCCGCCCCATGCCGCGGAACCGGCCGCCGTTTTCGCCGGTCTCGGCGCGAGTCCGTCCGGGCTGAGCGCGCGCGAAGCTGCGGCGCGGCGCGCCCGGTTCGGGCCGAACGTGCTGCCCGAACGGTCGGCCCGTTCGCTCGCCGTCATCTTCCTCGCGCAATTCCGCAGTCCGTTCATCTATCTGCTGCTGGGTGCGGCCGCAGTGTCGCTGGGTTTCGGCAAGGTCACGGACGCGCTGTTCATCCTCGGGGTGCTCGCGCTCAATGCCGCGATCGGCGCCTACCAGGAAGCGCGCGCGGAGGGACGCGCGCGGGCGCTGCGGGCGCTCGTCGCAAGCTGGGTGACCGTATGGCGCGACGGCGCGCCGACGCGGCTGGATGGTCGCGAGATCGTTCCCGGCGACGTCGTTCAGGTCGAAACCGGGCTGCGTGTTCCGGCCGATGTGCGCCTGATCGACACCCATGACCTGAAGGTCGACGAGAGCCTGCTGACCGGCGAGTCGGTGCCGGTGAACAAGGATGCCGGCGCGAAGGTCGCGGAGGACGCGGTGCTCGGCGATCGCGCAACGATGCTGCATGCCGGATCGACCGTCGTCGGCGGTCGGGCGAGCGGGGTGGTCGTGGCAACGGCCGCCTCGACCGAAGTCGGCCGGATCGCGGCACGGATCGCGGCGGACCCGCCGTCGCCGCCGCCGCTCATCCGCCGCATGGAGCGCTTCACCCAGGTCGTCGCGTTCGCGGTAGTCGGCATCGTCGCCGTGCTCGGCGGCGTCGAATGGCTGCGCGGTGCGGGGCTCGCCGAGGTCTTCCTGATCGCGGTCGCGCTCGCGGTATCGGCGATTCCCGAAGGCCTGCCGGTGGCCATGACGGTCGCGCTGTCGATCAGCGTCAGCCGGATGGGAAAGCGCAACGTCGTCGTGCGCAACCTGCCCGCGGTCGAGGGACTCGGCTCTTGCACGCTGATCGCCAGCGACAAGACCGGCACGCTGACGCTCAACGAACTCACCGTCGAGACATTGTGGCTGCCGGGGATCGGCCGCTGCGCGGCCGCCGATCGACGTGCCGACGCGCTCGCACGCGCTGCCGCACTATGCAACGAAGCGGCGCTCGGGCCCGGCGGATCGCGAGCAGGCGCCACCGGCGATACTGTCGACATTGCCTTTCTTGCCTTCGCCGCCGGGCGTGGCGCCGATCTTGCGGCGCTACGTGCGGCCGTATTGTCGCGTATCCCCTACGAGCCGGAGCTGCGCTTCGCCGCGGCCTTCCTCGGCCACGAAGGGGGCGTCGTCGCCGCCGTCAAGGGCGCGCCGGAAACGGTCCTCGCGATGTGCGAACCGGACGGGCCGGCGGCCGCCGAAGCGGCCGCGCTCGCGGCTGCAGGCTATCGCGTGATCGCGGTGGCGGAGGGAACGGTCGCCGAGCCGACGCTCGATTCGCTGCACGACCTCCGCCTGCTCGGGCTCGCCGGCATCATGGACCCGGTGCGGCCCGAAGCGCCGGGGGCGGTCGGGCGCGCCCACCGGGCCGGGATCGACGTGCGCATGATCACCGGGGACCATCCCTTGACCGCCCGCACGATCGCCGGCGCGCTCGGCATCGCGGACGGCGACGCGGCGGTGGTCACCGGCGCCGACCTCGCCGCCGCATCGGCCGATCGCTTCGACGCGCTGGTGCGCGACTGCCGGGTGTTCGCGCGCATCGAGCCGCTGCAGAAGCTGCGCATCGTCGAGACGCTGCGCGCGCAGGGCCACATCGTGGCGGTGACGGGCGACGGCATCAACGACGCCGCCGCGCTGAGCGCCGCCGACATCGGCGTGGCGATGGGCCGCGGCGGCACCGACGTCGCGCGCGAGGCGGCGGATCTCATCATCGTCGACGACAACTTCGCCTCGATCGTCGCCGGAATCGAGGAAGGCCGCATCGCCTACGACAACGTGCGCAAGGTCATCCAGGTCGTCGTCGCGACGGGCGCGGCCGAAATCCTGATCTTCGTGCTCGCGACGGCCTTCGGCCTCCCGGCACCGCTCACGGCGGTGCAGTTGCTCTGGCTCAACCTCGTCACCAACGGCATCCAGGATGTCGCCATCGCCTTCGAGCGCGGCGAACCCGGCCGGCTCGAACAGAAGCCGCGACCGCCGAACCATCCGATCTTCGACCGCTTGATGACGACCCAGGTCCTGCTTGCAGGCGGCTATATCGGCACCGTGAGCTTCGCCGTCTATGCCTTGATGCTCGACGCCGGGTTCGGCACGGCGGCGGCGCAGAATGCGCTGCTCTGGCTGCTCGTCTGCTTCGAGAACGCGCACTGCCTCAACAGCCGGTCGGAGCGGCGCTCGATCCTGGCGATCCCCTTGGGCGCCAACCCCGTGCTCGTGTTCGGCATCCTGGCCACGCAGGGCCTGCAGATCGCGGCACCTTTCGTGCCGGGACTGCAGGGCGTTCTGGGCGTCGAAACCCTGTCGTTCGGCGAATGGCTCGCGCTGGCGCTGATCGCGCTGACGGTGATCCCGTTGATGGAGACTTTCAAGCGCCTGTGGCGATAGCGCCGCGGCGCCGGAGGATATCGGCGACGCGATCGAGCGGCAGCGCTTCGACCGTGCCGAGCGCGGACGACACCGTCGTCGCCATGAACAGCGAGTTCAGCACCGCTTCTTCGGTCGCTTCGACCGTCGCCTGGAAGAGAGCCGTCAGCGCGTCGTTGCCGAGATCCTCGCAGCTGCGGACCGGCGGCGTCTCCGGCCCGCGCGCGCCGATCACCACCGGCCGCCGGACCGACGATGCGGTCGAGAACGCGATCGCATAGTCGCCCGACCCGTTGGCGGCCCAGGACCCGGTGCGCGCGAGGCCCATCATCGTGCGGGACGCGACGCGCGAGAGATTGCGCGGCGAGAGCGGTGCGTCGGTCGCGACGACCATCATGATCGAACCGTCGCCGGGCGCGGCCGGCTGATCGCGCAGCAGCCGGCCCACGGGAATTCCGGCGATGGTCAGGTCGCCGCCAAAATTGCTCTGCACCAGAACCCCGAGCGTCCAGCCACCCTGGCCCTTGGACAGCACGCGCGACGCGGAGCCGATGCCGCCTTTCCAGCCGAAGGCGACCGTGCCGGTGCCGGCACCGACGCTGCCTTCCGCGACCGCGCCGCTGCCCGCGGATTCGAGCGCGGCGCGAACGGCCTCCGGCCCGACGGCGCGCGCGCGGATGTCGTTGAGCATCCCGTCATTGGTTTCCCCCACAACAGGGTTGAGCGAGCGCACGCGCTCCATGCCGGGCAGGTCGAGCATCCAGGCGGCGAGCGCATCGGCGACGCGCCAGGCGCTCAAGGTCGAGGTCAGCAGGATCGGCGTCTCGATCTCGCCGAGTTCCTGCACCTGGCTCGTTCCGATCAGCTTGCCGAAGCCGTTGCCGACATGGATCGCGGCCGGCACGCGCTGCAGGAAGACGTTGTCGCCGTGCGGCAGGACCGCGGTGACGCCGCTGCGGATTCGCTCGCCTTCGATCAGCGTGCAGTGGCCGACCTGCACCCCGGCGACATCGGTGATCGCGTTGAGCGGACCGGGCGGCAGCAGGCCCGGCGCGATGCCGAGCGCCCGGACGCGCCGGCGCACGGTCATTTCGACGGGACCGCCGGTCCCTTGCCGTAGAGCCGCAAGCCGGGCGGCAGCTTGCGCCAGACGAGATGCGCAGGGTTGACGTCGTAGACCGACGGCGCCGCGACATCGACGATCGCGCCGGCCATGTCCTGGAAGTCGCAGCGATAGTGGTTGGTGCTCTTGACCACCACGATGCGGTGGTCCTTGGGCTCCAGCCCGGCATGGCGGAAATAGGCCTGGTCGAGGCATTGCGTGCGCTTGCTGGCGACGACCACGCGGACGCCGCCGATGCGGACTTGCGCGACCTTGCCGACATTGGCGAGGTTGCCCTTGCCCATCGGGCCGGTGAGCGGGAACGGCCCGTCGGCGAGCGTCTCGACCACGAAATCGCCGCGGAACGGGCGCTGGCCGGGGACCAGCTTGCCGCCGAGATCGAGCGCGACGGTCTTGCCGATGCCCGCTGCATGCGCCTTCGCCGCAGAGTCCGGGTCGTAGATGATGGCGACGATCGCGTCATCGACCTTCGCCTTCACCAGCGCCGCGATGATGCCGATCGTGTCCGAGGTGCCGCCGGCGCCGGAATTGTCCTGGACGTCGGCGAAGATCACCGGCTTGCCCGCGGGCGCGCTGCGCGCCAGCTCGATCGCCTCCTCCGGCGTCTTCAGTCCGGGCGCGAACTCCGCCTCGCGCGCCATGATGGCGGCGACGAAGCGATCCGCGGCCGCGTCGGCGCGCGCCTGCGTGTCGGCATAGGCGAGCACGACCGGCGCCAGCACCGGCACGTCGGCCATCGGGAAGGCGGGCAGCAGCGACATCGACGCCATGCCCGGTTCCGCCTCAATGCGCGCCATCTCGGCATAGATCGCGCGACAAGGGTCGGCGACGGTGGTCTGGCGGTGCAGCGGCATCAGGAAGGGCAGCTTGCGCCATGCCTTGCCGAGCGGCCCGCGCGCGAGGATGCGCGCGACCAGCGCGAAGGCGCGCCCGCCGGTCTCGCGCATGTCGATATGCGGGTAGGTGCGATAGGCGACCAGCGCGTCGGACAGCGCCGCCGACGGCGCGCCGATGTTGCCGTGGAGATCGAGCGACGCCACGATCGGAACGTCGGGGCCGACGATCGCGCGGAC
>JAEUKZ010000231.1 GCA_016793045.1 Alphaproteobacteria bacterium
TACTGGCCGTACAATCTCTCGTTGACCCTGCGGCACTACGACTTCGCCAGCGTCGATTCGTCGGGGTGGGGCGCCTACTGGAACTCGATCCAGCTCGCCTGCTGGACCGCGGTGATCGGCACCACGATCCTGTTCACCGGGGCATGGCTGGTCGAGAAGAGCCGCGCCTTCGGGCCATTGCGGATGGTCGCGCAGTTCTTCGCCATGCTGCCGCTCGCCGTGCCGGGGCTGGTGCTGGGGCTCAGCTACATCTTCTTCTTCATCGATCCGGCCAATCCGTTCAACTTCATCTATGCGACGATGGCGATCCTGGTGATCAACTCGCTCGCGCATTTCTATACGGTCGGGCACCTGACCGCGACGACCGCGCTCAAGCAGATCGACCCGGAATTCGAGGCAGTGTCGGCGTCGCTCAAGGTGCCGGTCTGGCGCACGTTCGGGCGCGTCACCGTGCCGGTCTGCCTGCCGGCGGTCCTCGACATCGCGGTCTATCTCTTCGTCAATGCGATGACGACGGTGTCGGCGGTGATCTTTCTCTACGGCGCCGATACCAAGCTCGCCTCGATCTCGGTCGTCAGCATGGACGAATCCGGCAAGACGGCGAGCGCGGCCGCGATGGCCTTGATGATCGTGCTGACCTCTGCCGGCGTTAAGCTGCTCCAGGTTCTGCTCAGCCGCGTCGTCCTCGCCCGCACCCAGGCCTGGCGCAAGCGCTAGCGGCGCGCCGTCGCGCAGCCCGCGGGCGCCACGCCGCCGGGCGACTCACGTCTCGCTTCCCGTCCGCCCCGGACCCTGACTGCATTTGAGGCATCGACGTGCCCGAATGTCAGGCAATGCCGGCCCCCCTGTCGCAGCCGGCGGCCCGCGACTCGCGACAGGGCCGGAGGGCTGCGGGTGGCCCAGGGATTGCTTTTCATCTTGCAAGGTCAGGCGCCGGCGTACTGCGCCGTCGCGGCAGGCAAGGGAAGGGCAAGGGCGATGACGAAGGGTTTGTCCCGGCGGCAGTTTGCGACGATCGCGGGCGCGGCGATGCTGGCGGCGCCCCATGTGGCGCGCGGTCAGGCGGCGCTGGCGCGCGTGCGCTTCACGATGGACTGGGCGTTCCAGGGGCCCAGTTCCTACGCGCTGCTCGGCCGCGAGAAGGGGTTCTTCCGCGAAGCCGGCATCGACATCCAATTGAGCCGCGGCTTCGGCTCCGGCCGCGTGCCGGTCGACATCGCCGCCGGCGCGTACGACATGGGCCAGGGCGACATCAACCCGACGCTCAAGTTCATGGCCGACAATCCCGATCGCGGGCTGGTCGTCGTCGCGATCGCGGCCGATCGCGGCGCGATCTGCGCGACCGTCCGCGGCGACGGGCCGATCAACAGCCCGCGCGACCTCGAAGGCAAGACGCTCGCCGCGCCCGAGTTCGATGCCGGCCGCCAGATCTTTCCCGCCTTCGCGCGCGCCGCGGGGATCGACGCGCGCCGCATCACCTGGATGTCGGTGCAGCCCGAACTGCGCGAGCCGATGCTGGTCCAGCGCCGCGCCGACGGCATCACCGGGATCCTGATGAGCACGGCGCTGTCGCTCAAGGCGCTCGGCATGGACTGGCCGGCGCAGCGCATCATGCTCTATCGCGACTTCGGGCTCGACCTCTACGCGACCTGCTACATCACCACGCAGGACTATCTGCGCCGCCAGCCCGATGCGGTGCGCGGCACGCTCCGCGGGCTGTTCCGCAGCATCGTCCACACCCAGCGCAATCCGGCGGAAGCGATCGAGATCCTGAAGCGGGTCGAGCCGCTGACCGACGTCGCGATCGAAACCGAGCGCCAGCGCGTCGCCTCCGAGTACACGGTGGTCACCGACAACGTCCGGCGCAACGGCCTGTCGTCGGTCGACCCGGCGCGTCTGCAGCTCGGCATCCGCGCCATCGAGGAGGCCTACGGCCTCACCGCCCGGCTGCGCCCGGAGGACGTCTACACCGACGCCTACCTGCCGCCGCGTGCGGAGCGGATGCTCTCGTAGTGGCCGGCCATCCGGCCGGCGCTTCGCGTGACGACAGGGGATCGAACCAATGAACACGACAGTCATTCCGACGATCGACTTCGCGCCGTTCCGCGGCGGCGATGCGCATGCCCGGCACGCGGTCGCCGAAGCGATCGGCGCGGCGGCGGAGGAATACGGCTTCATGTCGTTGACCGGCCATGGCGTGCCGGCGGCGGCGATCGACGGCGCGTTCGCGGCGGCAAAGTCGTTCTTCGCGCTGCCGGAGGCGGAGAAGCTGCGCGTTCGCGACCAGCAGAACAATCGCGGCTACATTCCGATGTTCGACAGCCAGGTCCCCGGCCAGCGGCCGAGCGGCCATGAAGCGTTCAGCATGGGCCATCCGGCGATCCCGGCCGATCCCGCGCTCGCGGCGCTGCCCTTCCACAGCGTCACGCCGTTTCCCGAACTCGCCGGCTTCAGGCAGCGCCTGGAGGCGTGCTACGCCGGGATGTTCGCGCTGAGCCAGGACGTGCTGCGCGCGATCGCCATCCATCTCGGCGCGCGCGAGGACTTCTTCGCCGAGGCGTCGCGCGACACCTATTCGAACATGCGGGTGATCCACTACCCGCCGCAGGAAGCCGTGGCCGACGTCGCCGATTTCGGCGTGCGCGCGCATTTCGACGAAGGCCTGATCACGCTGCTGATCCAGGACATGAACGGCGGCCTCGCGGTGCATGCGCCGGGCGGGGATTGGCTCCCCGTGGTTCCGAATCCTTCGGCAATCGTGGTCAACATCGGCAAGCTGCTGCGCCACTGGACCAACGGCCGCTACAACGCGGCGCTTCACCAGGTGATCAACCGCTCGGGCAACGAGCGCTATTCGATCCCGCTCTTCGTCCATCCCTCGTTCCGCACCGTGATCGACCCGCAGGCGCTGGTCGGCGAGGCGCCGTCGCGGCCCGAGTTCGCGCCGATCGTGGCGGGCGACCGGGTCTACGCCAACTTCGCCAAGCGGCGGCCGTCGTGGAAGCTCGCCGAGGCGCCGATCGCCGCGGCGGCCGAAGCCGACGCGGCCTATTGACCGGCGGGCGGCGCCCGTCGTGCCCGATTCCGGCCCCGCCCGGTCCGCGCGGCAGGACGCGTTCGTCGAACTCGACGGCGTCGAGGTGCTCTACGGCGGCGACGGCGGCACGCTTGCCCTGCGCGATGCGAGCCTGAGCGTCGCCAAGGGGGAGTTCGTCGCCGTGGTCGGTCCGTCGGGCTGCGGCAAGTCCACGTTGATGCGGCTCGTCACCGGCCTGTGGCCGGCGAGCGACGGCAACGTCATCGTCGCCGGGCGCGAGGTCGACGGGCCGCTGTCGATCGCCGGAATGGCGTTCCAGAACCCGACGCTGCTGCCATGGCGGACGGTGCTCGACAACGTGATGCTGCCGCTCGAGGTCGTGGTGCCGCATCGGGGCCGGCTGCGTCGCGAGCGCGCGGCCTACGAGGCGCAGGCGCGCGACCTGCTGTCGCTGGTCGGCCTGGCGGGTTTCGAGCAGCGCTTTCCCTGGCAGCTCTCGGGCGGCATGCAGCAGCGCACATCGCTGTGCCGCGCGCTCATCCACCAGCCGGCCCTGCTGATGCTCGACGAACCGTTCGGCGCACTCGACGTGTTCACGCGCGAGGAGCTGTGGGGCGTGCTGCAGGATCTGTGGCTCGCGCGCAAGCCGACGGTGATCCTGGTGACGCACGACCTGCGCGAGGCGGTGTACCTCGCGGACCGCGTGCTGGTGATGTCGGCGCGGCCCGGCCGCATCGTCGCCGAGCGCCGGATCGACTTCGCGCGGCCGCGGCGTCTCGCCGGAACCTATGCCGCTGAATTCCAGGCGGTCGTGCAGGACCTGCGCGACCAGATCGACGAAAGCCGCCGCGGCGACGGGCAGGGGGCGGGTGATGCCGCGTGACGAAGCCGTCGTGCCGGCGCCGGTGCGCCGCAACGGCAGCAGCCGTGCGGCGGCGCTGGCCGCGGCCGCGCGCCGCCGCCGCCGGCTCGAAGCGGTGCTGCCGTGGCTGCTTACGTTGGCGGCGCTGGCGCTGTGGGAGGTCGCGGTGCGCGGCTTCGCCATCCCCGAGTTCATCCTGCCCAAGCCCTCCGCCATCGCGGCGAGCATGGTCAAGTGGTGGGATCCGCTGCTGCAGAACTCCTGGCAGACCTTGATGACGACGGTGGTCGGCTTCGCCGCGGCGATCGCCTTCGGGCTGGCGCTCGGCACCGCGATCGGGTCCTCGAGCCTGCTCTATCGCGGACTCTATCCGGTGCTGATCGCGTTCAATTCCGTGCCGAAGGTCGCGGTGGTGCCGATCCTGGTGATCTGGTTCGGCATCGGCTCGGTCCCCGCGGCGATCACCGCCTTCCTGCTCAGCTTCTTTCCGATCGTCGTCAACGTCGCCACCGGCATCGCGACGGTCGAGCCGGAACTGAGCGACGTGCTGCGCGCGCTCGGCGCACGGCCGCTCGACATCGTGCGCAAGGTCGGGCTGCCGCGGGCGATGCCGTTCTTCTTCGCGAGCCTCAAGGTCTCGATCACCTCGGCCTTCGTCGGCTCGATCATCGCCGAGACCGTCGGTTCGAATGCCGGAATCGGTCATCTGATGATCGTCGCGTCGTCGCGCTTCGACGTGCCGCTGGTCTTCGCTGGTCTGGTGGTGACGGCGGTGATGGGCGTGGCGATGTACGGCGGCGCGCAGATGGTGGAGAACCGCACCATCGGCTGGGCGACGCGCGGCATGCCGGCGGCCTGATCGCGGCGCGTCCGCGGCGGAGCGGGCAGGCGGGGCCCGTCGGCGCGCCCCGGCCGCATGCCCGATCGCGCTTGATTGCAAACTGACATGTCAGTTGCTAAGGTCGCTGCGAGTTCGGCAGGCGGCCTTCGGGTCGCCCCATTACCACAGGGAGCAGACGCAATGGCCCGTAAGGATGATTCCAGGATTTCAGTGTCCCGCCGCTCGGTCCTCATGGCCGGCGCCGGGCTCGGCGCGCTTGCCGCGCCGATGCTCAACACGAAGACGCTGTTCGCGCAATCCGGCGCGTTCAATTGGCGCCGCTTCCAGGGCCAGAGCATCGAGGCCTCGCTGGTGACCGGCCCGCGCGCCGAGAATGCGCGCCGCCACAACGCCGAGTTCCAGGCGCTGACCGGCATCACCGTCGGCGTCGAGGTCATCCCCGAGCAGCAGCATCGCCAGAAGGCGGTGATCGAGTTCAACTCCGGCCGCCCGAGCTTCGACGTCTTCCAGCTCGCCTATCACGTCCAGAAGCGCCAGTTCGCGCGCGCGCGCTGGCTGCACGACGTCACCGATTGGCTGAACGATCCGCAGATGACTCCGGCCGACTGGGACAAGGCCGACATCACGCAGCGCGGCTTCGAATACGCGACCGACGACGGCCGCACGCGCTCGCTGCCCTGGAGCGTCGATCCGTGGATGCTCTACTGGAACAAGGAGCTGTTCGCGGCCAAGGGCGTCCAGTATCCGCAGACGATCGACGACATCGTCACCGCGGCGGCGCGCCTGCACGACCCCGCCAACGGCATCGCCGGCGTGGTCGCGCGCGGCCTGCGCAACGCCAACCTGCCGGTCTACACCCAGATCCTGCTCGGCTGGGGCCAGGAGACGGTGACCGGCAGCCCGCCGCGCCTGATCACCGACACGCCCGACGCGATCGCGGCGGCGGAGATCTACAAGAAGCTGCTCAAGGACTACGGCCCGCAGGGCGTCGCCGGCTACAACTGGAACGAATCGCAGTCGCTGTTCATCCAGGGCCGCGCGGCGATGTGGATCGACGGCGTCGGCTTCGCCCCGCCGGTCGAGGACCGCACCCGCAGCCGCGTCGTCGGCAAGGTCGGCTACGGCGTATTCCCGCGCGGGCCGAAGGCGCACCATTCCGCTATGTTCGGCGACGGCATCGGCATCCCGGCGGCGAGCCAGAAGAAGGAAGCCGCCTATCTCTACTGCCTGTGGGTCACCAACAAGCAGATGTGCAACCGCCTCATGCAGGCGGGCGGCGGCGTGCCGTTCCGCAGTTCGACGCTCAGCGATCCGCAGACCCTTGCCTCGCTCAGCGTGCCGCGCGACTGGGCGACCTGCGTGCAGCAGTCGCTGCCGATCGTGCGCCCCGGCCTGCCGGTGATCGTGCCGGTGACGGAGTTCCGCGACACCTTCGGCACGGCGCTCACCAACATGATCGGCGGCGCCGACGCGGCAAGCGAGATGCGCCGCGCGACGGCGGAGTTCGCGCCGGTCCTCGCGCGCAGCGAGCAGGGCTGAGCCCTCGGGGCGGCGGCGGGGCGGTAGCGATCGCTCCCGCCCCGCCGCATGCCCGGCGGTACGACGACAGCGACGGAGACGAGATGGCCTCGCACGCAGAGACCGCCGCGCTCGAGCCGGCCGGCGAACGCGCCGCCACCGGCGGGCGCCGGCCGCCGGCCTATCGTCCGCCGCGCTACCGCTCGTTCATCTATCCCGGCCTGATCGCGACCGTCGCCGTCATC
>JAEUKZ010000264.1 GCA_016793045.1 Alphaproteobacteria bacterium
GCCGGCGCTCGCAGTTGTCCGCAAACCGCGCTGCAGCCGGCCGGTTTCCGCCGTTGACCGCGCGCGGATCGTCGCCTTAAGTGTGCGTTGCAGAGAATGAAAAGCCGGGCGACCGGCCGACGTGAGGCAGTGCGATGGAAGCCCCGGAAAAACAAGGACTTTACGACCCGCGCAACGAGCACGATGCGTGCGGCGTCGGATTCGTGGCGAACATCAAGGGCCGCAAGTCGCACGACATCGTCAGCCAGGGCTTGCGCATCCTGGTCAATCTCGATCATCGCGGCGCCGTCGGCGCCGATCCGCTGGTCGGCGATGGCGCCGGCTGCATGATCCAGATCCCCGACGCGTTGCTGCGCGACTGGGCGGGCAAGTCGGGCGTCGCGCTGCCGCAGCCCGGGCACTACGCGGTCGCGATGTGCTTCCTGCCGCAGAACGAGGCCGCGCGCGCCTTCGCGATCAAGAAGTTCGAGCACTTCATCAAGGTCGAGGGCCAGACCTTGATCGGCTGGCGCGACGTGCCGACCGACATCGCCGGCCTCGGCGAGACCGTCATCGCGACGATGCCGGTGATCCGTCAGGCGATCGTCGGGCGCGGCCCCAAGGTCGCGGACCAGGACGCGTTCGAGCGCAAGCTGCTCACGATCCGCAAGCAGACGCAGAACCCGCTCGCCGAGCTCGAGGTCAAGAAGAAGCTGCCGGGGCTGAGCCAGCTCTACATGCCGTCGTTCTCGACGCGCACCGTCGTCTACAAGGGTCTGCTGCTCGCGCACCAGGTCGAGAGCTTCTACGCCGATCTCCGCGATCCGCTGACCGAGTCGGCGATGTGCCTCGTGCACCAGCGCTTCTCGACCAACACCTTCCCATCGTGGAAGCTCGCGCACCCCTATCGCTTCATCGCCCACAACGGCGAGATCAACACGGTGCGCGGCAACGTCAACTGGATGTACGCGCGCCGCCGCACGATGGAGTCGGAGCTGCTCGGCCCCGATCTCGACAAGATGTGGCCGCTGATTCCGCACGGCCAGTCCGACACGGCCTGCGTGGACAACGCGCTCGAGCTGCTGGTCGCCGGCGGCTACGCGCTGTCGCATGCGATGATGATGCTGATCCCGGAAGCGTGGGCCGGCAATCCGCTGATGGATGGCAAGCGCAAGGCGTTCTACGAATACCATGCGGCGCTGATGGAGCCGTGGGACGGCCCGGCCGCGATCGCCTTCACCGACGGCCGCCAGATCGGCGCGACGCTCGATCGCAACGGCCTGCGCCCGGCGCGCTACGTCGTGACCGACGACGACCTCGTCGTGCTCGCCTCGGAATCGGGCGTGCTGCCGATCCCCGAGGAGAAGATCCTGCGCAAGTGGCGCCTGCAGCCCGGCAAGATGCTGCTGATCGACCTCGAGCAGGGCCGCATCGTCGAGGACGAGGAGCTCAAGCGCACCCTCGCCGAGGCCGAGCCCTACGAGGAATGGCTCAAGGAGACGCAGTACAAGCTCGAGGACATCGGCGAGCTCGAGAACGGCCAGCCGGCGCCGCCGGCCAACGACCCGAGCACGCTGCTCGATCGCCAGCAGGCCTTCGGCTACACCCAGGAGGACATCCAGTTCTTCCTCGAGCCGATGGCGAAGGAGCCGGACGACCCGATCGGCTCGATGGGCACCGACACGCCGATCGCCGTGCTCTCGCGCAAGCCGAAGCTGCTCTACAACTACTTCAAGCAGAATTTCGCCCAGGTCACCAACCCGCCGATCGACCCGATCCGCGAGGAGCTGGTGATGTCGCTCGTGTCGATGATCGGCCCGCGTCCGAACCTGCTCGGCCGCCAGGCCGGCACGCACAAGCGCCTCGAGGTGGCGCAGCCGGTGCTGACCAACGCCGAGCTCGAGAAGATCCGCGCGATCTCCGAATTGCTCGACGGCGCCTTCCGCACCACGACGATCGACACCACCTGGCCGGCGAGCGAAGGGGCGGACGGGCTCGAGCGCGCGCTCGACCGCATCTGCGCCGAGGCGACCGATGCGGTCCTCGCCGACCAGAACATCCTCATCCTCTCCGACCGCGCGGTGTCGGCGGAGCGCGTGCCGATTCCGGCCCTGCTGGCGACCGCCGCCGTTCACCACCACCTGATCCGCCGCGGCCTGCGCACCCAGACCGGCCTCGTCATCGAGACCGGAGAGGCGCGCGAGGTCCATCATTTCTGCTGCCTCGCCGGCTACGGAGCGGAGGCGGTGAACCCCTATCTCGCGTTCGAGACGCTGGAGCAGATCCGCGTCGAGAGCCGCCTGCAGCTGAAGCCCTATGAAGTCCAGAAGAACTTCATCAAGGCGGTGGGCAAGGGCCTGCTGAAGGTCATGTCCAAGATGGGCATCTCGACCTACCAGTCCTATTGCGGCGCGCAGATCTTCGATGCCGTTGGACTGCATTCGGGCTTCGTCGAGAAGTACTTCACCGGCACCGCAACGACGATCGAGGGTGCCGGCTGGCGCGAGATCGCCGAGGAGACGGTGCGCCGCCACAAGGCGGCGTACGGCGACAATCCGATCTACCGCACCATGCTCGACCCGGGCGGCGACTACGCCTTCCGCCTGCGCGGCGAAGACCATGCCTGGACGCCGGAAACCGTGGCGCGCCTGCAGCACGCCGTGCGCGGCAACCTGCCCGGCGAGTACAAGGCCTTCGCGCGCGCGATCAACGAACAGAGCGAGCGCCTGCTGACGATCCGCGGGCTGATGGAAATGAAGTGGGCCGACCAGCCCATTCCGATCGACGAGGTCGAACCGGCGAAGGACATCGTGCGGCGCTTCGCCACCGGCGCGATGAGCTTCGGCTCGATCAGCCGCGAGGCGCACACCACGCTCGCGATCGCGATGAACCGCATCGGCGGCAAGTCGAACACCGGCGAGGGCGGCGAGGAAGCGGACCGCTTCAAGCCGCTGCCCAACGGCGATTCGATGCGCTCGGCGATCAAGCAGGTCGCCTCAGGCCGCTTCGGCGTGACGACCGAGTATCTCGTCAACGCCGACGACATCCAGATCAAGATGGCGCAGGGCGCCAAGCCCGGCGAGGGCGGCCAGCTGCCGGGCCACAAGGTCGACCGCAACATCGCCCGTGTGCGCCACTCGACGCCGGGCGTCGGCCTGATCTCGCCGCCGCCGCACCACGACATCTACTCGATCGAGGACCTGGCGCAGCTCATCCACGATCTCAAGAACGTCAACCCGCGCGCCCGCGTCTCGGTCAAGCTGGTGTCCGAGGTCGGGGTCGGCACGGTCGCCGCGGGCGTCAGCAAGGCGCGCGCCGACCACGTGACGATCTCCGGCTACGAAGGCGGCACCGGCGCCTCGCCGCTGACCTCGCTCACCCATGCCGGCTCACCGTGGGAAATCGGCCTCGCCGAGACGCAGCAGACGCTGGTGCTGAACGGCCTGCGCGGCCGCATCGCGGTGCAGGTCGACGGCGGCTTGCGCACCGGCCGCGACGTCGCGATCGGCGCGCTGCTCGGCGCCGACGAATTCGGCTTCGCCACCGCACCGCTCATCGCCGCCGGCTGCGTGATGATGCGCAAGTGCCACCTCAACACCTGCCCGGTCGGCGT
>JAEUKZ010000325.1 GCA_016793045.1 Alphaproteobacteria bacterium
CGCGGCAAGCTCCGGCCCGCTTGACTGGCTGCGCCGGCGCCTGTTCGGCGATCCGGACGCCCCAGCGCCGGAAACGCCGAATGGAGACCTTCAGCAGCGCATCGTGCGCCGCTTCGCGCGACCGCCGTCACGCGACGATACAGCTGCCCATCTGGACGTGCTGCGTCGATTGCGCGACGGAACCCTGCGCCTCGACGAACTGCCGCGCGAACCCAATGGCGACATCCGCTTCGGGCGATACGCCATCGCCCCGGACATCGCCCGGCTGCTGCAACGCATTGTCAGCGCTTCGCCCGAGGAATTGGCCGGGATTGATCGCGAGATCGCAGAGCTGCCGCTTGACGATCTCACGAAGCTGCGCCTTCGCGGGCTGATCGCCGATCGCATCAGGGGGGGCGCCACGATCGACGAAAGCGCCGGCGAAGCCGCCGGAGTCTACGCCGACGACACCCTGCGCGGGTTCGATAGCGACCTCATCCAGCTCGAAGAGATTTTCCGCCGCTTTGCCGGCCTTGGCGGAGCGCTTGCAGGGCGTGGACGGACCGGCGGGCGCATGCCCGGGGGCGGACGACCGCCGGGCGCCGAGCGGATGGCTGCCGAGATCGACCGCATTATCCGCAACAACACGCAGGCCAACGGCCAGCCGCGCTCGCGCGTCGCCACATCTCCGAACGAACGCCAGCGCCGCATCGACGAGTTCGACAGCCTGCGCCGTTTCGCCGATCTGCGGCACTCCGGCTTTGCCGACGAAGCGAGGCTGAGAGACCATGTGAGCCGGCATGCGCGCGAGTTGGGAATCACCGCCACCGGTTCCGCCGCCGAAGCGGAATACCTGCGGCGCGCCCGCGAACTGCTGCGACGGCCGATCGGCAACGGCATCGAGGGTGCAATCAGACGTAATGGTGATATATTGCTATTTAATCGCAATACGGGTGAAATGGCGACAATGACGCGTCGTGGCGAAATCCGAACTTACCGGATCTACGTTCCGGGCTCAGTAGACGGATCTCGGCAGCAGTGGGACAGCGAACTTGCCCATCCGGAAACCATGCGAGCAATTCAATGAAAGGCCCTGCAAATCGGATTAGATCGTCCAAGCAGAAGAGATTCGCTTGTGTGTGCTGTGGGCACCATACGTTGAACGAGAAGCCACCGAGCACCTATCAGATATGTCCGGATTGCAAGTGGGAGGATGTCCCCTCATGGGGGCACGAAGTCGTCGATTACACAAATCGGGTTACATTGAAGCAAGGTCGCGCCAACTATCGTGTCTATGGAATCTGTAGCCCCGACCTTTGGGAGATTTATCCAGAGAAGGCGCCGCCCGGATGGAAACGGGGTTCGAAGCCGTAGATACCAACATAAGCGTCCCCCGTCCCCCTGAGGCGGCCCGGCCCTGTCGCCGAGACGACGTCGCGGCCGGTTCGGCAGCGATCACCCCCGGGCCTGCGCCGCCTCCTGCGCGGGCTGATCGAGCGGAACCGCGCCGAGGCCAAACGCGCGGCGGAAGGGATCGCGCGGGTGGAAGCGGCGCTCGATGCGGGCGCACCGCTCGACCGCGACGACCCCGAGGACCGCGCCGCCGCCGACGCGCATTACGAGGCGGTGGCGCCGGTCTGGCGCGGGCTCGACCCCAGGGTGCGCTCTGATCCCGCCTTATCTGAAGCCGACCGGCCGTCCGCCCAAGCAACTGGTGCGCCGCCGGACAGCGGGCGTCGACCTGTTCGAAAACGTGGAGACAACATGAAACCAGGCATCCAATGGCTGATGCGGTTGTTCGGCCCGGCGCGCGCGCCGGCCGTTGCGGCCGCCTATCGCGACGCGCTCGATCCCGATACGCCGCGCGGCCGGGCGATCATGGCCGATCTCGCGCAGTATTGCCGCGTCGGTCAGACCAGCTTCGTCGCCGGCGACCCGCACCAGACGGCCTTCAATGAGGGCGCACGCGACGTGTTCCTGCACGTCGCGGAACTGGTCGGCGTGTCGCCGGACGACTTTCCGTCGCTGCTCGACCGCAGCGGCATCGGTTGAACGGCAGTTCCGAACGCTCACCAAGGAGATGAACGACATGGAAGCGATGATCGCGGACTCGACGGCGTCGGTCGCCGAGGGCAGGGACGCGCCGACGGGCACAGCCGGCGACATGCAACCGGACTGGCGCGACGGCCTACCCGCGACGCTGCGCGACCATCCCGCGCTGTCGCGCGCGAAGGACCTGGCAGCACTCGCCAAGGAGCACGTCAACCTGCAGTCGCTGATCGGGCGCAAGGGCATCATCCCGCCTGGCGACAACGCGTCGCCGGCTGAGCTCGATCGGTTCCATGCGGCGCTCGGCCGGCCGGAGGGCCCGGCCGACTACGCCTTCGCGCCGCCGGAGAACCTGCCAGAGGGAGTCTACGACCAGGCCCTGGCCGGTGCGTTCGCCGAGGCCGCCCATCAGGCGGGACTGTCGAAGCGCCAGGCGCATGCGCTGCACGACTGGTTCGTCGAGCGTGCCCGCGCAGGCGTGGCCGAGCGCGGCGCGGCGGCGTCGGGCAACGCGCGCGCCGCCGAAGGCGAACTGCGCCGCGAATGGGGCGGCGATTTCGACCGCAAGATGGAGGAAGCGCGCCGCGCCGCACGCTCCTTCGCCGGCGAGGATGCGCTGGAAGAGCTCGATGCGGCGCTCGGCACGGCCGCGGTCGCGCGGCTTTTCCAGCGCATCGGCGCCGCCTTCGGCGAGGACAGCTTCACCGGCGGCGCGCCGCGCTTCTCGACCGGCCCGTCGGAAGCGCGCGCGGAGATCAATCGTGTTCTCGGCGATGCGGCGCATCCCTATTGGGACCGGCTGCATCCCGAGCACAAATCGGCGGTCGCACGCATGCAGGACATGTTCGCGATCAAGACGGTGCGCGCATGATCGCGCGCGCCGCCGGCGAAAGTCATGCGCTGCTGCGCCTGGAATGTCTCAAGCTCGCGGTCGCGCACGGCAGCACGCTCGACCGCTTCGATCCGATCGCCAAGGCGGAATCGTACTTTGCCTTCGTGATCGCCGACTCACGGCCGCGCGAGGCGGCCCAGGACGACCGGGGCAGCCGGGCGCAAGCCCGATCCCGCTGATCGTCCGACCTCGTACCGCCCGGGCGGGGCGCCAAGCCGCCCGATCGGGTCCGGCGTCGCGACGCGGCTTTCCGCCGCGGTCGCGCCACGGCCGGGCAGCCCTCCGCTGATCCAACATCCCTCACGGAGGACCCATGTCCCTTCAAGTCAGCGCGGCGTTCGTCCAGCAGTTCTCGACGAACGTCCAGCATCTCTCACAGCAGAAGGCGAGCCGCCTCAGGCCTGCCGTACGCGTCGAGCTGGTCAAGGGCGAGTTCGCCTATTTCGACCAGATCGGCCAGGTCAACATGGTCGAGCGCACCTCGCGCCATGCCGACACGCCGTTCACCGAGATTCCGCAGTCGCGCCGTCGCGTCGGCATGCGCGACTTCGAGGCCTCGGAGATCATCGACAGCCAGGACCGCGCGCGCATGCTCGTCGATCCGGAGTCGTACTACGTGCAGGCCTTCGCCGCCGCGGCGGGGCGGCGCATGGACGACGAGGTGATCGCGGCGTTCTTCGCCACCGCCTATACGGGCAAGCAGGGCACCACGGCGGTGACGTGGCCGGCCGGGCAGGTGATCGCCCACGACTATGTCGAGACCGGCGGCGCGACGTCGTCCAACCTGACGATCGCCAAGCTGCGCCGCGCAAAGGAGCTGCTCGACGCCGCCGACGCCGGAGTCGACCCGGACGAGCCGCGCTACGTCGCCTGCTCGAGCCGCGAGATCTCGTTCCTGCTCCGCTCGACCGAGATCACCTCGGCGGATTTCAACTCGATCCGCGCGCTGGTGAACGGTGAAGTCGACACCTTCATGGGCTTCAACTTCATCCGCACCGAGCGTCTCGCGCTCAACGGCTCGAGCCACCGGCGGGTCGCGGCCTGGGTCAAGTCCGGCCTCGTTCTCGCGATCGGCGAGGAGCCGATCGCGAACGTCGCCGCGGACCCGACCAAGGGTTTCAACACGCGCGTCCACTACAAGGCGAGCTTCGGCGCCTCGCGCATGGAAGAAGCCAAGGTCGTCGAGATCGTCTGCAACCCGACGCCGTAGGGCGGAGCCGGCGCGCCCTGCGCCGCCTGCCGCCGCACGACGGCGGCAGGACCGCAGGGCGTCGCCGGCGCGCGCCCGCTTGCGTTCCTTCGCAACACAGGAGAATCGAATGCCCGCAGTTCGCATGGCGTTGCTCGACGCCACCCCGCGCGACTATCCCGGCGTGCTTCACGTCGGCGGCAAGGTCCGCGTCTTCAACGAGCAGATCACGCTCGCCGCCGAGTCGGCCGGCTCGGCGATCCCGGTGGCGATCCTGCCGCAGGGCTGCGTGCCGCTGTTCGGGCTCGTCACCACAAGCGTGACCCTCGGCACCGCGCAGTTCTCGATCGGAGTCCAAGGTGCGGTCGCCAAGTATCGCGCCGCCGCGGTCCTGACCACGGTCGATGCGCCGCAGCTCTTCGGCATCACCGCCGGGATCGGCGAACCACTCGCCGCCACCGAGCGCGTGCTGCTGACGACGTCGGTCGCCGCACTGCCGGCCTCCGGCACGCTGCGCGTGCAGATCTTCTACGTCGACAACAGCTGAGCAGCCCCGGGCACCCGGCCGTCCGGATCCGTCCGGCCGGGTGCCCCACTGCGCGAGGTAGACAATGAGCATTTCCATCGTCGCAATCTGCAATCGCGCGCTCGATCTGATCGGCGCCGATCCGATCGTCTCGCTCGAGGATGCGAACAAGCCCGCGCGGCTGGCGAGCCGGAACTTTCCCGCCGCGCGCGATGCCGTGCTGCGCGCCTATCCGTGGAACGGAGCGATCCGCCGGCGGCGGCTCGCGGCGATGACGGCCGAGCCGGAATGGGGCTTCGCGCGCCAGTATCAGCTGCCGGACGACGCGCTGCGGCTGCTCGGTCTCTCGGACGACGGGGAGCAACCCTGGCGGGTCGAAGGGCGGAAGGTCCTGACCGATGCCGGCCCGCCGCTCGACGTGATCTACATCGCGCGCATCGAGGATCCGGCGGACTTCGACCCGCTCCTCGCCGATGCGATCGCGGCGCGTCTGGCCGCCGACATCGCCTATGCGCTGGCCGGGTCGAGCACCGGACAGCAGGCGGCGTGGCAGGTCTATCAGGCGCGGCTCGCAGAGGCCCGCATGGCGGATGCCCAGGAAGGCACGCCGGCGGCGCTGTCCGCCGATGCCTGGCTTGCGGCGCGGAGGTAGAGCATGCCGCGCGTCACCCCCATCCTGACGACCTTCAACGGCGGCGAATGGTCGCCGCAGCTCTACGGCCGGGTCGACCTCGACAAGTACGGCAATGCGTGCCGTCAACTGGACAACTTCATTCCGACGGCACAGGGAACCGCGACGCGCCGGCCGGGAACGCGCTTCGTCGCGAACGCGCGGAACGACGGCGCGGCGCGCCTGATTCCGTTCGAATTCTCGACGGCACAGGCCTACGTCATCGAGGCGACCGATCTGCGCTTCCGCTTCTACATGAACCGCGGGCGCATCGAGAGCCCGCCGGGCACGCCGGTCGAGGTCACCACGCCTTACACGGCCGCGCAGCTCGCTCAGCTCAAATGGACGCAGTCCGCCGACACGCTCTATCTGGTTCACCCCGCGCATCAGCCGCGGAAGCTGACGCGCACGTCCCACACGTCGTGGGCGCTGACGGCGCTCGATGCGCTCGACGGTCCCTACCTCGATCTCAACACCGGCGCGACCACGCTCACGCCCAGCGCGACGACCGGTTCGATCACGCTCACCGCCTCGGCGTCGCTGTTTCAGCCCGCCGACGCCGGCCGGCGAGTCCGACTGCGTCATGGCGCGACCTGGGGCTGGGCGGAGATCACGGCCTACACCTCCGCGACCCAGGTCGCGGCGACCGTCCGCGCGACGCTCGGCGGCACGGCGGCGACCGCCCAGTGGCGGCTCGGCGCCTGGGGCGCCGGCCCCGGCTGGCCCGCCTGCGTGACCTTCCACGAGGAGCGGCTGACCTTCGCCAACACGCCGGTCCAGCCGCAGACGATCTGGGGCTCGATGTCGGGCGACTACGAGAATTTCGCCCCGTCGCAGGCCGACGGGACGGTCGGCGACGACAACGCGCTCACCTTCACGATCTCCGACGACCGCGTGAACGCGATCCACTGGATGTCGGCCGGGCGGGTCCTCGCGATCGGCACCGCCGGGGGCGAGTTCACGATGCAGGCGTCGTCGCTCAACGAAGTGGTGACGCCGTCCACCGTCGTCGTGCGCCGCGAAACGACGCGGGGCGTCGCCGACATGATGCCGGTGCGGATCGGCCCGGCGATGCTGTTCGTGCAGCGGGCGCGGCGCAAGCTGTACGAGATGGCGTATTCCTACGAGGCGGACGCGCAGCTCGCGCCGGAGATGACGCTGTTCGCCGGCCATCTCACGCGGGAACGCATCCGCGAGATCGCCTGGCAGGCGGAGCCGTGGAACATCCTGTGGGCCTGCCTGGATGACGGCGGGCTCGTCGGCCTCACCTACATGCGCGATCAGCAGGTCGTCGCCTGGCACCGGCAGTCGATCGCGGGCGGGCCCAGCGCCGGCAGCCGCGTCGTGGCGCTCGCCGTCATCCCCGGCGACGGCCAGGACGAGCTCTGGCTGGTCGTCGAGCGGACGATCGGCGGCGTACTGCGCCGGCACATCGAGCACCTGAGCTACGAGTTCTGGCCGGCGACGCCGGACGACAAGGAGTTCGCCGTCTTCGCCGATGCCTCGCTGCAGCTCGACAACGCGATCGCGACGACCTTGACGCCGTCCGCGGCGAGCGGGACGGGGGTCACGTTCACCGCGGGGTCGGGCGTCTTCGCGCCATCCGATGTCGGCCGTGAGATCCGCCGGCGCTGGCGCGATCCCGGCGGGGCGATCCGCACGGCCCGCGCGCTGATCACCGCGTACTCCTCCGCGACGGTCGTTCAGGGCGACGTCATCGTTTCCTTCGCGGACACGGCCACGATCGCCGCGAAAGAGTGGCGCCTCACCGTGACCGCGCTTGCCGGGCTCGGCCATCTCGAAGGCCGCAGCGTGCAGATCCTCGCCGACGGCGCGGCGCATCCCGATCGCGTCGTCAGCGGCGGGCAGGTCGCGCTCGACCGGCCCACGTCGATCGCGCAGGTCGGGCTCGGCTACGCCAGCCGGCTGGAGACGATGGACCTCGAACACGGCGCGATGGACGGGACGGCGCAGGGGCGCCGGCGGCGCATCCATCAGGTCGGAATCAAGTTCTGGTCGACCCTGGGCGCGCGCCTCGGCGTGGCGGATGGATCGATGGACACGATCGAGTTCCGCGCCGGCGCGACGCGCATGGACGAAAGCCCGCCGCTGTTCACCGGCGACCGCACCGTCGCCTTTCCCGCGGGATGGTCGGACCAGGCGCGCGTCCTCGTCGTCCAGGACCAGCCGCTGCCCTGCACGGTCGCCGCGCTGGTCCCGCGCATGACGACCAACGAATGAACGCAGGCAGCACAATCGCAGACGAGGAGGAGCAGGACATGTGCGATCCGATCGCAGTCATCACGGCGGCGGCGGGCGCCGCGGAACAGATCGCCCAGGGCGATGCCAGGGCGGCCGAGCGGCGCGGCGAGGCGGCGCGGCTCGAGCGCGCCGCGACGCAGGCGGAACAGGATGCGGCGATCGCCGAGCGGCGGCAGCGCGAGGCGTTCGGGCGTTCCTTCGCGCAGCGCCGCGCCCGGCTGGGCCGGGCGGGCGTCACCGTCTCCGGCTCGCCGCTCGACACGTTCGACGATCTGATCGAGGGCGAGGAGGTCGATGCCGCGACGCTGCGGCGCTCCGGCGAGATCCGCGCCCGCGACTATCGCCACCAGGCGGTGCGGCAGCGTGCGGCAGCCGAAGAGGCGGAGGCCTCGGGATTCCTCAATGCCGGAAGATCCCTGATGTCGGGCGTGTCGTCCGCGGTGTCGCGGTCGAACCGGGCCGGCACGGCCATAGGCTCGGGCGGCGGCGGCCACCGCGGCGGCAGCCGGTGACGATTTCGTGTCGGCGCGACGGCGCCTCTGAACGATGAGGGCATCATGACGATCAGCAGCACGACGACCAAGGCGAGCTATACCGGCGATGGCGTGACGGCCGCGTTCGCAGTCCCGTTCGCCTTCTTCGGGGCGGACGAGATCGAAGTCATCGAACGTACGATCGCGACCGGCGCGGAAGCGCCAAAGGCGCTGGCGACCGACTACGCGGTGACCGGCGGCAACGGATCGACCGGAACGGTTACGGCGGTCGCGCCGCCGCCGGCGGGCGTCCAGTGGCACATCCGCCGCACGACGAAGCGCACGCAGCTCGTCGACTACACCCCCAACGATCCGTTTCCCGCCGAGACCCACGAGCGCGCCCTCGATCGCCTGACCGCGGTCGCGCAGGAGCAGGACGAGATCGCCGGCCGCGGCCTCACTCTCGCCAAGACGAGCGGCTTCGCGGGTACGCTGACCTTTCCCGATCCTGGCGCGGGCCGGTTCCTGCGCTGGAATGCCGGCGGCACCGCGCTCGAGACGGCGGACATCGCCGCGCAGGGCGCGATCGCGCTGCCGCTGCCGGTCGCCCAGGGCGGCACCGGCGCGACCGCCGCCGCGGCGGCGCTGGCCGCGCTCGGCGGCGCGCCGCTCGCCGGCGCGTCGTTCACGGGTGCCGTCAACGAGGCGCAGGGCGCCGACATCGCCTCGGCCGCGACGGTCAACCTTGACGCCGCGACGGGCAACCTCGTCGACGTCACCGGCACGACGGCGATCACCGCCATCACGCTGTCGCAGGGTCGCGCGCGTGTGGTGCGATTCACCGGCGCGCTGACGCTGACGCACGGCGCCAGCCTGGTGCTGCCCGGCGCCGCGAACATCGCGACCGCCGCGGGCGACGTCGCGACGTTCCGGGGGTACGCGGGCGGCGTGGTGCGGTGCGTTGCCTATGCGAAGGCCAACGGCAAGTCGGTGGCGCCGTTTGCGGCGTCGGACCTCCCCGTGGGAACGATCGTCGACCGCGTCTATGCCGAGTACACGACGCACGCGAGCCT
>JAEUKZ010000341.1 GCA_016793045.1 Alphaproteobacteria bacterium
ATCGCGCCGATCCCCTCTTCGAGCAGGCTTGCCGCCAGCTCATCGGCACGGTTGATGAATCCTTCGAGGTCTTCATAGGGGCCCTCGGGCGTGCCCGCAGGCAGCAACCGCCAATAGCCCTCGCCGGGATCGCCGGGTCCCCGCTTCCAGCCCGGGCGATAGGCGTTGCAGGTGTTGTAGACGCGGATCGAATCGCGCGAGAGACCGCCGAGGAGGGCGTGGATCGGCAGGCCGGCGACCTGGCCGAGAATGTCCCACAGCGCGATGTCGAGGGCCGCGATGGCGCGGATTTCGGCGCCCGAGCCCTGATAGGCGACCAGCGCCAGGAGACTCTTGGTCAAGGCGCGATGGTGCATGTCGATGCGCGTGGGATCGCGGCCGACCAGGTAGGGCGCGGCGACCTGGTGGATGTACCCGGCGACTGCTTCGGTATGGAAGCTGGTCTCGCCGAGACCCGTAATCCCGACGTCGGTGTGAACCCGAACCCAGATCAGATGAGGCCACTCCCCGACTTGCACCGTGTCGATCGCGGTGATGCGCATGCGCGGTTCCTCGGCGGATATCCCCCGGACGAGCGGCCGTGGTGCCATCATTCGCCGGACTTGGCAACGCCGGACCTGCCGCGCCGCGCGCCGGCGCCGCACGCCCGTAATCAACCGTTAACCAAACCGCAAATAGACTATGAAGCTGACGCTACACCGCGAAACAGCGGTGCTCGGCCGGAAAGCGGAGGAAACCCAGTGACCGAACCCGCGACGGCGAATGAAATCCGCCTGACCGCCCGCGCATCCGACAGGTCGATCGCGTACGACTACCGGATCGATGGCCCGTGGCGGGAGGCGTTCCACATCGACCGCATCACCGGCTGGTTCGCCGAGGCCGGCAACGGCATCCACACGTTCTTCGCCGAGTACGAGCAGGAGATCGCCGACGTTCCGCCGAGCGTCGCCGTCATACCCTTCGTGTGCAATCTGATGCCGATCGCGTGGCTCTACGATGCGACCGTGCACGTCGACGAGATCGACGCGCGGTTCCTGGAGAGCCTCGCCCACGTCCGGCAGGCCTATGCCGACATGTATCCCGGCTTTGCGTTCCGCGGCCGCGTGGCCGCCGGCAAGATCGTCGACAACCGCCTCAACCGCCCGCAGGCGCCGCCGCTCGTGCTGTTTTCGGGCGGCGTCGATGCGGTCTTCACCATGCTCGGCAACCGCGCGCTGCGCCCCACCCTGCTGACGGTCTGGGGCGCGGACATGTTCTTCAAGCACGCCGCCGCGTGGGAGAAGGTGAAGGAGCAGAACCGCCAGCTCGCCGCGGCATGGGACTGCGACTTCACCACGATCGCAAGCTCGTTCCGGCTGTTCCTGAACTATGCCGTCCTCAACGAGAAATTCGGCAAGCCGGTCAAGGACAACTGGTGGCACGGGTTTCAGCACGGCGTCGGCCTGCTCGGCCTCGCGGCGCCGTTGGCGTGGGTCCGCCGCGCCGACCACGTGATCATCTCGTCGTCCTACTCCTCGCACGATCCGTTCGTCACCCTGTGCGCATCAGATCCGTCGATCGACTCGGCGTTGCGCTTCTTCGATGCGACGTGCCGGCACTACGACTACACCGTCACGCGCCAGCGCAAGGTCGCCTTCATCTGCCGGGAAGCGGAAGCGTTCAAGCGCGAAGTGCCGCTGCGGGTCTGCTGGGAGACCGCCACGGGACGCAATTGCGGGGTATGCGACAAGTGCATGCGCACGCTCTTCGCCATCCATGGCGAAGGCGCCGATCCGCAGCAATTCGGCTTCACGATGACCGCGGCGAAGCTCGAGGAGATCACGGCCAAGCTCAAGAGCGGCGGGGTGAAGCCCACCGCCTTCTGGTCCGACATCGTCGGCAAGCTGCGCGAACGGGAGGCCGAATGGCGCCGGGTGCCCCATGTGGCGGCGCTGCTCGATCTCTTCCCGGCGCGGAACGCCGCCGCCTGACCGGCTGTCCCGCGCTACCGCGGCCGCGGCAGATTGCCGCAGCGCACACCGCGAATCGCCTGGAAATCGCGCGCCAATCTAAATCCAAATCAAGCGATCGAGCGGGCAGATCGGGCAGCCTCAAACGAACGGATGGCGTTTGCTGGAGGTGTCCAATGATTGCCTATCGGACCGCCGCGCTGCTGCTGCGCGACCATGGTGCGGATGCCGTGCCGATGGCGGAAGCCCATGCGCACGCGCTGATTGATGCGGCGAAGATCGGCGACGCCGTCACCTGGGTCCAGATCGTCTCCGCGCTGCGCGATCTGATGCGCGGCCCCGACGCCGACACGACGCTCCACTGACCGGACGGACCCGCGCGCCGGTTTCGGGCGGGCATCATCGGCGCGGAGGGCCTCTTTCCTGCGGCGCGCTTTCGCGCAGCCAGTGGATCGTGCAGGCGAGGCAGACCGCGATCACCGCATCGGTGATGCTCGCGGAGCGGCCCGGCAGATAGGTCTGCGCCCAGCCGATCGCGGCCATCAGCAGCGCCGTTGCCGATCCCGCGGCGAGGATCCCCGCCCCGCCGCGCACCAGCGCCCACACCAGCGTCCCGAACAGATAGGTCTTGGTCAGGAACGAAGCCAGGGCCGCAAGCTGCGTCCCGGCGACGAAGCCGCGGAACGGCACCCAGCCGAATTCGCGCGCCTGCGCCGCGAAGCTGTACGGGGCCAAGCCGACGGCGAGCACGGCGCCGGTCATCAGCAGCGCCAGCACGCGCGCGCCACTGCGCTCCGGGCGTTGCGCGAAGCCCAGCCAGAGCAGCCCGGCCAGCCCGGCGCCGAGCGCCGCCGAGGCGCTCAGCGTTCGTCCGTGGATGAACAGGGCTGCGAACGGCACGATCGCGATCGCGGCCAGCACCGGCACGCGCGTCGCCAGGCCCGGCAGCCCCGCGCGCATCAGCAGCGCGAAACCGAACCAGCACGCCGCATGGCGCAGTACGTCGGCGGGGTCGAGCTGCGGGCGCAGCAGCAGCGGCTTGAGCGCATCCTTGACCTGCTGGACGTCGAGCGTCGGCACGAAGGGCCACAGCCGGTCGACGATCCACGCGCCGGCGAGCAGGACGGCGATGCGGTCGCCGATCGCCGGGAGGCGCAGCCAGCCGCGCGCCGGCGCCCCGCCCAGCAGCGCGCCGGCGAACGCGCCGAGCAGGGTCCCGATCGCATTGCAGATCACGTCGACGGGATTGACCACGCGCACCGGGATGAAGTGCTGCGTCAGCTCGATAGCCGTCGCGATCGCGGTGCCGCAGACGAGCGCGAACGCGATCGCGGCAAGGCGCCCCAGCCGCGGCGCCGCGGCGGCGCTTGCCGCAATGCCGAACGGCAGGAAGAGCAGAACGTTGGCGGCGAGATCGGGCAGGCTCGATCGCGCCGGCCAGGCGCTGAGGAAGTGCTCGACCGCGTCGGCGAACCCGCCAGCCGCTCGAAACTCGAACGGATAGAGCGAGCCGTAGACGATGACGGCGACGATGAGGAGAGCGAAACGGGTCATGGTCGGACGGCCGGCACTGTCGCCCGCCGCCCGTTCGAAGGCAATCGCGTGTCGGACCGGGGCGTCCGTCGGCGACCGATCTGCCGTCGGCCTTCCGCCGTGACGTTGACCGGCGTCGCGGCGGATTCGCTCGTACCGGCGCGCGGACACTTCGCACGGCCGTCCGCAGGCTTCGGGCATGCCGGCCGGCGCGCAACGCGACTGCCCCATCGAGTTGTGAGGCCGCGCCGGCGCCGCTAGACTTGCGATGCAGCCGCGGGGCTGCGCCGCTCCGA
>JAEUKZ010000354.1 GCA_016793045.1 Alphaproteobacteria bacterium
GTGACCTCGATGCGCTGGCCCGATTCGGCGACCGAGCGGGTTATGTCCGAGCACGCGCCGAGCACGACCGTGCAGCGCTGGTCGATCTCGCCGGTCGCGCTGGTGATGCCGCCGACGACGCCGGCGAGATTCTGCATCGCGCTGCTCATCTTGTCGATCACGCCGCCGATCGCGGTGGCCCCCTCGCGCACCGAAGCCGCCTGCGCCATCGAGGCGTTGCTCTGCTCGATCAGGCGTCGCGTGCGGTCGCCGAGAGCCTGCAGCGTCGCGTCGATCTCGCCGGTCGCGTCGCTGGTCTGCTTCGCCAGCGCCTTCACCTCGCCGGCGACGACCGCGAAGCCGCGGCCCGCTTCGCCCGCGCGCGCCGCCTCGATCGTGGCGTTCAGCGCGAGCAGATTGGTCTGTTTTGCGATCGCGTCGATTCCCTTGGCGACCTTGGCGACGCGATCGAGCGCGTCCTTGAGGCCCGCAAGGTCGCGTTCGACGCCGGTGGCCCCATCGACCATCGCGCCGATCGCCGTGATCGATTGCTGGACGGTTGCGCGCGAAGCGGCTGCATCCGCGCTGGCATGCTCGGCGGTCCGGCCGGCGGTCTGCGCCGCTTCGACGATGCGCGCATTGCTCGCCGCCAGGGTCTGGGCGCTGCCCTGCAGGTCCTCGAACAGCTTCGTCTGCCGCTTGAACTGGGCCGCGACGCCGTCGATCTCGCCGGCCATGTCGACGATCTCCGTCGCCATCGCGCCGGCCTCTTTCGCAACCCCCGTCACCAGCGATTCTGCGGTCGAATTCGACATCCGATCCCTCTCGGCTCCCTGCAAAAAACGGTGTCGGCGTAGGCTGTTCTTGGAGAATGGTGCTCGCGCGCCGGTGCCCTCGGCGCGGACTGGGCGGCGTCGAATTGCCGCGGCTAGAAGATCGGCGGAAAAGGTTAAAATTCTCCTCCAGAGAGCGCTCACGCGATGGCGGCGAAGCGGCGGTATTCAAACCGGCGGGCAGCCGCTATAACGCCCCTTTAATGACCGATTCGCACCTGCCCGGCCGGCTCACCAGCCGGCACATCCTGGCGACCGAAGGTTTGTCGCCCGGGGAAATCACCCTGCTGCTCGACCTGGCCGAAGCCTATGTCGAGCAGAACCGCGCCGTGGAGAAGAAGACCGCGCTGCTGCGCGGGCGCACGGTGGTGAACCTCTTCTTCGAGAACTCGACGCGCACCCGCACCTCCTTCGAACTCGCCGCCAAGCGTCTGGGCGCCGACGTGATCAACATGTCGGCCGAGGGCTCCTCCGTGCGCAAGGGCGAGACGCTGATCGACACCGCGATGACGCTCAACGCCATGCGGCCCGACGTCCTCGTGGTCCGCCACTCCGAATCCGGCGCGGTCCGCCTGCTGTCGGAGAAGGTCGACTGCGCGGTCGTCAACGGCGGCGACGGAACCCACGAGCACCCGACCCAGGCGCTGCTCGACGCGCTCGCGATCCGCCGGCGCAAGGGCCGCCTCCAGGGCCTGCTCGTCGCGATCTGCGGCGACATCCTGCACAGCCGGGTCGCGCGCTCGAACATCCACCTGCTCAACGCCATGGGGGCGCGCGTGCGCGTCATCGGCCCGCCGACGCTGATGCCCTCGCAGATCGACCGGCTCGGCGTCGAAGTCTTCCACGACATGGCGAAGGGCCTCGACGGCTGCGACATCGTGATGATGCTGCGCCTGCAGACCGAGCGCATGCAGGGCCAGTTCGTGCCGTCGATCCGCGAGTACTTCCGCTTCTACGGGCTCGACCGCATCAAGCTCGCCCACGCCAAGCCCGACGCGCTGATCATGCACCCCGGTCCGATGAACCGCGGCGTCGAGATCGACAGCGAGGTGGCGGACGACATCGACCGCTCGCTGATCCGCGAACAGGTGGAAATGGGCGTCGCCGTGCGCATGGCCTGCCTCGATCTGCTGACGCGCAGCATCGTCTCCAACGTGGGCGGACCATGAGCCCCGCCATGGCCAAGGCCGCCGCAAAGCCGCAGCCCGGTACGCCCGGCGCGCCGCCGATCGCCTATGTCGGCGCACGGCTGATCGATCCGGAGCACGGCACCGACGGGCCCGGCGGCGTCATCGTCGCCGACGGGCGCATCGCCGATTTCGGCACCCATCTGGCACGGCCCGGCGCGGTCGCCGCGATCGGCGCGCACGGCATGGAGGTGCACGACTGCGCCGGCGCCTGCCTCGCCCCCGGTCTGGTCGACATCCGCGTCCAGGCCCGCGAGCCGGGCGAGGAGCACAAAGAGACGCTGGCCACGGCGGCCGATGCAGCCGCCGCCGGCGGCGTCACCACCTTCGTGTGTCTGCCCAACACCCAGCCGGTGATCGATGACGCCGCGATCGTCGAGTCGATCGCGCGGCGCGCGCGCGAGAATGCGCGCGTCCACGTTCTCACCTACGCCGCCGCGACGCGCGGGCTCCAGGGCCGCGAATTGACCGAGATGGGACTGCTCGCCGAAGCGGGAGCCGTGGGCTTCACCGACGGCACGCAGGCGATCGGCGACGCCGGCGTGATGCGCCGTGCGCTCGCCTACGCCGCCAATTTCGCCCGGCCGATCATCCAGCATGCGGAGGAGCCGGCACTCGCGCGTACCGGCGTGATGAACGCTGGCGAGATCGCGACGCGGCTCGGGCTGCCGAGCATCCCGCCGGTCGCCGAGGTGATGATGGTCGAGCGCGACATCCGCCTCGTCGAACTCGCCCGCGGGCGGCTGCACTTCGGCCATGTCTCGACCCGCGCGGCGATCGAGGCGATCCGCGCCGCCAAGGCGCGCGGCCTGCCGGTGACCGCGGACACGGCGCCGCACTACTTCGCGCTCAACGAGATCGCCGTCGGCGACTATCGCACCTTCGCCAAGGTGAGCCCGCCCCTGCGCAGCGAGGTCGACCGCCAGGCCGTCGTCGCCGGCCTCGCCGATGGCACGATCGACGCGATCGCCTCCGACCACGCGCCGCACGACCAGGATTCGAAGCGCCTGCCCTTCGCCCAGGCGGCCTTCGGCACGCTCGGCCTCGAGACGATGCTGGCGATCACGCTCGGGCTCGTCCACGGCGGCCAGCTTTCGCTGAGCGCGGCGTTGCGGCTCATGACCATCAATCCTGCGCGTCTGCTCGGCCTCGGCGCGGGGCGGATCGCCAAGGGCGGGCCGGCCGATCTGGTGATCTTCGATCCCGACCGCGCCTGGAAGATCGACCCGGCCAAGCTGCGCTCGAAGGCGAAGAACAGCGTCTTCGACGGCCGGCCGGTCCAGGGCCGCGTGCTGCGCACCCTGGTGGCGGGCGCGCCAGCCTTCGCCGTCTGATCGATCGCGGCGCCGCGCACCGGCGCTGGCACGGCGCTTGCTTTTATCCCTCGCGGGCCGTTCAGCGGAGGGAGATTGCAGACCATGGCGTTCCACACATTGCGCGCCGGCCTTGCCGCCGTCGCGTCGGCTCTCTGTGCCGTCTTCGCGCCGGCCGCGGCGCAGGATCGCATCGTGCTCGGCACGAACTGGCTGCCCGACGCCGAACGCGGCGGCTTCTACCAGGCAGAGGCGGCGGGTCTCTATCGCCGCGCCAACATCGACATCACGATCCAGCAGGGCGGCCCGCAGATCAACAACCCGCAGCTGCTCGCGGCGGGGCGGCTCGACGCCGTGATGGTGAGTTCCGCGCTCGAAGCCTTCAATTTCGCCCGCAACAACGTGCCTTTGGTGGCGATCGCCGCGATTTACCAGAAGAATCCGCAGATCCTCCTCGCCCATCGCGCCTCTGGGATCCGCAGCCTGGAGGACATGCGCGGGCGGCCGATCATGATTTCGCAGCTCGCGCGCAACGGCTACTGGCTGTGGCTGCGCGGGCGCTTCGGATTCACCGACGACCAGATCCGCCCCTATACCTTCAACCTCGTCAACTTCCTCAACAATCCGCAGGCCATTCAGCAGGGCTTCGTGACCTACGAGCCCTATGCGGTGACGACGCAGGGTGCCGACCCGATGGTCTTCCTGCTCGCCGATCACGGCTACCAGGACTATTCCGGAATCATCATGGTCCGCCGCGAGACGCTCGAGCAGCGGCGCGATGCACTGCAGCGCTTCGTCGACGCCTCGCTCGAGGGCTGGCACAGCTTCCTCTACGGCGACCCGGCGCCCGGCATCGGGCAGATCAAGCGCCTCAACACGCAACTCACCGATGCGCTGATCGACAACTCGATGCGCACGATGGTCGCGCGCGGGCTCGTGCTCTCAGGCGACGCCGAGACGGCCGGCATCGGCGCGATGACCGAGGCGCGCTGGCGCGCGATCTACGAGGACATGGCGGCGGTCGGCGCGATCGAGCGCGGCGACTACTGGCGCAACGCCTTCGACCTGTCGCTGGTCAACCGGCGCGTCGGGATGCCGCGCTGATGGGCGCCGCCGCAGCGCAGTTGCCGGAGAATTGCGCATGACCGCCCATCGCGACGTCGTCATCCCGTCAGCGGACGCCTATGTGCTGCGCCGCGCCCGCGTGCCCGCCTGCTTTCTGGAGAGGCTTCCGGACGGCGCCACGGCCGACGGCGAGCACTGCGCCGTCGTCGACCTCGCGATCGCCGGCGGCCGCATCGCAGCGATCTATGCGGCGGGCTCCGCGCCGGCCGACCAGCCGTCGGTCGACCTCGAGGCGCGCCAGGTCTGGGCGACGCTGCTCGACATGCACGCGCATCTCGACAAGGGCCAGGTCATCCCGCGCGTCGAGCCCGACGGCACGCTCGACAGCGGCGCCATCCGGACCGCGCGCGACCGCAAGCGCTGGACCCACGCCGACATGGCCGCGCGCATGGGCTTCGGCCTGCGCTGCGCCTATGTCCACGGGGTCTCCGCGATCCGAACCCATCTCGACTCGCAGGAGGAGAGCGCGCCGACGAGCTGGGAGGTCTTCCGCGCGCTGCGCGCCGAGTGGGCGGGACGGGTCGAACTGCAGGCGGTCGGGCTGATGAGTCTTGCCGGCTTCCGCTCGCCCTGGGGCGCCGCGCTGGCGGACCTCGTCGCGCGCTCGCAGGGGATTCTCGGCGGCACCACCGATGCGATCGGCGAGTACGAAGGGGCAGTCAACGCCGAGCTCGACTCGCTGCTCGACCTGTTCCTCGCCATGGCAGCCGAGCGCGGCCTCGACGTCGATCTCCATGTCGACCAGTCGGAGGACGTCAAGGCCTTCGCGCTGCCGAGCATCGCGCGCGCCGTCCTCCGCAACCGCTTCAAGGGCCGCGTCGTCGTCGACCACTGCGTCAACCTCGCCCTGCAGCCGGAGGCCGTGATCGCCGAGACGATCGCGCTGTGCCGCGAGGCCGGCCTGTGCTTCGTCACGCTGCCGACGCCGATGATGTACCTGCAGGACCGCAAGCCCGGGCGCACCCCGCGCTGGCGCGGCGTCACGCTCGCCCAGGAGCTCGACGCGGCGGGCGTGCCGATTGCGATCGGCGGCGACAACTGCCGCGACGCCTGGTTCCCCTTCGGCGACCACGACATGGTCGACTCGTTCCAGCAGGCCGT
>JAEUKZ010000367.1 GCA_016793045.1 Alphaproteobacteria bacterium
GGGCGTGGCACTCGACAGCGCACGCGGCTATCTCGTCCGTTCGCGGCTTTCTCAGGCGCTCGACGCCGCCGGTCTCGCCGGCGGCCGCGTCTTCGATTCGGCGACGCGCGACGACGACATCCGCATGTTCTTCTCGACGAATTTCCGCGCGGCGCAGTACAGCGCGACGGTCACCGGGCCGTTGATCAGCGCGAACGCGGCGAGCGGAACGCTGACGGTCACCGCGACAGCGACCTTTCCCACGACGTTCATGCGCGTGGTCGGCATCAATACGATGTCCGTTCAGGCGGCGACGACGATCACCCGGCTGAATCGCGAGATGGAGCTGGTCCTGGTGATGGACAACACCGGGTCGATGCAGTGGGACAGCAAGATGCCGTCGATGCAGACCGCGGCGCGGAACCTGCTCTCGATCCTGTACGGCACCCGCGACACGATCGACCGGTTCAATGTCGGGATCGTGCCGTTCATCACGATGGTGCGCCCCGGCAATCAGTACGCATCCTGGACGAATACCCCGGCCAGCGTCGTGCGCAACGTAGCGTCGGGTGGCATGACGCGGGTCAGCGGCAGCGCGACCGTGACCGTCAACACCACGGTCGCACATGGCTTCCGGACCGGCGACATCATCACCATTGCCGGCGCCACCGGCACGAACGCAAGTCCGTACAACGGGCCGAAATACATCTACGCGGACCCCTCCGTGAACACGCGCTTCACGTACCGGATCGCGTATTCGAGTTCCTCGGTCCCGACCTTGACACCCGGCGGCACCATTACGGCCACGCGCGCGATGACCTATCCGGGCAGCAGCGGGTGGAGCGGCTATCCCGGCGCCGGCGGCTGGGGCGGCTGTGTCATGGCGCGAACCGATCCCTACGAGGAGGAGCAGGCCGACGCAACGCCGACCACCCGGCCGTTCGACCGGTACTTCTGGCAATCGACCTACGACAGCGTTCGGGGTCAGTCGATGACGTTTGCCGACCGCAATCATGCGACGGTTTCGTCCAATGACTGGCCGTTCCGCCGCAACGATTGGCGCAGCGGCAGCCTCAGCGAATCGTCAAATCGCTCGCCGAATGCCGGCTGCCAGCTTCCGGCGGTGTTGCCGCTGCAGCCCAGCCGCGCGGCGGCCGAAGCCGTCATCAATGCGATGTCGCCGATCGCCTACGGCGGCACGCACTTCAATCTCGGCATGGCCTGGGGCTGGCGCGTGCTGAGTCCCAACTATCGCGGGCTATGGGGCAGCCCGTCGGTCAGCACGCTGCCGGGCAACTACGAAACGGCGTTGCGCGACAAGGTCGTCGTCATACTGACCGACGGCCAAAACGAGTGGATCTCCGAGACCTGGGACGACAACGACTACAATTCCGATGACCGCATCTACAGCGATTACTCCGGATACACGCGACTCGAGGCGGGACTGCTTGGCGTGACGACGGAAGCGGGGGCCGTTACCGTCATGAACGACCGGTTCACCCGGCTCTGCAACGCGATGAAGGCGCAGGGCATCATCGTCTACACGATTCTGCTCGGCACGAGTTCGCCGGCGACAGCGCCGGTCTTCCAGGCCTGCGCGTCGCAGCCGGAGTACTACTTCTTCGCGCCGTCGAGCAACGATCTCAACGGAATCTTCACGCAGATCGGCAATCAATTGCGTCGGCTGCGGATCTCGCGCTGATGCGCGCCGCGCACCGCATAACTCGTCAGAAGGGTATGACGTGACCGCCGTCTCCATCCACGACAAGCGGATCGATCAACCGACTGTCGACAAGCTCTGCTTCCTGCACGAGCTCTACGTCAAGCAGCGGCCGGGCGGCCGACCGCTGCGGCTGATCGGCTGCGATCTCTCGGGGCTCGACCTGTCCGGACGCGACCTCAGCGAGGCGGATCTGACCGGCTGCACGCTGCGCAATGCGCGCCTGGTCAAGACCGTGTTCAGGCGCGCGACGCTGCGTTCGGTCGACTTCGACGGCGCCGACCTCGGCAGCGCCGACTTCGAGCGCGCCGACATGCGCGCGATCCGGCTGACGACGGTCAACATGCTTGCGGTCGGCCCCGATCTCACCAGCTTTCGCGGCGCCAACATGAGCGAAGCGCGACTCGCGCGCGCCTGCCTTCAATCGGTCGATTTCACCGGCGCGGTCATGAAGAACTGCGTCGTCGAAGAAAGCGACTGTCGCGGCGCGGTGTTCGTCGGCGCCGATCTCACCGGGGTCGATATCGGCCGCATGGTGATCGGCAACAGCGACTTCCGCGCCTGCACGGGCCTGTCGGTCGAGCAGTCCGCCGCACTCGCGGCGCGTGGCGCGCGGATCGGTCGGCGGATCGACCATCGCAGCGCGGAGTTCAAGAGCATCCTCAGCGAGCATCGCCGCTGGATCGACACCGGCGGCCGCGCCGGTGCGCAGGCGATGCTCATCGAATGCGACATGAACGGCCTCGACCTGAGCGGCGTCATTCTTGCCGCCGCGGATCTTTCGTTCGCCTCGTTCGCCGGTGCCAAGCTCGCCAAGGCGGTGCTGGCCGGCGCGCTGGTGAAGGGCACCAACTTCCGCGGGGCGGATCTCACCGGCGCCGATCTGCGCGGCACCGAATTCTCCGACGCGATGAGCCGTGGTGCCCATGTCGAGGGCGCGCTGCTCGGCCCGCTGCCGCAGGGATTCCTGTCCGGGGCGGCCTGACCGCGGTCTTGCCGCTGCACGCCGTCTTCCGAGGCGCGACTGGCGCTTGATGCCGGGGCGCGTCCGGCGCAGAATCGCCGCATGTTCAGACGGCGTCATCGGCCCATCCACTATCGACCGCGACATTCCCCCGTCGGCTGGTGGCTTGCACTCGCCGTTGCCGTCGCCGGCATTGGCGTCGCCGCCTATTGGGCCTACGAATCGTTCGGCGGGCTGCCGTCGCTCACCCTCGCGGCCCAGGCGCCGGCGCGCGAGCCGCCACGGGTGGGGACCTTCGTGGGTGTTCCCGAAGCCGAAGGGCCGACTGGGCTTCGCTTCGAGGCGACGTCGGTCATGCTTCACGGCATCGAGCCGCCCGGCCCCAACATCACCTGCGCCTCGGGCGACTGCGGCGCCAGTGCGCGCAACATGCTGGGCCGCGTCGTCGGGCGCCGCGAGTTGCTCTGCGTCACGCGGGCGCGCAGCGAGGGACGCGTCTTCGTGACGTGCTATCTGCCGGACGGCAGCGATATCGGCGCGGCGCTGGTCGCGCGCGGCTGGGCCGTCGCGGCGCCGGAAACCTCGTTCTACCGGGCGGAGGAGGAGCGTGCGCGCACGGCCGCGGTCGGCATCTGGGCGCGACCGGTCCTGCCCGCGACCGCCGAGGCCCAACCCGGTGGCGAGGGTTCGACGCCCGAAGCCGGTGCCGCGCCGCCGGCATCGCAGCCTGACGACGGCAGTTTCGTTCCGCCCGACGACTGACGGTCCCGTCAGTCCCGTTCCGCGATCGGAGGATGTTCCATGAGTTCGCTGCGCGCGTTCCTGCGCGACTTCTGGCTGGTCGCGCGGCCCTACTGGTATTCCGAGGATCGATGGCCGGCACGCGGGCTGCTCGTCGCCCTCGTCGCCCTCGCGCTCTGGATGGTCTTCCTGAACGTCCAGTTCAACGAGTGGCGAAACGACTTCTACAATACGTTTCAGGAATACGACGGGGACGGATTCAAGTATCAGATCCTGAAGTTCTCGGTTCTCGCCGCGGTCTGGATCGTCGCGGCGGTCTACCAGTACTATCTCAACCAGATGCTGCAACTGCGGTGGCGGCGCTGGCTCACGCAACGCTATCTCAGCCACTGGGTTGAGCATCGCGCGTTCTACGCGCTGCAGACGTTCGAGCCGCAGACCGACAACCCCGATCAGCGCATTGCCGACGACCTCCGCCTGTTCGTCGCGCAGAGCCTCGGCTTGACGCTCGGCCTTCTCAGCTCGGTCGTCAATCTGGTCTCGTTCCTGGGAATACTGTGGTCGCTGTCGGGACCGTTGAGCTTTTCCGCATTCGGTCAGGAAATTTCGATTCCCGGATACCTGGTCTGGGTGGCACTCGCCTACGCAATCATTGCGACGTGGCTGACCCATGTCATCGGGCGCCCGCTTATCAGGCTCAACTTCGAGCAGCAGCAGCGCGAGGCTGACTTCCGCTATGCGGCCATACGCTTCCGCGAGAACTCGGAGCAGATCGCCTTCAGCCGCGGAGAGCAGGAGGAACGCGACATCCTCGAGCGGCGGTTCGTGCGTGTGATCAACAACTGGTGGCGCCTGATGCGGCGCCAGAAGCGGCTGATCTGGTTCACCTCGGGCTACGACCAGATTGCCGTGATATTTCCCTATGTCGTCGTCGCACCCCGCTACTTCTCGCGCGAGATCCAGCTCGGCGGACTGATGCAGACGGCATCGGCCTTCGACGAAGTGCGTATGTCGCTCAGCTTCATCATCAACTCCTATTCGGACATCGCGCAGTGGAAGGCGGTCATCGACCGTCTGCGCGGGTTCGAGCGCGCGGTTGCCGCCGCCGGACGGCGCATGACGGCGGGCAGCGGGATCGGCCGCGCCACCGATTCACCGACGGGAGGAGTAGCGCTCGACGGCGTCGATATCGATCTGCCGGACGGCCAGCCGCTGTTGAACGGCGTCAGCGCGGAGCTGCGCGCGGGCGATCGCGTGCTGCTCACCGGCGCGTCGGGATCGGGCAAGAGCACGCTGTTCCGCGCCATCGGCGGGCTATGGCCGTTCGGGCGCGGTACGGTCAAAGTCGACCCGTCGCGCCGGATCATGTTCTTGCCGCAGAAGCCCTATCTGCCGCTCGGATCGCTGCGCAATGCGCTGCTCTATCCGGGAATGGCGCACCAGCCGGGCGAGGCGGCAATCGTGCAGACTCTCACCGATTGCGGCCTGCCGCATCTGATCGATCGACTCGACGAAAAGCGCGCCTGGAGCCAGGAACTCTCGCCCGGCGAGCAGCAGCGCATCGGTTTCGCGCGCATCCTGCTGCAAAAGCCGGACATCCTGTTCCTCGACGAGGCGACTGCAGCGCTCGACGACGCGACCGAGGCGCGAATGTACGGGCTGGTGCTCGACCGTCTGCCGGACGCGCTCATTGTCAGCATCGGCCACCGGCCGACGCTTGCGGCATTTCACAACCGCCGGCTCGATGTCGAGCGGGTCGAGGGCGGCGCGGGGCGGCTGGTCGAGCGCCTGCAGACCACCTGACGGCGCGGTCAGTAGATCGAGTAGACAGAATTTGCGCGCGTCGCGCGGTTGACATCCAGTGCGCCGAGCGGCTCCGCTCCGAAGGCCTCGTCGGTCGGATCACGGTAGAGCCGAGCCCGCGGCGAATCGGTCACAGCGTCGACCGGATTGATCTCGATCACCGGATTGGGGCCGCCGCGACGCTGGCGGCCCGCGGCGGTGACCGGATTGACTGGTGTCTGCTCGACCCCCTCGCGACTGCGCTGAACGAGCAGCGCGAGCGGCACGACGAGCTGAACGTAGTCGGCACTGGCGAGTGCGCGACCGCCGCCGTCGACGGCGGTGACCGTGAAGCGGTAGCGCGGACGCTGGAACTCGCCCGGGCAAGGGCCGGAATAGTTTGCCATCGCGCCCTCGGGAATCGACGTTCCGGGCGAATCGACGGTCGTTTCGTAGGCAGTCGGGAACATCACCTCGGTGTTCACCATTCGCACGCGATAGCGTGCGGTGCCCGCGGGCGGATTGGTGACGGCGATCGCCGG
>JAEUKZ010000378.1 GCA_016793045.1 Alphaproteobacteria bacterium
GCCGAACAGATGGACGCGGTCGCCGATCTTGCGGACGAGTACAGCCTCGGCGAAGTCCGCGTCAGCCACGCCCAGAACCTCGTGCTGCCGCATGTCCGGCGCGGCGATCTTCCGGCGCTGTGGCGCAAGCTCGACGTGCTCGGTCTCGCCACCGCCAATATCGGCCTGGTTACCGACATCATCGCCTGCCCCGGCCTCGACTACTGCAGCCTCGCCAACGCGCGTTCGATCCCGGTGGCGCAGCGCATAACGCAGCGCTTCGCCGATCTTGCGCGGGTGCACGACATCGGCGAACTGAAGATCAAGATCTCCGGCTGCATCAACGCCTGCGGCCATCACCACGTCGGGCATATCGGCATTCTCGGCGTCGAGAAGAACGGCGAGGAGTTCTACCAGATCACGCTCGGCGGCTCGGAGGCGGGCGACGCCGCGCTCGGCGCGATCCTCGGGCCGGCGGTGTCGGCCGAGGGCATCGTCGACGCGGTGGATGGCCTGGTCGAAACCTACCTGGCGCTGCGCCGCAAGGGGGAACGCTTCCTCGACACCTACCGGCGCGTCGGACTCGCGCCGTTCAAGGAGCGTCTCTATGTCGCTGCTTAAGAATGGCGAGGAGGTCGGCGATCCGTGGATCGATCTTGCGGACGATGCGGCGCTTCCGGCATCGGGACCGGTCATCGTCTCGCTTGCACGCTGGAAGGCAGAGCGCGACGCACTGATCGCCCGCGGTGAAAGCGTCGGCGTGCGTCTGGCGAACACGGTCAATGTCGCCGACCTTGCCGCCGACCTTGTGCATTTCGCGCTTGTTGCGCTCGCGTTTCCCAAGTTCAACGACGGCCGCGCCTTCTCGCAGGCACGGCTGCTGCGCGAGCGCTACCGCTTCGCGGGCGAGATCCGCGCCACCGGCGCGGTGCTGCGCGACCAGCTGCTGTTCATGCAGCGCTGCGGCTTCGACGCGTTTGCGATCGCGGATCCCGGTGCGGCCGACGCGTGGACGAAAGCGATGCGTGAGATCGGCGTGTTCTACCAGCCGACCGGCGACGGCCGCGCAACGGTGCGCGCGCTGCGGCACATCGCCCCGCAGCCTGCCGCGCGGCGGCCCGCCGGGGCAATACAGGGCGGCGTCTAGCGCGTCGCGGGGGGCGCCACGTCGGGGGCGCGCCGCACCGGCCGGCGGACCACGACCGGTCCGAGGCCCGGCACCGCCGCGAGCCGTTGGGCGAGGCGTTCGGCGAGCTGTTCGATGGCGTGCTCGGTCGCCTGGTTGATCGCCTGCTGGACGGCGCCGCACCCGCCGATCATCGCGGTGGGCACCTCGGCCGTGCCGTTGCCTTCAATCGTACCCTGGAAGGCGCGGCGGTCGTCACGGTCGAGGATGACGTTCGCCGCCATCGCGGTCGCCGCGCGAACCATCGAGCGGAAGCCGCGCTGGTCGACGTCGGCGCGCGGCTCGAACTGGGCGGGCTGAATCATGATCAGGCCATTCGCGCGCGCACGGCGCAGCTCGGCGACCGTGCTCGCCGACGAGACTTCGATGCGTTCGAAGCGTCCTTCGAGCGCGGTGCGCATGGCGTTGCTGAACGCGCCGCCGGCGTTGACGGGATAGCTGTAGGACCCGCAGCCCCCCGAGACGGCCCCGTTGCGGGTCAGACCCGTCGCTTCGACGTTGAGCAGATAGCGGCCGGAAATGCGGCGCGGCGTTGGCGGCTGAAGCTCCTCCGCGGCGGGCGCCTGCGGGACGGTCTGATAGGTGCAGGCAGAAACCAACAGCGCGATCATCGATACGGCAACGAGGCGCGCGAGGCGGACCATCGTCATTTCCCCACCTGTTGCGGAAATCCGGCGCGGTGCGTACGGAGTGTAGCTGATTCGGCGACGCGTGCATCCACAGACGCGTGAGCTTGACACAGCGGCGTGTGAGAGCCGACACAGGCCGCGTGACCAAAGCGAAAACGAAGGCAAGCCGCGGTGCGGCCCGGCCCGCCATGCCCGCCCGCCTCGCGGCCGACCTGCTCGCCTGGTACGACCGGCACCGTCGCGACCTGCCCTGGCGCGCCAAGCCGGGCGCGCGGTCCGAGCCCTATCGCGTCTGGCTGTCCGAAATCATGCTGCAGCAGACGACCGTCGCCGCGGTCGTGCCCTACTATCATGCCTTCCTGCAGCGCTGGCCGACCGTGGCCGCGCTCGCCGCGGCCCCCGTCGAGGACGTGATGGCGGCGTGGGCCGGGCTCGGCTACTACGCGCGGGCGCGCAACCTTCATGCCTGCGCCAAGGCGGTGGCCGATGGGCATGGCGGCGTCTTTCCCGACAGCGAAGACGGGCTGCGGGAGCTGCCCGGCATCGGCGCCTACACCGCCGCGGCGGTCGCGGCGATCGCCTTCGATCGGCGCGCCACGGTCGTCGACGGCAACGTCGAGCGCGTCATGGCGCGGATGTTCGCGCTGTCGGATCCGATGCCCGGCGCCAAGAAGCGCCTGCGCGAGCTCGCCGACGCACTTACGCCGGACACGCGCGCGGGCGACTACGCCCAGGCGGCGATGGATCTCGGCGCAACGGTGTGCGTGCCGCGCAATCCGCGCTGCATGCTGTGCCCGTGGCGCGGCGCCTGCGCCGCCTTTGCGGCGGGCACGCCCGAGCGCTTCCCGGTCAAGGCGGCCGAGAAGATCAAGCCGGTACGCCATGCGGCGACGGCCTTCGTTGTCCGCGCCGACGGCGCGATCTGGCTGCGCCGCCGCGCCGCGAGCGGACTGCTCGGCGGCATGCACGAAATTCCGTCCGGACCGTGGCGCGACGGCGCGTGGCCAGGCGGCGCGGGCACGCGCGACCTGCCCGCCGGACTCGACTTCGTAGCGCTGCCAGGGCTCGTCCGTCACGGCTTCACGCATTTCGACTTCGAGATGAAGGTCTTCGCAGCGCGCGGCGGTCCGGCGCTTCCGGGCGAAGGGGAATGGTGGCCGCTCGATCGCATCGGCGACGCCGCCCTGCCGTCGCTGATGCGCAAGGTCGTGGCGCATGCGCTCAAGAGCAGTTCGGCGCCCGGCCGGCTCAGTTCAGTTCGGCCCGCAGCTTCTGGCGCAGCGCGTCGATCGGCACGCGCCGCCCGTCGAGGGTGACGCACCAGAACGTCCAGCCGTTGCACGCCGGCGCCCCCTGGACCGCGGCGCCGACCTGGTGGATCGAACCGCGATGGTCGCCGCGGCCGTCGCTTGCCACCAGCGTGCCGTCGGCACGCACCCGGGCAGCGAAGCGGCCGGACGGATCGGTGAGAACCTCGCCCGGCGAAAGCAGGCCGCGCTCCACGAGCCAGCCGAACGGGATGCGCGGCTCCTCGCGCTTGGAAACGAGCGCGATCGTTTCGTCGGGCGCCCTGCGCACGTCGGCGATGCGCCGCCGCGCGACAGCGGCATATGCTTCGTCGCGTTCCAGCCCGATGTAGCGCCGTCCGAGCCGCTTGGCGACCGCTCCGGTCGTGCCGCTGCCGAAGAA
>JAEUKZ010000418.1 GCA_016793045.1 Alphaproteobacteria bacterium
AGCCCGTCCATGACCGGCATCTCGATGTCCATCAGCACGACGTCGTAGGGCAGGGTGCGCACCGCCTCGACCGCTTCGGCGCCGTCCGCGACGACCTCGACCCGGTGGCCGTGCCGTTCGAGCATGCTCACCGCGACCATCTGGTTGGTGCGGTTGTCCTCGGCGAGCAGCACGCGCAGCCGGCGCTGCGGGGCAGCCGCGCCTTCGGGCTCGAACGCCTTCGGGCGGTCGGCGAGCAGCGCCGCGATCTCCGCCGGCCCGGCGCGCTCGAAGGGCAGGGTGAAGGCGAAGGTGCTGCCGCGGCCGGGCTCGCTGTCGACCGTGATCGCGCCGTCCATCCGCGAGACGAGCTGGCGGCTGATCGCGAGCCCCAGGCCCGCCCCCTCGAAGCGGCGCGACGGCGCGGACTCGACCTGGACGAAATGGTCGAACAGGCGCGGCAGGTCGGCCTTGTCGATGCCGATGCCGGTATCGCTGACCGCGAGGCGCAGCCGAACGTGCTGGCCGTCGTCGGCTTCCAGCGCTGCGGCGACCTGAACGCCGCCCTGCTCGGTGAACTTGACGGCGTTGGAGACGAAGTTGAGCAGGATCTGCCGCGTGCGGCCGGGATCGCCGATCAGCCAGCGCGGCAGGCCGGGGGCGATCGCGATCTCGATCGCCAGGCCCTTGGCGCGCGCGCGCGGCGCCACGATGTCGACGACGCTCGCGATCAGCGCCTCGATGTCGAAGGCCATGGTCTCGAGTTCGAGCTTGCCGGCCTCGAGCTTCGAGAAGTCGAGGATGTCGTTGATGATGTCGAGCAGATGCTCGGCCGACTGGCGCAAGGTCGTCACCTGCCGGCGCTGTTCGTCGCTGAGCGCGGTGTCGAGCAGCAGGCCGGCGAAGCCGATGACGCCGTTGAGCGGCGTGCGGATCTCGTGGCTCATCGTCGCGAGGAACCGCGACTTGGCCTGGTTGGCGGATTCGGCCACGTCCTTCATGCGCCGCAGCGACGCCGCCGCGGCGACGCGCGCGGTGACGTCGGTGTAGATCGTCACGAAGCCGCCGTCGGGCATCCAGCGCCGCCGCGTCTCGATCACCATGCCGTTGGGGCGCCGCCGTTCGACCCAGCCGACGGCATTGCGCCAAAGCTGCTCGACGCGCCGGCGCGCCTCGACGTCGGGATCGCAGGGTCCGAACTCGCCGCGCTCCGCCTGGGCGCGGATCACCCGCTCGATCGGCACGCCGACATGCAGCACCTCCGGCGGCACGCCGGCGAGTTCGATCATGCGGTCGTTCCACAGCACGAGGCGCAGGTCGCGGTCGACGACCGAGATGCCCTCGCTCATGCTCGCGAGCGTCGCCTGCAGCACGACCGTCTTGCGCCCGGCGTCGATCTCGCGCTGCTTCAGGTCGGTGATGTCCATGCGCATCGAGACGGTGCCGCCGTCGTCGGTGCGGCGCTCCTCGACGCGGACCCAGCGGCCGTCGGCGAGCTGCTGGACGAGCGGCATGCCGTCGCCGCGCGGCCCATCCGCGGTCCCGGCGGGGGCGAGCGCATCGTGCCGCGCGTTGCTGGCGACGACGCGGCCGGTGGGATCGCGCAGCGCGAACCCGCCGGGAAAGGTGTCGATGGCAAGTTCGAGCTGGCGGCGCGCGGCCCGCGCGCTGCGCTCGCTCGCGACCAGGGCCGTGGTGTGGCGGGCAATCTGCCAGCGCAGGCTGCCGCCGTAGATCTGGATCAGCGCCGCGAGCGCGAGCAGCGCCATGCCGGCGAGTCCGCCGACCAGGTGAAAGGCGAGCATCGGGCCGGCGATCGCCGCGTCCCAGCCTTCCGCCGGCGCGCCGGCGAGCTCCCACTGGACGTCCGCGGCCGCGATGCGGACGACCACCGGATCGTCGAGCCGCATGCGCGCGTCGCCGAAGATGCGCCGCCGCTCGCCGTCGGCGACGACGAGGGCGAGGCGCGTGCCGGCGGAGTCGAGCGCGGCCTCGCGCAGCAGCGATGCGAGCTCGACGGTGACGCCGACGACGCCCCAGGCGCGCTCGCCGTCGAATACGGGCATGCGCAGGATGATCGCGGGGCCGCTGCGGATCATCGGCAGCGGCCCGAAGAGCGTGGCGTCGCGCCGCTCGATCGCGCGCCGCACCGCGTCGGCGAAGCCCGGCCGCGGGTCGTTGAGCAGGTCGATGCCGGCGACGCGCTCGCTGCCGGCGGTGGGAAACACCCGCGACACCACGAAGTCCGGCGCAACGGTGACGCCGACGAGGCCGGCCACCGACTGCCTCAGGGTCGACGCGAACTCGGCGAACTCGCGATCGAATCCGGGCGGCAGGCCGTGCGTCGCCGCGGCCTCGGCCTCGAGCTGGGCCTGGACGAAGGCCGCGAGGCTGCGCGCCACGCCGATGCGGACATTGATCGCCGCCGACAGCCGCACCGCGGTGCCGGCGGCGACGTCGGTCGCGGCGGCGCGCTGTTCGGCGAGCAGCTGCCCGCGCACCCAGCGCCCGGAAGCGGCGATCGCGACGATGAGCACGAGGGCGAACAGGCCCAGCGCGACGAGGGTGCGCGCACGCAGCCACCGTGCGCGCGGGATGCCGCGCAGACCCGCCGCTTGCGGGGCTTCGGGATTCGCTGGGGTCTCTTGCGGGGCGGCTCCGGGCCCGCCCGGTCTCGCGGTCGGCGCGTCGGGGGGCTCAGCCGGCATCGCACTCCGTGGAGGCGCGTCAGTGGCGCGTGGCGCGGTGATCGGGCGCGGCGATCTCCGCGCCGATCAGTGTCCAGTTTTCCACATGGCGGTCAAGCAGATGGTCGACGGTTTCGCAGATCTGGTCGGGCAGCAGCGGCTTCGGCAGCGCCGCCGCGACGCCGAGCGCATCGGCGACGTCGAGCCCGCCGTCGGCGAAGCCGGCGCAGGTGACGATGACCGGCAGCCGCGGGAAGGCGCGCCGCAGCGTGCGCACCGCGGCACTGGTCACCGGACGGTTGGCGTAGACGTCGACGATCGCGAGGTCGAACATCGCGCGGTCGAGCAGGTCGAGCGGCGTCGGCGTGTCTTCCGCGGTGACGACGATGTGGCCGCTCAGCTGCAGCGTGCCGGCGAGCATGATGCGCAGGACCGGATCGCGCTCGACGACCAGGATCCGGTAAGGATTTTCACGGGCGTTGAAGGTCATGGCGGGCCAAGGAGCAAGCCCCGTACCGCTGCTGCGGAATCAAAACCCGCCAAGAATTCATAAAAATATCAACATGTTCTTGTCTCCGGCCGCACCGGCGACGGTTTCGCGCCGTGGCGCTTCCGGCACCGCCGTGCGAATTGGTTTGCAAAATGCGACGAGGCTTGCCGGGGCGGGGCTGCAGCACCGCGGCGCCGCCATGCTAGGTTAACCAAACTCGCTGCCGATTCCCGTCCTGTCACCGCCGGCCTTGCCCATGAAGCGCAGCCTCGTCTGGGTCGTTCCGCTCCTCCTCCTCGTCATCTGCGTCTGGGCGCGGTCCTACGACCCCCCGATCGTCCAGGACATGCGGATGTGGGTCTTCGACGAACTGCAGCGCCAGTTCCCGGCGCGCTGGGAAGACACCGACGTGCGCATCGTCGACATCGACGACGATTCGCTGGCGCGGATGGGCCAGTGGCCGTGGCCGCGCACGGTCGTCGCCGACATGGTGAACCGGCTGGTCGAGGGCGGCGCCGCGGCGGTCGCCTTCGACGTGGTGTTCGCCGAGCCCGACCGGACCTCTCCTGCGATCGTCCTGCCGCTGTGGGGCAACAATCCCGAGCTCAACCGGATGATCGAGCGCCTGCCCGACCATGACTCGATCCTGGCGGGCGTATTCGCGCGCGGCCGGGTCGTCGTCGGGTTTTCGCTGCTGCCGGAGCTGACGCCGAATGCCCGGCCTCCGATCATCCGGGCGGGCTTCGCGACCTTGGGCGACGCCACGAGCGTCGACCCGCGGCCCTATCTCATGCGGTTCAACGGCGTCGCCAGCAATCTGGTGGCGTTCGACGTCGCGGCGGCCGGGCAAGGCAATTTCACCACCGGGTTCGAGCGCGACGGCGTCGTCCGCCGCGTCCCGCTGGTCTCCGTCCTGCGGCGCCCCGACGGCCCGGGCATGCTGGTGCCGAGCCTGGCCGTCGAGGCGCTGCGCGTCGCGCAAGGCGTGCCCGGCTATCTCATCACCTCGGTCGGCGGCGGCGGCGAGATCGGTTTCGGCGAGCACACGGGCGTGGTCTCGGTGCGGCTCGGCGACGTGATCGTGCCGACCGATTCGATGGCGCGCGTCTGGCTGCGCGACACCGGGCCGGTGCCGCAGCGCTTCGTTCCGGCGTGGCGCATCCTCGCCGGCGAGGTGCCGCCCGAGGAGATCGATGGCCGCATCTTCTTCGTCGGCACCAGCGCGCCGGGCCTGCGCGATCTGCGCGCCACGCCGCTCGACCCGACCGCGGCCGGCGTGACCATCCACGCGCGCATCACCGAACAGATGCTGCGCGGCGACTATCTGACGCGGCCGGACTGGATGACCGGCGGCGAGATCATCTGGCTCGCCGCGTTCGGGCTGATGATCATCGTCGTTCTGCCGCTCGGCGGGCCGTTCATCGCGGCGGCGATCGCGCTCGTCGGCGCCGGATCGCCGTTCGCCTTCGCCGGCTGGTACATGACGAGCTACGGCAATCTGGTCGATCCGGTGTTCCCTGCCGCCGTCGTGCTGCTGATCTATCTCACCCAGTCGCTGATCATCTTCAGCCAGCGCGAGGCCGAGCGGCGCCAGGTGCGCAGCGCCTTCTCGCGCTATCTCTCGCCGACGGTGGTCGAAACGCTCGCCCAGCATCCCGAGCGCCTGCAGCTCGGCGGCGAGATGCGCGAGCTCACCATCATGTTCTCGGACATCCGCGGCTTCACCTCGCGCTCGGAGCGCATGCAGGCGCAGGAGCTGACGCAGTTCCTCAACCGGTTCCTCACCCCGATGACGGACTGCATCCTGGCGCGCGGCGGCACCATCGACAAATACATGGGCGACGCGGTCATGGCGTTCTGGAACGCGCCGCTCGACGAGCCGCAGCACCCCGTCGACGCCGCGCGCGCGGGCCTCGAGATGATCGCCACGCTCGGACGCCTCAACGAGCAATGGGCCGCCGAGGCCGCCGCGGCCAACCAGCCCTTCGAGCCGGTGGCGATCGGCGTCGGCCTCAATCTCGGCATGGCCTGCGTCGGCAACATGGGATCGCAGCAGCGCTTCGACTATTCGATCATCGGCGATGCGGTGAACCTCGCCTCGCGCCTCGAGGGCCTGTCGAAGACCTATGGCGTGCCGATCATCGTCGGCGAGGATCTCGCCCGGCGGATCGAGGGCTTCGCGCTGGTGCCGCTCGACCGCGCCAAGGTGCGCGGCAAGCAGCAGCGCGTGCGCATCTACACCCTGCTCGGCGACGAGG
>JAEUKZ010000437.1 GCA_016793045.1 Alphaproteobacteria bacterium
GCCGGTACCGAGCTTCGGCAGCGTCGACGGCCGCCTGCTGGTCGTCGGGCTTGCGCCGGGCCTCAAGGGCGCCAACCGCAGCGGCAGGCCGTTCACCGGCGATTTCGCCGGCGACCTTCTCTTCGCGACGCTGACGAAGTACGGCCTCGCCGCCGGCGCCTATCGCGCGCCGCGCGACGACGCGCCGTGGGGCGGCGACACGCTGTCGCTGGTCGACGCGCGCCTCACCAACGCGGTGCGCTGCCTGCCACCCGACAACAAGCCGCTGCCCGCCGAGATCAAGACTTGCCGCGATTTCCTGGCCGGCGAGATCCGGGCGATGGCGCGGCTGCGGGCGATCGTTGCACTCGGCCGCGTCGCGCACGACGCGTCGCTCGCGGCGCTCGGCCACAAGGCGGCTCAGTTCGCGTTCGGCCATGGACGAATCCATGCCCTGCCCTCTGGTCTTCTGCTCGCCGACAGCTACCATTGTTCGCGCTACAACACGAACACCGGCCGACTGACCCCGTCGATGTTCGAGGCGGTGTTCGCCGCGGTCGCGCAGCGCATCGCCGCTGCGGCGGTATAGTTGGCGGAAAAGAACGGAGGACGCGATGACGGCGCGCACGACGGCAACGGCGACACGGTCCCAGTCCGGCTACGATCTCGCGGCGCCCAGCGCCGAACAGATGCGCGCGCTCACCGCCGATCTCGATCCGGAGGAGCGCCGCATCCTCCTCGACCACGGCACCGAGCGGCCGTTCTGCGGCCTGCTGCTCGACAACAAGGAGCCCGGCACCTATCTGTGCCGCATCTGCGCGCTGCCGCTCTTCAAGTCCGACTCGAAGTTCAATTCGCGCACCGGCTGGCCGAGCTTCTTCGCGCCCTACGATCCGCAGCACGTCGCCGAACTGCGCGACACGAGCCACGGCATGGTGCGCATCGAGATCCGCTGCGCGCGCTGCGACGGCCATCTCGGCCACGTCTTCCCCGACGGCCCGCCGCCGACCGGGCTGCGCTACTGCCTCAACTCCGCCTCGCTCGGCTTCGCGCGCGCCGGTGCGCCCGTCCCCGACCGCCTCGGCCGCGGCGACCCGACCGAAGCCTGACGATCGCGCGATCGTCCGCATCGCGCGCGCCTTCGGCCATGGGTCAGGTCCGGCTCTACATCGCCGTGAGCATCGACGGCTACATCGCCGCGGCGGATGGCGGCGTCGACTGGCTCGCACCCTATCCTGCCGAGCAGTTCGGCTTCGATGCGTTCATCGCCACGATCGGCACCGTGGTGATGGGCCGCAAGACCCACGACCAGGCGCGCAGCTTCGATACATGGCCCTATGCGGGCAAGCGCACCATCGTTCTCACCACGCGGCCGCTCGAGCCTCCGCATGCGGACGTCGAGACGTGGTCTGGCGAAATCGGTCCGCTCTGCGACGCGCTGGGCAAGAGTCGCGGCGACGTCTGGCTGGTCGGCGGCAGCAGCGTCACGCGCGCCTTTCTCGATGCGCGCCGGATCGACCGCCTCGAACTCTACGTCATCCCGATACTGCTCGGCAGCGGCATCCGCCTCTTCGCCGAATCGCCGGTGCTGCAACAGGCACGACTGGCCGACGCGACGATGCTCGCGCAAGGCGTCGTGCGGCTGACATACGATCTGTGGCGCTGACCGTCGCGCAGCAGTCAGGCAAGGATCCGGGCACGGCTGCCGTGGCCGATTCCCTGTAGGCGATTTTCAGCTCTGGCTCCCAACGGTCCGATCCTGTAATTTCGCTCCAAACGTGGTGCGGCTGTGCGGGAGCCTTCCCGTCGTGCCGCCGCCTGCAAGGGGAGGAACGATGGCGACGTCGCGCACGATCGATGTGAACTGGACGATTCCGCTGCTCGCAACCTGCGACGTCTGCGTCGTCGGCGGCGGCAGCGCGGGGATTGCGGCGTCGGTCGCCGCGGCCAGGGCCGGGGCCAAGACCATCCTGATCGAACGCTACGGCTTCCTCGGCGGCACATCGACCGCCGGCATGGTCGGGCCGTTCATGACCAGCTATTCCGCCGACGGCCGCGAGCGCATCATCGCCGGCGTGTTCCAGGAACTCGTCGACCGCATGGTCAAGCTCGGCGGCGCGATCGATCCGTCGACGACGAAGCCCAACAGCAAGTGGACGGCCTACATCGAGCTCGGCCACTCCAACGTGACGCCGTTCAGCGTCGAGGCCTGCAAGCTCGCGGCGCTGGAGCTGACCGAAGAGGCCGGGGTCGACACCTGGTACCACACCAGCTTCGTGAAGGCGCAGGTCGCGGGCCGCACGATCACCGGCGTCGTCGTCCACAACAAGGGCGGGCTTGGACTGATCGAGGCGCGCACGATCGTCGACTGCTCGGCCGACGCCGACGTCGCCGCCAACGCCGGCGTACCCTTCCGCATG
>JAEUKZ010000446.1 GCA_016793045.1 Alphaproteobacteria bacterium
CGTCGCTGCGGCCTTCGAGCTTTGCAAACAGCGCCTCGGTCGTGCGCTGCATCGGCGTATCCATCATCCCGGGCGCGACGCTGTTGACCAGCACGCCATGCGGGGCGAGCGCCGCGGCGCCGGATCGCGTCAAAGAGTCGACGCCCGCCTTGCTGGCGGCATAGGCGCTGTAGTTGGGCAGTGCCATGCGCGAGGCCGGCGACGTCACGTTGACGATGCGGCCAGACCTGCGCGCCGCCATGTGGCGGCCCGCGGCCGCCATCGCAAGTGCCATCGCGCGCAGGTTGACGCCGAGCGTGCGGTCCCACGTCGCCGCGGTCATCGCCAGGAATGCCTCGCCGGTGCCGTAGCCGGCGTTGTTGACCAGCACGTCGAGCCGCCCGAAACGCTCGATCGCCTCGGCGACCATCCGCTCCGGCCCGTCGGCATCGAGCAGGTTTACGGTGATGGCGTGGCCCGCGCCGCCGGCTTCGGTGCAAGCTGCCGCCGCGCGCGCCGCTCCCGCGCCGTCGATGTCCGCGACGGCGACGTGCCAGCCGCGCCGCGCCAGTTGCAGCGCGACGGCCTCGCCCAGTCCGCTCGCCGCTCCGGTGACCAGGACCGACCGCGGTGCGGACGGCCGAACTTGCGTTTCCATGGTGTCGCGCTTTTCCACGACGTCGTTGAGCTTTAACGCTAAAGACCGCGCCACGCGCCGTCAACCGACGCGCAAACATGCGCGCCGCGCGTTTCCCGGTGTCGCCGCGACGGTGGATTTCGTGTAACGATCGCGCCCCCGAATTCGCCCGCCCCGGCGGGCCGCCCTGACAACCAGACCCCAGGAGGAAATACCATGGCTTCGTCCGAAAAGATCGCGATCGTCACCGGGGCGGGCAGCGGCGTGGGCCGCGCCGTCGCGCTTGCACTGCTCAAGGAAGGTTACGCGGTGGTGCTCGCCGGGCGTCGCAAGGATGCGCTCGAGGCTACGGCGGCGCAGGCGAAGGGCGGTCGATCGCTGGTCGTGCCGACCGACGTGACCGATGCCGCCTCGATCAAGGCGCTGTTCGACCGGACCAAGCAGACCTTCGGCCGGCTCGACGTGCTGTTCAACAACGCCGGCATCGGCGCGCCGGCGATCAATCTCGAAGACCTGACGGTCGAGCAATGGAAGGCGGTCGTCGACACCAACCTGACCGGCCCGTTCCTGTGCACGCAGGAGGCCTTCCGGATCATGAAGGACCAGAACCCGCGCGGCGGCCGGATCATCAACAACGGCTCGATCTCGGCGCACGTGCCGCGGCCGAATTCGGCGCCATATACGGCAACCAAGCACGCGATCACCGGGCTGACGCGCTCGACCTCGCTCGATGGGCGCAAGTACGACATCGCGTGCGGCCAGGTCGACATCGGCAACGCCGCCACCGACATGACTGCGCGCATGGCCAAGGGCGTGCTGCAACCGACCGGCGAAACCAAGGTCGAGCCGACGATGGATGCGGTCCATGTCGCCAACGCCGTCGTCTACATGGCGAGTCTGCCGCTCGACGCCAACGTCCAGTTCCTGACCGTGATGGCGACCAAGATGCCTTTCATCGGCCGCGGCTGACCCGGGGTCGGGCGCCCGGCGAAGCGAGCCCGGGATAGGCGCGCTCCAGGAAGTCGAGAAACGCTTCGGCTGCAGCGCTCCCCGGGCCGTCGGCGCGATGGCAGACGGCGACAGGCACCACCGCGTCGCGCGGCAGCGTCAGCACCCGGATGCCGGCAAGGTTCTTGGTCGCCGCGCCCATCAGCGTCGCAACGCCGAGCCCGGCGCGAACCAGTTCGACGATGATCGGCACGGCTTCGGCCTCGGCGGCGAGGGTCAGCGCGCGTCCGGCGCGCGCCGCGACATCTTCGAGGCGTTCGCGCTGGTAGTAGCCGCGCGGGAACAGCACAAGCGGCCGGTCGATCAGTTCCGACCAGCCAAGGCGCTCGCGCGCTGCGAGCGGATCGCCCGCTGCGACGCAGGCGACCATCGGATGGGTCTCTAGGACCCGCGTCGTCAGCCCCGCCGGCTTGCGCCAGTCGGCGACGATGCCAAGATCGAGTTCGCCCCGAAGTACGCGCTCGGCGATCTCCTCCGCACCTGCCTGGATGATCGTCGTGCGCAGCCGCGGCCGCCGAGCAAGGAACCGGCCGATCACCGGCGGCAGGATGTGCGTCGCAACCATCGCCGGCACGCCGATCGAGAGCCGCCCCGCCTCGGCGCCACGCAGTGCTGCGATCTCATGCCGTGCTGCGGCGGCCTGGGCGAGCAGCCCGCGCGCATGGCGCAGGAAGGCCATGCCTTCGGCCGTAAGCGTCAGCCGCCGCACCGGCCGTACGATCAGGACGGCGCCAAGATCGTCCTCGAGCTTCCGCAGGGCCGCACTTACGGCCGGCTGGGCGATGCGCAGCCGCGCCGCAGCCGCGGTGAATCCGCCGGCGTCGACGATGGCGACGAAGATCTCCAGCAGGCGCAGGTTCATGCCATAATCATTCCATTATGATTCAGCAATGAACAACCTATTTCCCATATGATCGGCCGGCCGATATGATTGCCGCCATGACGACTTCAGCCGCCTTCAAGGATCATTTCTCCGGTCATGCCGCGGACTACGCGAGCGCGCGGCCGGTCTATCCGCCCAGCCTCGCCGCGGCCCTCGCGGCGCTCGCCCCAGGCCATGCGCTGGCGCTCGATTGCGGCTGCGGTTCCGGCCAGCTCTCGACATTGCTGGCGGCGCATTTCGACCGCGTCGTCGCGACCGACGCCAGCGCGGCACAGATCAAGAACGCCGTGCCGCATCCCAAGGTCGAGTACCGCGCGGCGCCCGCGGAGGCGAGCGGACTGCCCGACCGCTGCGCCGATCTGATCGTCGCCGCGCAGGCGGCGCACTGGTTCGATCTTCCCGCCTTCTTCCGCGAAGTCGACCGCGTGGCGCGGCCGGGCGCGCTGGCGGCGCTCGTCGGCTACGGACGGATGCGCGTCGATGGCGCGATCGATGTGGCCGTGACGCGCTTCCACGACGAGACGGTCGGGCCCTACTGGCCGCCCGAGCGCGCACTCGTCGAAGGCGGCTATGCCGCGATCGACTTCCCGTACCGGCCGGTGGCCGGCCCGGTCCTCGACATGACCGCCTCGTGGTCGCTGGTCCAGGTCATGGCCTATCTTTCGACGTGGTCGGCGGTGAAGGCTTACGAGAAGTCGGCCGGCGGATCGCCGCTGCCGGCCGTCGAGCGCGAACTCGCCGGGTTGTGGGGCGCCCCGGAAACGAAGCGCACCGTGCGCTGGCCGCTGTTCATGCGGCTCGGGATCGTCGGGACCTGAGAGAATGAGCGCCGCGCTTACGCCAGGCCTGCGCCATCGCCTCGCAATCGCGATCGATGAGCGGCTGACGGTACCGGGCGTTTTTCCCGACGATCCGCAATTCGCCGCAATGCCGCCCGTATTTGCCACCGCCTATATGGTCGGCTTCATGGAGATGGCTTGCATCGACGCGCTGCGCGGCCGCCTCGGCCCGGACCAGTTCACGGTCGGAACGCATGTCGATATCAGCCACTGCGCGGCGACGCCGGTCGGGTTCACCGTGACCGCTGAGGTCGAGCTTGAAGCCATCGAGGGGCGGCGCCTCTGGTTCAAGGTGCGTGCGCACGACGGCGCGGACCTGATCGGCGAAGGGCGCCACCAGCGCGCGATCGTCGAGCGCGGCCGCTTCGATATGATGCTGGCGCGCAAGTCCGCGCTGCGCCTCGCCTCCTAGGACGACGATGGCTCGCCGCGACGCGTCGAACAGCACGCGCTACTGGAACGACCGCCAGGTCGACGGGCTGAGCCTGATGTGCGCCGACTTCACGACGCACGAATTCGCGCCGCACCGGCACGAGGCGCTGGTGATCGCGATCACCGAGCACGGGGGGGCCACCTTCCGCAGCCGTGGCGTCGCCGACTACGCGCAACCGGCATCGGTACTGGTGTTCAACCCCGCCGAACCGCATTCGGGCAGAATGGGCTGGAGCCGGCGCTGGCGCTACCGCGCCTTCTACATGAACGAACGCGCGATCGACACCGTCACTGCCGGGCTCGGCCTTTCCCGCACGCCCTATTTCACCCGCAACCTGCTGCTCGACGACGGCCTTGCGCACGCCTTTCTCCGGCTCCATCGACTCATGGAGACCGGCGACGATTCCTTCGCGACGGAGGAGGCCTTGCACCGCGGCTTCGCGCGCCTGTTCGACCGCCATGGCAGCACACCGGCGCCGGTCGCGGACGGGCCGGCCGACCGCTCGATCGTCGCCCGGACCGTCGACATCATGCGCGCGCAGATCGCGGAGGAACTGTCGCTGGCAGCGCTCAGCCGGCCGCATGGATTGACGCCGTTCCAACTCATACGCGCCTTTCGCAAGACCACGGGGCTGACGCCGCATGCCTATCTGATGCAGCTGCGGCTCGATGCCGCCTGCCAGCTCTTGCGCGCCGAACAGCCGCTCGCTGAGGTCGCCGGCGCCGCCGGCTTCTACGACCAGAGCGCCATGAGCAGGCACTTCAGGCGATGCCTGGGCGTGACACCGCTGCAGTTCGCGCGTGCGGTGCGCGCCGAGGCGCAGCCGCAGGTGCAATTTTCGCCAATACCCGCGCGCGCCGGCACGTCATCCTGAAGCAACGGAAGCCGCAGCCCTGCGGCCCGTCGTTTCAGCATGCGCATCGGCAAGGACCTGACATGGCGCGCTATTTCTGCCACGACCATCCCGGCACCCTCACTCTCGCAACCCGCGTCGCCGCCACCCGTCCTGGTGCCGTGACGCTCGACCAGTCGCCCTTCTACCCCGGCGGCGGCGGACAACTTGCCGATCGCGGCGTGCTGCGCTGGTCCGGCGGCGAAGCGACAGTGAAGGGCTTCGAATATGCCGACGGCCGGATGTGGATACTGCTGCCCGACGGGGTCGAAATCAGCGGCCCGCTCGAAGCCATGGTCGACCCGGCCTTCCGCACGATGATGACGCAGATGCACACCGCGACCCACGTTCTCAATGCGCTGGTGTTCCAGCAGTTCGACGGCGCGCTGGTGACCGGCGTGCAGATGAACGACGACGGCACGGCGCGCATGGATTTCGACCTGCCCAACGCCGACAACGACCGGCTGCGCGCGCTCGAAGCGCCGATCAACGACGCGATCCGGCAGGGTCTGCCGGTGCAATGCACCTATGTGCCGATCGAAGAGGCGCAGGAGACGCGCGGCCTGATCCGCAGCCGCTCGGTGGCACCGCCGCCGACGCCGGAAGGCACGATCCGCATCGTCGAGATCGTCGGCCTCGACCGCCAGGCCTGCGGCGGCACGCATCTGTCGAACACCGCCGAGTGCCGGCCGATACGGCTGCTCAAGATCGACAACAAGGGCCGGCACAATCGGCGCATCCGTATCGGTTTCGCCCACTGATGATCGCCCGCATCTGGCGTGCGCGCGCGACGCCGCAGGGGGCGACGGTGTATCTCACGCATATCACCGGTGGGGTGCTTCCCAAGCTTGCGGCGATCGCCGGGTATCGCGGCGCTTCGGTGCTGCGCCGCACCGACGGCGCCTCAGTCGAACTCCTTGTCGTGACCTACTGGGAGTCGATGGTGGCCGTGCAGGCGTTCGCAGGCGCCACTCCGGACGTTGCAGTGGTCGAACCTGCAGCGCGCGCCGTGCTGTCCGATTTCGACGATTTCGTCCATCATTTCGAAGTAGCGCATACGGCACGCAGTCTTGGTTGATCTGGCACCGCCGAACCGCAGAGGACAACCGCATGCTTTTCGTCATTCACGGCTACGACCGCAAGCCCGACGGCGCAGAGGTGCGACGACGGACCCGTGCCGCGCATCTTGCATTCATCAGTTCGCGG
>JAEUKZ010000453.1 GCA_016793045.1 Alphaproteobacteria bacterium
TCCGGCGAGCGAATAGCGATTGAGCCGCTTGCAGGCATCGCGGATCGCCACCACCTCCGCATGCGCTGTCGGGTCGTTCGTCGAGGTGACCTGGTTCCAGCCTTCGCCGACGATCGCGCCGTCGAGCGCGACCACCGCCCCGAACGGCCCGCCGTCGTTCGCCTCCATATGCGAACGCGACAGCGCGATCGCGTGGCGCATGAAGTCTTCGGGCCGGCCGCTCATCGCAGCCTTAACTCTCCAGGTAGCGGCGCTTGAGATGCGCCTTGAAGAACGCAGGATCGAGCGTGCGCCCGGTCGCTGCCTTGACGAGGTCCGGCGTCGGCAGCGAGGCGGCGCGGCCGTGCACCTCGCGGCGCAGCCACGTCATCAGCGGACGGAAATCGCCGCGGCCGAGCGCATCGGGAATCGTCGGATCGGCGTCGGTCGCCGCGGCGAAGAACTGCGCCGCGGTCATCGCGCCGAGCGTGTAGGTCGGGAAATAGCCCCAGGCGCCGCTCGGCCAGTGGATGTCCTGGAGGCAGCCGTCCCTGTCGTCGGGCGGCACGATGCCGACCAGCGCCTTCATGCCGTCGTTCCACGCGCCCGGCAGGTCGCCGAGGTCGAGTTCGCCCGCGATCATCGCACGCTCGAGGCGATAGCGCAGGATGACGTGGCAGGGGTAGGTCGCCTCGTCGGCGTCGACGCGGATCAGTCCGCGCTTCACGCGGTGGTAGATGCGCAGGAAATTGTCGGGCGCCCAGGCCGGGCCCGATCCGCCGAAGGCCGCCGCCGCCTCGCCCGCCAGCCAGCGCACGAATTGCGGGCTGCGCGAGGCCTGCATCTCGACCATCAGCGACTGGCTCTCGTGGATGCTCATGCCGCGCGCGCGGCCGACCGGCTGGTAGCGCCAGGCCTGCGGCAGGCCGCGCTCGTACATCGCGTGGCCGGTCTCGTGCAGCACGCCCATCAGGCCGGTGGTGAAGTCCGCCTCGTTCCAGCGCGTGGTGATGCGCACGTCGTCGGGCACGCCGCCGCAGAACGGATGCGCCGAGGTGTCGAGCCGGCCGTGGTCGAAATCGAAGCCGACCGTGGCCATCAGCCGCTTCGCGAGCGCGAGCTGCTGGTCGACCGGGAACGGTCCGCGGATCGGCAGCGGTGCCGGCAGGCGCGCCTGATGCGCGATCGCCGCCTCGATGAAGCCCGGCAGGAACGACGCGAGATCGTCGAACAGGACGTCGATCTGCGCGGCGCGGCCGCCCGGCTCCCACTCGTCGAGCAGCGCGTCGTAGGGCGACAGGCCGAGCTTCGCAGCCTTGGCCTGTGCGACCTGGCGGACGAGGCCGAGCACGCGGCGAAGGTCGGGCAGCAGCCCCTTGAAGTCGTTGGCGGGTCGCGCGGCGCGCCAACGCATCTCGCAGACGGTCAGCGCCTTCGAATAGGCCTCGACCAGGTCGGGCGGCACGGCGGAGGCATGCGCCCACTCGCGGCGCATCTCGGCGAGGTTGGCGCGCTGCCACGGATCGAGCGCCGCGCGTTCGGATTCCGCGGCGCCGAGCAGGTCGGCGTTCTCCGGCGCGGTCATCATCTCGTGATGGATCACGCGGAGCGTCGCGAGCTGCTCGCTGCGCGCCTCGGAGCCGCCGCTCGGCATCACGGCGGAGTTGTCCCACTCGAGCACGCGCGTGGCGTCGCCCAGCTTGTAGAGGCGCTCGAAGCGCGCCTCCGCTTTGCGGTAGCCCGGCGGAACGTTCAATGCCGCGTTGGTCGCCATCTCCTGCACTTCGTCCTCCGTTCCGACCGGGCTCAATTGCGCTTTCCGCGCACGAACATGACGTAGATCGCGGCCAGTCCAAAGGCCAGCGCGTACCAGGTGAGGGCGTATTGCAGGTGCGGCCGCGGCAGCTGCGCCTGTGTCTGACCGCCGACCGGATAGCCGCCCGGGTTCGGTGCCGGGCCGGCTTCGACGTAGCCCGGCCAGACGCGGTCGAGCCCCGCCGCCCGCTGCATCGCAGGCAGGTCGAACCAGAACCAGCGGTTGCCGGCGATGTCGTTTTCGGGCGCGAGCGGGGGCCGGCGCGCTTCCGTGCGCAGGACGCCGTCGAGGGCGACCGGTCCCTCGACCTGCCCCTGCTGACGCCGCGCCGGGTCGCCGAGACGCGTGGGAACCCAGCCGCGGTTGACCAGGACCGGCAGCGCGCCGTCGCGCAGCAGCGGCGTGACGATGTAGAAGCCCTCATTGCCGTTCTGCGAGCGCGCATAGACGCGCAGTTCACGGGCATGATCGAAGCGGCCTTCGACGCGCACGCGGCGGAACCGGTTCGCTTCGGGATCGGCGCCCGCCTGGTCGAGCGGGATTGGCGGCGCGGCGAGACGTTCGGCACGGACGGCGTTCTCCGCCGTCCGCTCGAAATGGCGCATCACCTGCCAGGTCCCGAGCGCGAGCAGGATGACGACGCCCGGGACCGCCATCAGCGTCGGGACGCGGTAGCGCCGGAGCAGGTCCGGCCAGGGAATGCCGAGCGACATCACAGGCGCCCGCCGTCGCGCGCGCGATGCTGAAACTGCAGCGCGATCAGCGTGGCCTTGAGCGGACGCAGCAGCGCGATCGTGCCGCCGACGGTCAGCGCCGGCCATAGCGCGAGGTGCACCCACAGCGGCGGCTCGTACTTGAGTTCGATCGCCGCCGCGAGGCCGACCACGAGGAAGCCCAGAATGAAGATCACGAACACCGCCGGGCCGTCGCCGGCATCCTGGGCGCGCAGATCGAGGTCGCAGACCGCACACCGGTCGCGCACGGCGAGCAGGCCTGCGAACAGAGCTCCCTCGCCGCAGCGCGGACAACGGCAGCGCAGACCCGCGCGGAACGGCGACTGCGTGGCGGGGGTCATGCGGCCCCCGTCCCGAGCCTCAGTGCTCGGCGATCTGGCCGGCGCCCCACACGTACACGCAGAAGAACAGGAACAGCCAGACCACGTCGACGAAATGCCAGTACCACGCCGCCGCCTCGAAGCCGAAATGCCGCTCCGGCGTGAAATGGCCCTTGATGGCACGGCCGAGGCAGACGCACAGGAAGATCGTGCCGACGATCACGTGGAAGCCGTGGAAGCCGGTGGCCATGAAGAACACCGACGGGTAGATCCCATCCTTGAAGCCGAAAGCCGCGTGCGCGTACTCGTAGGCCTGCACGCCGGTGAAGATCATGCCCAGCGCGACCGTGAGCGCGAGCCCGGTGATCAGGATCTTGCGGTCGCCTTCGATCAGCGCGTGATGCGCCCAGGTGATGGTGCAGCCCGACATCAGCAGGATCAGCGTGTTGAGGAAGGGCAGATCCCAGGGATTGAACGTGTGCACGCTCGCCGGCGGCCACGAATAGCCGATCTGGACGTTGGGGAAGAGCGCGAAGTGGAAATAGGCCCAGAAGAAGGCGACGAAGAACATCACCTCCGAACTGATGAACAGGAACATGCCGTAGCGCAGGCCGAGCCGGACGACGGGCGAATGGACCCCCGGCGTGCGCGACTCCTTGATGACGTCGCGCCACCAGCCGGCCATCGTGAACAGCACGAGCACCAAGCCGATCAGGACCTTCCAGATCCCGAGACCCCTCAGCGCCGGCTCGAGCGAGGCGCCGAACATCTCGGGGTGCATGTAGCTGAGTGCGCCGAAGGCGAGCACCAGCGCCGAAAACGAGCCGACCATCGGCCACGGGCTCGGCTCCACCATGTGGTAGGGGTGCTTGATGCCGGATCCCTTTGCGGTGCTGTGCGATTGCGCCATGGCGCGAGGCTCCCGATGCTTGCAGCTCAGTTGGTGGCCCGGGACGGCACCGTCAGGGCCGCGGCGTTGCGCGCGGCCCCCGGATTCGTCCGGACCCGGAAGAAGGTATAGGACAGCGTGATGGTGTCGACATCCGCGAGATTGGGATCGTCGAGAATCGCCGGATCGACGAAGAACGACACCGGCATTTCGATGCTCTGGCCGGCGGCGAGCGTCTGCTCCGAAAAGCAGAAGCAGGCGATCTTGTTGAAATAGGGCCCGGCCTTGAACGGCGTGACGTTGAACGTCGCAGTACCGGTCGTCGCTTCGCGCGCATTGTTGGTCGCGCGGTAGAACGCCAGGCGTTCTTCACCCACGCGAACCTGCACGCGGCGCTCGACCGGCATGAAGGTCCAGGGCAGGCCGTTGCCGGACACGCTGGCGTCGAAGCGCACTGTGATGATCCGCGCGGCGGCGGCGGCGGGCGCGGCGTCCGCACGCTGCGTCGTGCCGCCATAGCCCGTGACCTGGCAGAACAGCCGATAGAGCGGCACCGCGGCAAACGAGGCGCCGGCCATCGTCGCCGCAACGCCGCCGAGCATCAGCGCGGTCCGCCGGTTCGCATCGGGCGAGCGCGCCATCGCTAGGACCGCCCCATGCGGACGATGGTGATGATGAAGAACAGCACGCACAGCGCCGCGACAGCGATGCCGACCGCGCGATTCTTGGCGCGCTGGCGCCGCTGCACGGTCGTCGGCTCGGCGGCTGCCGGCCGCGGCGGAAGGGGATGGGCCATGGCCGCGATCATGCCGCCCCTGGCGTCACGCGATCGATCACCATCAGCGCGAACAGCAGGAAGAGATAGAGAACCGAATAGCCGAAGAGCCGCCTGGCGGACGCCGCGCTGCGGTCGCGCCAGACATGGACCGCGCCGGCGACGAACAGCAGGCCGAGCCCCGCCGCAGCGACCGCATAGCCCATCCCCGCCACACCGAACGCCGTCGGCAGAAGCGAAACCGGCACGAGCAGAATCGAATAGAACAGAATCTGCCGCCGCGTTTCGCGGTCGCCGGCGACAACCGGCAGCATCGGCACGCCGGCCTTGGCGTACTCGCCCGAACTGAACAGCGCGAGCGCCCAGAAATGCGGCGGCGTCCACATGAAGATGATCAGGAAGAGCACCACCGAACCGATGCTGACGTCGCCCGTCGCCGCGGCCCAACCGATCATCGGCGGGAACGCACCCGCGGCACCGCCGATGACGATGTTCTGAGGCGTCCGGCGCTTCAGCCACGCCGTGTAGACGAAGACGTAGAACAGGATCGACAGCGCCAACAGCGCCGCAGCGACGAAGTTGACCGCGAGCGCCATGACGACGACCGACGCGATCGACAGTACGATGCCGAGCCCGAGCGCTTCCGCCGGCTCGACGCGGCCCGACGGAATCGGCCGCGACTGCGTGCGCTGCATGATCGCGTCGATGTCGCGGTCGTACCACATGTTGACCGCGCCGGCGGCCCCGGCGGCGACCGCGATGCAAAGCACCGCGATCGCCCCCAGCACGGGATGGATCGCACCCGGCGCGAGCAGCAGCCCGACGAGTCCGGTGAACACCACCAGGCTCATCACCTTCGGCTTCAGCAGTGCGAAGAAATCCCCCACGCCCGATGCGCCGAGCACATCGGTCGAAAGGGTCCGGCTATCGGCTGCGCTATCGCTCAATGCCATGCTCCGTCACGTCGGTATCTGCGCCCGACGCGGCTTCAGTCGTGGGCCTCGGCGGTGATCAGCGGCAGCTCCTCATGCGTATGGAACGGCGCCGGCGACGGCACCGTCCACTCGAGCGTCGTCGCGCCGGCGCCCCAGGGATTGGCCGCGGCGACCGCCCCCTTCTTGAGCGCATAGATCACCGCGAAGACGAAGAACAGCGTCGAGGCGAAGGAGATATAGGCGCCGAAGGACGACACCATGTTCCAGCCATGGAACGCCTCCGGATAGTCCGGGATGCGCCGCGGCATGCCCGCGAGGCCGAGGAAATGCTGCGGGAAGAAGGTCAGGTTGACGCCGATGAACGTCGACCAGAAATGGACCTTACCCATCCATTCCGGGATCTCGCGCCCCGACATCTTGCCGAACCAGTAGTAGAACCCGGCGAAGATCCCGAACACCGCGCCGAGGCTGAGCACGTAGTGGAAGTGCGCGACCACGTAGTAGGTGTTGTGCAGCGCCGAATCGACGCCCGCGTTCGACAGCACGACGCCGGTCACGCCGCCGACGGTGAACAGGAAGATGAAGCCGATGGCCCACAACATGGGCACGCGGAACTCGATCGACCCGCCCCACATCGTCGCGATCCACGAGAAGATCTT
>JAEUKZ010000011.1 GCA_016793045.1 Alphaproteobacteria bacterium
CAGCCGCGCCGCGTCGCGCGCCAGCGCGGCGATGTCGACGACGTCGTCCTGCAGCGCGAGCCGCCCGGAATCCATCCGCACGATGTCGAGAATATCGGTGATGATCGCGAGCAGGTGGCGCCCGCTGTCGAGGATCAGGCCGGCATAGTCCTTGTAGACCTTGGTGCCGATCGGCCCGAGCAGCTCGCGCTGCATCGATTCCGAGAAGCCGATGATGGCGTTGAGCGGCGTGCGCAGCTCGTGGCTCATCGTCGCGAGAAAATCGTTCTTCACCCGGTTGGCCGTCTCGGCCTCGTCGCGGGCCTCACGCAGTTCGTCCTCGATCCGCCGGCGTTCGGTGACGTCGCTCACCATCCCTTCGTAGTACAACAGCACGCCGGCATCCGTGCGCACTTCGCGGCAGCTCTCCGCGATCCAGATGATCCGCCCGTCGCCGCGATAGACCTGCGATTCGAAGTTCGAGACCGCCCCGTGCGCACGCATCTGGCGCACGAATTCCTCGCGCCGCGCCTGGTCGACGTAGAGTTGGCCGCCGATATCGGTGAGCGCCGCCCGCAGTTCCGCCGGCGAACCGTAGCCGTAAATCCGCGACAATGCCGGGTTGACCATGATGTAGCGGCCGTCCGGCGTCGATTGGAAGATGCCGACGACGCTGTGCTCGAACATGCCGCGAAAGACCTGTTCGGCGCCGATCGCGGCGAGCGGGCCGGCGCTCGCATCGCCGAGGTCCTGCACCGCGCCGAGGACCTGGCGCCGCCCGTTCGCCCGCACGACCGTCGCGCGCACCATGATCGTGCGTTGATCGCCGTCATGGGCCTGGACACGGAATACGCACGGTTCGCCGGCCGGCTTGCCCACTCGCACCCGCGCGAGCCAGGCCGCTGCCGCGACGCGGTCATCCGGGTGCACGCCTTCGCCGAACCAGCCGAAGCGCGGAACGACATGGCGCGGCCAGCCGAAAAGGCGTCGGAGCCCAGGCGACACCGTGAGCGTACCCGAAGCGGGGTCGAGCACCCAGCTGCCCAGCCCGGCCGGTTCGTCGATCGCGCCCGGGCCGGCATCGCGGACATGCTTATTGGCCCCTATCGACACTGCGACGCGGGGCCGACGTGCGGCCATGTTCAAGTTCCCCTCGGTCCCCCCCGGCACCATGCCGCCGCGCCCCTTTACAAGCGGTAAATCGCAAACCATTGTTTAGTCACGATTATTTGCCGCCACGGCCCTCCTGGCCGGACGATATGCCTGCCTCGGGACCGACTTCCCAGCGCTCGCGCCGCGGCGGAGGGCGAACCCCTCGGGTTTACACCCGACGCGACGGCGGCCGGGACGCGGGGGGCTGGGACGCGGGCGGCTTGGCCGGCGGCGGTGCCTTGCGCCGCTTCGGGATCTGCGCAGGGTCCGCAGGCTCGCCGCGCTCATAGCGGCGCAACTCGTCGCGCTCGGTCGTCGAGGGATGGCCGGTCGCGGTATCGCCCGGCCGGATTTTGGACGGATCCGCCATGGCTTCCTCTGCTGTTGGGCTGCGTAGAAGGAACGGCCCGGCACGGCGATGGTTGCCGGGCCCCGCCAATCCGGCAGACCTCCCCCGACCGGTTGGCGGATGAAATGCGCGCAAACCCTTGTAGGATCATCAAAACGGAAACGTCCGGGATCCGATCATGGCCGACCTGCACCTGCTCTCCGCCGCCGAGGCCTCACGCCGCATCGCGCGCGGCACGCTGACCAGCGAGAAACTGGTCGAGGACTGCCTTGCCCGAATCCGCGCACGCGAAGGCACCATCCATGCCTGGGCCCATCTCGATCCCGCGGCCTCGATCGCGGCGGCACGCGAGGCCGACCGCAGCCCGCGGCTGAGTGCGCTGCACGGCCTGCCGGTGGGCGTAAAGGACATCTGCGACACCGCTGACATGCCCACCGCGTACGGCTCGGCGATCTTCGCCGATCACCGGCCGAAGCAGGACGCCGCCTGCGTCAAGCGGCTGCGCGATCTCGGCGCGGTCGTGCTCGGCAAGACCGTGACGACGGAATTCGCCTATTTCACCCCCGGACCGACCGCCAACCCCCACGACCCGACGCGCACCCCAGGCGGCTCGTCGAGCGGGTCGGCCGCCGCGGTCGCGGACTTCATGGCGCCGCTTGCCTTCGGCTCGCAGACCGCGGGGTCGGTGATCCGCCCAGCCGCCTATTGCGGCGTCGTCGGCTTCAAGGGCACGCATGGCTGGTTCCCGCTCGACGGCGTCGTGCCGCTGGCGCCGGAACTCGACACGCTCGGGTTCTTCGCCCGCAAGGCAGAGGACGCGGTGCTGTTCCGCGCCGCGCTGATGGGGGAAACCGACGTCGCGGTGGCGCCCGCCAGCCCGCGCATCGCGCTCGTCCGCACCCAGCTGTGGGACCAGGCCGAGAAGCCCGCGCAGGACGCGCTCGAACATGCCGCAGCGACGCTCGCCGCCAAGGGTGCGCGCGTGCGCGACGTCGAGCTGCCCTTCGATGCCGCGGCGTTCAACGCCGACCAGATCACCGTCATGGCGGCCGGTGCCGCCGAGGCACTGGCGCCGATCTACGCCCGCGACAAGGACCGCATGAAGCGCATCCGCGAGCTGATCGAACAGGGCCAGAAGATCAGCCCCGAAGCGCGCGCGGCCGCGCGCGCGCGTGCTGCGGTGGCGCGCGCGCAGATCGCGGCGTTGTTCGCCGGCTTCGACGCGATCCTCACGCCCGCCGCGCCAGGCGAGGCGCCGGCCGGGCTCGAGCGCACCGGCGACCCGGTGTTCAACCGCACCTGGACCTGGCTCGGCGTGCCCTGCGTCTCGTTGCCCTGCGGCAGCGGCCCGAACGGCATGCCGCTCGCCATCCAGTTCGTCGGACCGCATCGCTCCGGCGCCGTGCTGCTCGCGCTCGCGCGCTGGGCGGAGGGCGCGCTGGGGTGAGCACGCCGGACGCGGCGATCCGCGCCGAGCGGCCGGGCGACGCCGCGGCGATCCGTCAGGCGGTGACGGCTGCCTTCGGCCAGACGGCGGAAGCCGATCTCGTCGAGCGTCTCCGCGCCGACGGCGAGGTCGTCGCCTCGCTGGTCGCGGCGGCGCGAACCGCTATCGTCGGTCACATCCTGTTCAGCCGCCTCGACACCGGCGGGCGCTGCGCCGCCGCGGCCCTGGCGCCGCTCGCGGTCGTGCCGGGCTGGCAGCGCCGGGGCATCGGCGCCGCACTGGTGCGTGCCGGCATCGATGCCTGCCGCGACAAGGCGGTAGCGGTGCTCGTGGTGCTCGGCGATCCGGCCTTTTACGGGCGTTTCGGCTTCACCCGCGCCCTCGGCGCGCGGCTGCGCACCCCCTACGACTGCGACGCGCTGACGGCGCTCGAACTCGTGCCCGGCGCGCTCGCCGCTGGCGCGTTCGCAGTGCGCTACCCGCGCGCCTTCGCCGCCCTCGGCTGAAGGTCAGCCGAGCAGCTTCAGCAACCCGTAGGCCGCGACGGTCGTGCCGTCGACGATCACGCCGTCGCGAATCATGCGTTCGAACTCGGCGAGCGGGAACCGCGCGCTCACCAGATCGGCCTCGCTCGCCTCCGGGCGCGCCGGACCGGGCGTCAGATCGGACGCGTGGAACACGGTCATGCGGTTGTCGACGAGGCCGTAGAGCGGGTA
>JAEUKZ010000043.1 GCA_016793045.1 Alphaproteobacteria bacterium
GATGATCGACGGCTGCACGCGGCTCGGTGCGCTGTGGCGCGTCGTCGTGCCGCTGTCGGCGCCCGGCGTGTTCACCGCCGGCATCCTCTCCTTCGTCAACGCGTGGGACGAATTCCTGCTCGCCCTCACCCTCAACAGCCGCCAGACGATGCGCACGCTACCCGTGGGCATCACGCTTTACCAGGGCGAGTTCGCCTTCCCGTGGCCGATCATCTCGGCCGCGCTGATCGTCGCGATCGTGCCGATCGCGATCCTGATCGCGCTGTTCCAGGAACGCGTGGTCAGCGGCCTGACGGCGGGCGGAGTGAAAGGTTGAGGCGACGCCTCGCTGCCCCCGGGCTGGCCGGCCGGGCTTTCGCAATCCTCCCGCGGCCGGGCCGGGTAAAGCCGGCGCTGGACCGATCGCGATCGGCGCTGCATGAGCGGGGCGATCTCCACGAGATCGCACCGCGCGTCGCGGCCTGCAACGAAGCGCATCACCTCGCGATGCCATCGGCCTCCACTTCGGCATCGAGGTCTGCATCCGGGCGATCCCAGCGCGGGTCCTCGGCGAACCCGCTGCGCTCGCCCGCGACCGACGCCTCATGCACGCCTTCGTTGGCGTTGTCGAACGCGGCCGGCTTCCCTGGCGTCGTGACGAATTTCTCAAGCATCGGGGGCAGCGAGACGGCCATGGCGCCTGCTCGGGCGGGAGGTTGTCGGCGCCCCGCCATGTCAGGCGCGCCGGCATTGCGCGGTGGATCGCGCCGCCGCGCTCGCCTAGAAGTAGCGGCCCGACAGCAACGACCGGGAGCGGCGCGTGGCCACGGCAGCGGAGAACAGGCGCGGCATTTTCGCGATGATGGCCGCGATGGCGTTCTGGTGCGCCAACGACACCCTGGTCAAGCTCGCCACCCAGACGTGGCCGGCGAGCCAGGTGATGACCGTGCGCAGCGTCTTCGCGGGGATCGCCGCGCTGGGCTTCGTCGCGGCGCATGGCGGGCTGCGCCAGGTCAGGCATCTCTCCAACACCAAGGTGATCGCGCGCGCGGCGATGGACGCCTGCGTGGCGGCCGCCTTCATCACCGCGCTCGCCCACATGCCGCTGGCGACGATCACGGTGATCGGCCAGTCGACGCCGATCGTGATGACGCTGCTCGCCGTGCTGCTCGGCCTGGAGCGCGTCGGCTGGCGGCGCTGGGCGGCGATCGTCGTCGGCTTCCTGGGCGTGCTCGTCGTCATCCGGCCCGGCTCCGCGCCCGTCGACATCTATGTCGCCCTGGCCCTGTTCTGCGCCCTGATGGTCTGCGTGCGCGACCTGATGACCGGGCGCATCGGGGCGGACGTGCCGACCGTGGTCATCACCCTGTCGTCGACCTTCACGGTCGGCGCGTTCGGCATCGCCGCGGGCATCGTCGGCAGTTTCGCCGGCACCGACTGGCAGCCGCTCGCCTGGCGCGAAGTGCTCTGCCTCGCCGGGGCAGGCGCGCTGGTGACGGTCGGCAACAACGCCAACGTCCTCGCCTTTCGCAATACCGACGTCGCCGTGGTGATGCCGTTCCGCTACAGCGTCATCCTGTGGGCGATCATCCTCGGCTATTTCGTCTTCGGCGACCTGCCGGACCCCACCGCGCTGCTCGGCGCCGCGCTGATCGCCGCCTCGGGCGTCTACACCCTGCACCGCGAGCGCAAGCGGGCCGCGATGGACGCTGCACGGCGCGCACGATAACCTCGCCGGTATTCCGGGGAGACCGCCGCCATGCGCAGATCCGCCGTCGTGGCCCTGTTGCTCGCCGTCGTGCCGGCGCTTGCCGTAGGGCAGGCGCCGGGCGGCTCGCAATGCCTGCTCGATCTCCAGGTCGGCCGGTACTGCGTCGTCGAATCGCTCGCGCGCACTGCGATCGCCTGCGCGGCCGTGATCGCTCTCGCGCTCATCTGGCGCTTCCTGCGCGACCAGTTCGGCATGCGCGAATGGCAGCAGGAGGTCTCGCGCAGCGAATCGCGCCTCGCCTCGCTCGGCGACCTCACCGCGCGGGCAGTGTCCGACCCCGAGGGGACGGCGCAGCTCCTGCGCGACCGCGTCGGCCTCGGCGCATCCGAATACGTGCGCCAGCAGCGCAGCCAGGCTTTCAAGGCCGGCGACATCGAGACGGCCGCCGCCTGGCAGAAGGTCGAGCGCTACATCGATCGCCGGATCGGCGGCTGACGCGCGGCATCACCCCCATCACGAGTTGACCACAGCCATGACCGATCCGCGCCAATGCACACGCCTCGAAGGCCTCACGCTCGCGGAGCGTACGCGCAGCGGCGGGCGCTTCACCGTCGGCGACGGCGACAAGGTCGCGCTGGAGCTGAGCGCGCACGCGCCCGGCGTGTTCCGGCTGCGCTTCGGCCCGCGCACCAAACCCGATTACGGCCTGCTCGCCACCCCCGAGCCGTCGGGGCCGGTCCCCGAGCTGCGCGAGGTCGAGGGCGGCTTCAAGCTGTTCGCCGGGCGCTACGCGCTCAAGCTCAAGGACAAGCCGCTGCGCCTGCACCTGACCGGGCCAGGCGGATCGATCGTCGAATCGATCACCGACCAGCATTTCCGCGGCTGGTCGCGCCTGCCCTGCTTCGGCCGCGGCGACAGCGGCTGGACAGCGGCGCTCGCGCTCGAAAGCGGCGAGTCGATCTACGGCCTCGGCGAGAAGTTCGGGCGGCTCGATCGCCGCGGCTCGCTGCTCACCAGCCGCGCCGAGGACGCGCTCGGCGTCAACACCGAGCTTGCGTACAAGAACGTCCCGTTCTGCTGGAGCCCGCGCGGCTGGGGCGCGTTCGTCAATACGCCGGCGAGCGTCAGCCACGGCGTCGGCTGGCCGCAGTGGTCGCACCGCAGCTACGTGGTCGCGCTCGCCGACGAAGCCCTCGACCTCTTCCTCTTCGCGGGCGAGACGCCGGCGGAGATCATCGACGCCTTCACGGCGCTGACCGGCCGGCCGGCGGTGCCGCCGCTGTGGGGCTTCGGCGCCTGGATCAGCCGCGCCTATTACAGGACCGCCGACGAGGCGACGGCGATGGCGGCGGAGCTGCGCGAGCGCCGCATCCCGGCGGACGTGCTGACGCTCGACGGCCGCGCCTGGCTGGAGGTGAAGACGCGATTCGACTTCACCTTCGACAAGACCCGCTACCCCGATCCCAAGGCGGTGCTCGACGCGATCCGCGCCCACGACCTGCGCGTGTGCTGCTGGGAGTATCCCTATGTCTCGATCCACAATCCGCTGTTCAAGGAGCTCGCGGACAAGGGCTACCTGCTGAAGAACGCGGACGGCTCGGCGCTCGTCTTCGACTGGGACGTCAAGCCCGGCTCGTCGCCCTTCGGCGCGGTGCTGACGCCGCTGCCCGAAAGCGGCATCCTCGACTTCACCAACCCCGACGCCTATGCGTGGTGGCGCGACCGCCACGGCCCGCTCTTCGATCTCGGCGTCGACGTGATCAAGAGCGATTTCGGCGAACAGGTGCCGGCGGCGGCCCGCGCCTTCAACGGCGACGACGGCGCGCGGCTGCACAACGTCTACCCGCTGCTCTACAACCAGTGCGTCTTCGAGGCGACGGCGAAGTTCAAGCCGGGCGCGCCGATGGTGTGGGGCCGCTCGGGCTGGACCGGTTCGCAGCGCTACCCCGTGCAATGGGGCGGCGACCCGCAGAGCGACTGGGAGGGCATGGCGGCGAGCATCCGCGGCGGTCTTTCCTGGGGCATGTCGGGCGTGCCGTTCTATTCGACCGACATCGGCGGTTTCTACGGCGATCAGCCGTCGAAGGAGCTCTATCTGCGCTGGGTCGAGGCCGGCGTGTTCTGCTCGCATTTCCGCATCCACGGCATCGGCCTGCGCGAGCCGTGGCAGTTCGGGCCGGAGGCGGAGGCGATCGCGCGGCGCTGGTTTGAGTTCCGCTACCGGCTGATCCCCTACATCGTCGCCGCGGCGGAGACGAGCGCGGCCACCGGCATGCCGGTGCAGCGCGCGATGCCGCTCGCCTTTCCCGACGATTCGATCGCGCGGCATTTCGAGGGCCAGTACATGTTCGGGCCGGCGCTGCTCGTGGCGCCCGTGATCCGCGCCGACCATCGCGTCGAACTCTACCTGCCCGAGGGCCTGTGGCACGATCTGTGGACCGGCGAAAGCCTGCCCGGCGGCCGCGCGATCACGGTCGAGGCGCCGCTCGACTGGATCCCGGTCTACGGCCGCGACGGCCACGTGCTGCCGCTCGGCCCCGTCGTCCAGCACACCGGTGCGATCGATCTCGACGCGCCGGTGAACGAGCTGTGGGCCTTCGGCCTGCCGCGCCACGCGCCCGAATTCTCCGGCCCGCCGATGGCGCTCACCCTCGCGGCCGACGCCGCGACGGTCGCCGCGGCCGAGGGCGTCAAGATCCGCGCCTGGGGCGGCATCGAGCACGCGCGCAAGGGCGGGCTGGTAACGTTCAGGAAGCGCGGCTAGGAGCGGCGAAGCTCGTGCCGGCATCGACCGCGCCGCGGCGCCGTCACCCGCGCCGGATTCGTGGCGGCGGCGGTGCGGCGCCGCCGAGGCGCGATGGGGGTGAGCGTGCCGCTCCGCTAGATCTGCGCGACCGCGAACTCGACCCGCGCGGCGAAGGTTTCGCCCGGTGCGAGCAGGCGATAGCCGACGTCGCCGCGGCCCTCGGGCCCCATGTTGACCGCGTTGGGCACATGGCTCTGCGGCTCGACGCACAGCACCTTCGGCGTGTCCGGCGTGTAGACGACGAGGACGTTGAGCGCGGGCGGCGCGGTGATCGTCAAGCGCAGGCGCTGCGCCGGCCAGGTGATCTCCGCCTTCCCGTCCCATCCGGTGTAGACGCCGTCGGAGCGCAGCCCGTCCATCGCCTTGGTGCGGCTGAAGTCGAAGACCTGCGGCACCGGCACGTGCTCGAGCGGGATCAGCGTGTCGCTCGCCTTCCACATGCCGGTGACATTGGCGCGCAAGGTCACGTCGGCGGTGCGAACGAAATACGGATGCAGGCCCATGCCGACCGGCCAGGCCTGGCCGTCGCGATTTTCGACCGCCATGTCGACCGAGAGCCCGCGCGCGGCGAGCGCATAGCGCAGGCTGGCGCGATAGGCGAACGGCCAGGTGCCGGCGCCGTCGCGCGCCGGATCGTGGTCGAGCATCAGCGTTGCCGCCGACGCGTCGCGCGCGCCGACGCGCCAGACGCGCTGCCAGGCGTTGCCGTGGATGGCATGCGGATGCGTGCCGAAATTGAGCGCGAGCTGGCGCGTCTGCCCGCCGCAGGGAAAGCGGCCGTCGCGGATGCGCCCGGCGAACGGGATCATCGGAAAGCCGCCGGTGCCGCGCGGGTTGCGCGTCTCGATGGCGTCCGGCTCGAGCGGCCGCGTCAGGCTGAAATCGCCGTGGCGGAACGACACGATGCTGGCGCCGACGCCGGGCGCCAGGTCGAGCGCCAGCGCGCCGTGGGTCAGCGATACGATCTCCGGATTGTCCGCCACGCCATTTCCCCCCTTGTGATCAGCCGCCGTTCATAGCGCAATCCGCGCCGGCGTAGAAGGAGTGCAGCCATGGATTTCGCGCGCTATCCCAGCCTCGCCGGCCGCGTCGTCTTCATCAGCGGCGGCGGCTCCGGCATCGGCGCGAGCCTGGTCGAGCATTTCGCCGCGCAGGGCGCCAGGGTGGGCTTCGTCGACATCCAGGAGGAAGCCTCGCGCGCGCTGGTCGATCGCCTCGCCGCCGGCGCGCAGCACGCGCCGGTCTTCCTCAAGGCCGACGTCACCGACATCCCCGCCTACCAGGCGGCGATCCGCGAGATCGGCGCGCGGCTCGGCCCGATCACGGTGCTGATCAACAATGCCGCGCGCGACGACCGCCACACGCTGGAATCGGTGACCCCGGAATACTGGGACCGCTGCGTGGCCATCAACATGCGCCATCAGTTCTTCGCGGTGCAGGCGGTGATCGAACAGATGGCGGGCGCCGGCGGCGGCTCGATCATCACCTTCGGCTCGATCTCGTGGATGCGCAAGATCGGCGGCATGGTCGGCTACACCACGTCGAAGGCGGCGATCAACGGCCTCACGCGCACGCTCGCGCGCGAGCTGGGGCCGCGCAACATCCGCGTCAACTGCATCGTCCCCGGCGCGATCGTCACGGAGCGCCAGATGAAGCTGTGGTCGACGCCCGAGAGCGAGAAGGCGATGATCGAGAACCAGTGTCTCAAGTTCCGCCTCCAGCCGGCCGAGATCGCGCGCATGGCGCTGTTTCTGGCGGCCGACGACAGCCGCGGCTGCACCGCCGCCAATTTCGTCGTGGACGCCGGGCTGTCGTGAGGCGTGCGGCTGCGGTTCCTCCGCGTCGCGCTGAACAATCCTTAACCAATTTCTGCGTTGATGCCGGATCGCCCCCGACCCGGCATCCATGGCCACCGATCTTCGCGCCGCCCTGTCGACGTCCCCCGCCCGCCTCGCGCCGCTGCTCGCGGTCGCCGTGCTGGCGCTGCTGAGTATCGGCTACGTCGCGCTGTTCGCGCAGGCGGTGACGCTGCCGGTCGACGGCCGCTTCGCCAACGCGCGCGGCAGCTTCGCCGGCGGCGACTTCGTGCTGTTCTACTCCGCCGGCCGGCTGGCGGCGCAGGGCGAGCCGGCGGCGGCCTACGACCTGACGCGCTATCGCGCGGCGCATGCCGAGGTCATGGACGCGGAGACGCCGCGCGCGCCGTGGATCTATCCGCCCACCACCTTGCTCGCGCTGCGCGCGCTCGGCCACCTGCCGCCGATCGAGGCGCTGTGGACCTGGCTCGCGCTCAGCGCTCTCGCCGGGGCCGGCGCGGCCGCGATCGTCGGCGGCTGGCGTCTCGCGCCGCTCGGACTGCTCTATCCCGGCATCGGCCAGGCACTGGTTTGCGGCCAGAACGGCGCCTTCAGCGCGCTGCTGCTCGCCGCCGTCGTGCGCTTCTGGAGCGCGGCGCCGCTCGCCGCCGGCGCGGCGCTCGGCGTGCTCTCCTACAAGCCGCAGATCATGGCGGTCACGCTGTGCGCGGCGTTCGCGCTGCGCGCCTGGCGCGTCGCCGGCGGCGCGCTCTTCGTCGCGTTCGCGCTGGTCGGCCTCTCGCTGCTCGTCGACGGCCTCGCGCCGTGGGAGGCGCTGCCCGCCGCCTTTGCCGACCTCTCGGCCTACCTGCCGTCGGCGCCGCTTGTGCGCGCGCGCTGGGTGACTGCGTTCGGACTTGCCCTGGCGCTCGGCGCCGGTCCGGGCGCGGCGATGGCCGTGCAGGCCGCCGTCGGCCTCGCCGCCCTCGCCGCGGTCGTGCTCGTCTGGCGGCGCACGGACGATCCGTTCGCGCGCAGCGCGGTGCTCGCCGCCGGTACGCTGCTGTTCACGCCCTACGGCTACGACTACGACCTCGCCATCCTCGTCGTCCCCGCCGCGTGCCTGCTGGCGCGCGCGCCCGACCTCGCGTCGCTGCCGGCGCGCGCCGTCGCGATGCTCGCGCTGCTCTGGCTCCTGCCCCTGGTCTCGTTCCCCTCGGCGCTCGCCTTCGGCGGCACGCCGGCCAGTCTCGTCCTCGCCGCGGTGCTGGCGGGCGCATTCGTCCAGGGCGGGATTCCGCCTGCTCGGCGGATGTCGTAGGCTGCGGCGGAGATCAATCGCCCGAGGACGGCACGATGGCCAGGAAACGCGGCCCCGGCGCGCCCGGCAGCAACGCAGGTCACGGCGCGCACGCCGCGAGCGCTGCGGGCCGGCGCCGCTTCCTCGGCCGGGTCGCAGCCGGCGCCGCCGCCCTCGCGGCCGGCACCGCGACGGTCGTCGCGCCCAACGTATCCGAGGCGCAGACCGCGGTGCTGCGGTTCCAGAGCACCTGGCCGCAGCGCGAGATCTTCCACGAGATGGCGCAGGACTATGTCTCCCGCGTCAATCAGATGGCGGGCAGGCGGCTGCGCCTCACCCTGTTGCCTGCCGGCGCGGTCGCGGGCGCGTTCCAGCTGCAGGACGCCGTCAGCGCGGGCCAGGCGCTCGACGGCGGCCACGGCGTCGCCGCCTACTGGTACGGCAAGAACAAGGCCGCGTCGCTGTTCGGCACCGCCCCGGCCTTCGGCTGGGATGCCAACGAGCTGCTCGGCTGGATCAACTATGGCGGCGGCCAGGCGCTGTACGACGAGCTGCTGCGCGACGTCCTCAAGGTCGACGTCGTCAGCTTCTTCTCCGGGCCGATGCCGACGCAGCCGCTCGGCTGGTTCAGGCGCGAGCTGCAGGGTCCCGAGCAGCTGCGCGGCCTGCGCTACCGCACGGTCGGCCTCGCCGCCGACCTCTATCGCGAACTCGGCGCGACCGTATCGATCATTCCCGGCGGCGACATCGCCCAGGCGATGGTGCGCGGATTGATCGACGCGGCCGAATTCAACAACCCGTCCTCCGACCGCGCGCTCGGGATGGCCGACGTCGCGCGCATCTACTATCTTCAGAGCTATCACCAGCCGCTCGAATGTTTCGAGATCCTGTTCAACAAGACCCGCTACGAGCGGCTGCCGGCGGAGCACCGCGCGATGCTGCGGATCGCCGCCGAAGCCGCGTCGGCCGACATGTCGTGGAAAGCGCAGGACCGCTATCCGCGCGACCTGCAGGAGATGCGCGACCAGCAGAACGTCCGCACGGTCAAGACGCCCGACGCCATCCTCGCGGCCCAGCTGCAGGCCTGGAATCGGGTCCTCGAGCAGCACTCCGCCGATCCCTTCTTCAAGCGCGTCGTCGACTCGCAGAAGGCGTGGGTGCAGCGCGTCGTCGCATTCCGGCGCGAATACGTCGTGCCGAGCGACCTCGCCTTCGATCACTTCTTTCCGCGCCGCTGAAGCGCGGCCGGCGGGCCGGCGCTACCGCACCGCCGGCGGCACGGGCGCGTTGACCGGCACCAGCGCGCCGGCACCGGCGCGCGGCGCGGGCGGCGGCGCCGGCGGGATGACGTCGTCGAGGATCGGCTGGACGCGGTCGGGCGAGCGCCAGACCTGGGTGTCGAAGGCGTGGCAGCGCTCGCAGTTCGCCTGCCAGACGCGATGGGCGAAGCCGCATTCCTCGCACACCCAGGCGGGATCGGGCAGCGCCTCCGCGGCCTGGGCGAGCCAGCGCCGCTCGGCGGCGACGTCGTCGTGCTCGCCCGCCTCGATCTGCGCCATCATGCGTGCGAGGCCCGCCGACGGCGGCGCCATCGACATCGCCTCGGCGAGATAGCGCCGCGCCTCGCCCCACAGCCGCGCCGCGAGCGCGGCCTGGGCGAGCGCGATCTTGCTTTCGCGCGCCTCGGGGGCGAGCTTGGCGAGGCCGGCGACGCGCAGCGTCCATTCGACCGGATCGCTGGCGGTGAGCGCGCGGCGATAGATCGCGACCAGCTCGGGATGCGGCTGGCGCGGCCATTCCTGCTCGATCAGGCGCGCCGCCTTGCGCGGCCGGTTGGCGTCGATCAGCGCCTGGGCGAGCGTCGCCGCCGCGGCGGGATGCGTCGGCTCGGTGCCATAGGCCTGCTTGGCGAAGCCGAGCGCCTCCTGCGGCCGGTTCTTCGCGCGCGACGCGCGCGCGCGCTCGATCAGCGCCGCCGCCTCGCTGCGCCGCGCCTTGGCCGGCGGCAGCACGCCGAGCCGCGCCGCGCGCCGCACCGCGTCGATCGCGGCGTCCCAGTCGCCCGCGCGGGCCTCGAGCTCGAACAGCGTCGTCAGCACCCACGGCGTCTGCGGCTGGAGCGCGCGCGCGCGCCGCACCAGCGTCAGCGCCTCGGCATGGTTGCCGGTGCGCAGCGCCTGGGTGAGCAGCCCGCGCAGGCCGAGGAACTCGGTCTCCGGACGCTCGAGCATCGCGTTGAAGCAGCGCCGCGCGCCGACCTCGTCCTCGGCGAGCTGGGCGGCCTGCGCCGACAGCAGCAGCGTCAGCGGCGGCTCGTCGAGCAGCACCTGGGCGCGGCGCGACTGGCGGCGCGCCTCGTTGGGGTCGCCGGCGGCGACCGCGACCAGCCCGCGCGTGAGCGCCGCATAGCCGCGCCGCCGGCGGCGTTCGCGGCGGCGGCGGATGAACTCTCCCGGCAGGCGGACGAGCCAGCGCAGCAGCGCGTAGAGCGCCACCGAAAGGAAGACCAGCACCGCCGCGGCGGCGAACAGCATTCCGATCGGCGCGTCGATCTGCCAGCCCTGCCAGGTGATCGCGACCGTGCCCGGCCGGTCGGCGATCCACGCGAAGGCGAAGGCGACGAGGCCGACGAGGACGACGAGAAGGGTCGCGCGCTTCATCGCGGTGCGCCCGCGCCGGCGAACTGCGCGCCGATCTGCGCCAGCAGCGCCTCGGCCTGAACCCTTTGCGCCGCCTCGGCGCGCCAGCGCGAAGCCGCTTCGGCGGACGGGCCGCTCAGCCCGTCGAGGATCGCCAGCGCGCCCGGCAGGTCGCCCGCCGTCAGCCGCTGCTCGGCGCGCGCGACCAGGGCCGCGGCGCTGTCGCCGGGCACGTCGCCGACGGGGCGGATCTGCACCAGGCCGCGCAGCCGGTCGATCGGCGTCCACCACCACGGCGCCTCGGCCGGCCGGCCGATCCGCGCCACCGCGTCGGCGACCGCGGGAAATCGCTGCGCGAGCGCCGCGCGCGTCGCGATGCCGCGCTCGGCGGCGCCGGCGATCGGGGCCAGCGCCTCGACCGCGGCGGCGGCGCCGGACGCGCGCAGCGCCACCAGCTCGCCGGCGAAGGGATCGCCGCGGCCGATCGCGTCGCGCAGCTGCGTGAAGGCGAGACGTTGGGCGAGCGGGCCGGTCGGCCCCGCCGATTCCTGCACGCTGCGCGTCGCGCGCGCGAGATCGCCCGCCAGCCGCTCGGTCTCCGCACGCAGCGCGGCGACCTGGCCGGGATCGGCGCCCGGCGCGGGCGCCGCCTCGAGCGCGGCGATGCGCCGTTCGAGCGCCGCGAGCGCGCCGGCCATCCGCGCCAGCGTGGCGTCGAGCGAGGACAGGGCGCGCTCGACCGCGACGACGCGCTGGTCGGGCACGGCGTCGTCGGCCGCCGGCGCGTCGCCGGATGCGGCCGGGCCCTGCGCCGCGGCCGCAGGCGCCGCTGCGGCGATCGCGACGCGACGCTCGAGCGCCTCGATGCGTCCCGCCCATTCGGCGGGTAGCGACGGCGCTTGTCCGGCGGCGGCGGTCAGCGCGCCGAGGCGCTGTTCGATCGCCGCGAGGCGCGGCGCCGGATCGGCGGGCGGCGCCGGCAGCGCCGCGACCGCGCGCTCCAGCCGTTCGACCCGGCCGCCAAGCGCGCCGGCAAGGTTCTGCGCCGCGGCGGCGGCCTGGGCCGCCGCCTGCGCGGGCGCGCGCGCGGACGCGAGCGCGCTGGCGAGCCCCTGGATCTGCTGGTCCGCCGCAGCGGCGCGCGCGCTCAGCGCTTCGTTGGCGGCGCGCAGCTCGGCCGTGGCGGCGAGGCGCTGCTCGATCGCCGCGAGGCGCGGCGCCGGATCGAGGATCGGCGGCGGCGCGGTGCGCGCGCGCCAGTCGAGCCACCCCGCCCAGCCGACGCCGCCCAGCGCCACCAGCAGGGCGAGGAACGCGAGCGCGCCGCCGCGCCGCTTGACGACGACCTGCGGGGCGGCCGGCGCCGGGGCCGGCGTCGCGGCATGCGCGCGCTGCTGCGCGAGGCGATCGATGGCGTTGAGCAAGGCGGGTTCCTCCGGCTTGTCGGCGGCGAGCCGCTCGGCCCAGTGGAGGCCGGCCGCAGCGGTCGCGACCGCGGGGCTGAGGCCGAGCATGACGACGCGGCCGACCGATTCCGCCAGCCCGGCGGACTGCACCAGCTTGACGAAGGTCTCGGCACTGCGCGGCGAGAACAGCACGACGAGGTCGACCGCCTTGGCGGCGAGCACGGCCGCCGCCGGCGCCGACAGCTTGTCGACCGGCCAGGCGCCGTAGAGCACCGCGCGCCGGATGGAGAAGCCGGCGGCTTCGAGCGAGCCGGCGAGATCGCCGGCGACCGCGCTGCCCGCGGCGTGCAGCAATGCGCCGCCGGCGGGATCGAGGCGCGCGCGCACGAGCCGCGCGAGGTCGTTGACGTCGCCGCCTGCGCTCTCGACCGAAGTGAAGCCCGCCAGGCGCGCCGCCTCCGCAGTCGCCTCGCCGACCGCGAGCACGGTGAGGTCGCGGCGCGGGCTTGCGCCGGCAAAAGCGCGCACGCCGTTGGCCGAGGTGAACAGCACCGCCTGCACGCCCTCGAGATCGATCGCGACACCCGGCACCGGCACGATGTTGATCAGCGGCTCGATCAGCACCTCGTGGCCGCGCGCCACCAGCTTGGGCGCGAGCCGTTCGGCGTCTTCGCGGGGTCGGGCGAGGAGAATGCGCATGCGCGAGCCTATGCTGGCGTGAAGAGGGCGGCGCCGAGCCGGCGCTTGATCTCGGCGCCGGCGTCGCGGCCCAGCGCCGCGGCATCGCATGCCGCACCGGCGCGCGCGACGCGTTCGACGCGGCTGCCGTCGGGCGCCGCGACCAGCCCATCGATATGCAGGCGGTCGCCGTCGTCGAGGGTCGCAAGCGCCGCGATCGGCGTGCGGCATGAGCCGTCGAGCGCCGCGAGGAACGCGCGCTCCGCCGTCACCGCGAGCAGGCTGGCGCGGTCGGTCAGCGGCGCAAGGTAGCGCGCGACGCGTTCGTCGCCGTCGCGGCGCTCGATGCCGAGCGCGCCCTGCGCGACCGCGGGCAGCATCTCTTCCGGCTCGAGGATCCCCCAGCGCGCAACATCGCGGCCGAGCCGCTTCAGGCCGGCCAGCGCGAGCAGGGTCGCGGCGGCCTCGCCGCGCGCCAGGCGCTGGATGCGGGTATCGACGTTGCCGCGCCATTCGACCACGCGCAGGTCGCGCCGCAGTCCGAGAAGCTGCGCGCGCCGGCGCAGCGACGAGGTGCCGACCACGGCGCCGTGCGGCAGATCGGCGATGCGGCGCGCAGCGCCTTCGCCCTCGGCCACCAGCACGTCGCGCGGGTCCTCGCGCAGCGGCACGCAGTCGATCACCATGCCGTCGGGCAGCTTCGTCTCGACATCCTTGAGCGAATGCACCGCGATGTCGACGCGGGTCTCGCGCAGCGCCTCCTCGATCTCCTTGGTGAACAGCCCCTTGCCGCCGGCGTCGGCGAGCGAACGGTCGGTGATGCGGTCGCCGGTGGTCTTGATCGGCACGATCTCGACCGCGCCGGGCGCCGCCAGGTCGGGCCACGCGGCCGCAAGACGGTCGCGCACCCATGCACTCTGGACGAGCGCGAGCGGCGAGCCTCGCGTTCCAATGCGAATCAGGGCGGGTTCGGTCATTGCGCCCTCTCTAGCAGGTTCCGCGCGGCTCCGCATGGGCGGATTTGCTGCGGCGCATTGCTGCACTTTCCCCGCCGGTGCAAACCCTGTAAGCCTCGCCGCCATGATCGTTCTGGGCATCGAGACGAGCTGCGACGAGACCGCGGTGGCGATCGTCGACGAGGCGCGCACGCGCCGCGCCGACCTCGTGCTGTCCCAGACCGCGCTGCACCGTCCGTTCGGCGGCATCGTGCCCGAGCTCGCCGCACGCGCCCATCTCGACCATCTCGAACCGATGGTCGGCGAGGCGCTGCAGCAGGCGGGCGTGACGCTCGCGGCGGTGGACGCGATCGCCGCGACCGTCGGCCCCGGCCTCATCGGCGGGCTGCTGGTCGGCGCGACGACCGCGAAGGCGATGGCGCTGGCATCGGGCAAGCCCTTCGTCGCGGTCAACCACCTCGAGGGCCACGCGCTGTCGGCGCGGCTCGATCCCGGGCTCGATTTTCCCTATCTGCTGCTGCTCGTCTCGGGCGGCCATTGCCAGTTGCTGATCGTCGAGGGCGTCGGCCGCTATGTCCGCCTCGGCACCACGATCGACGACGCGATCGGCGAGGCCTTCGACAAGACGGCGAAGCTGCTCGGCCTGCCCTATCCAGGCGGGCCGGCGATCGAATCACTGGCGCTGCACGGCGACGCCAGGCGGTTCCGCCTGCCGCGCCCGCTCGCCGGGCGGCCGGGCTGCGACTTCTCCTTCGCCGGCCTCAAGACCGCGGTGCGGATCCTGGTCGAAGGGTTCGGGCCCGCCGGCCCCGGCACCGGCGATGCCGCCGACATCGCCGCCGGTTTCCAGGCCGCCTGCGCCGACGTGCTCGCCGACCGCGCCGCGCACGCGATGGCGCTCGCCCGCGCGCGCCTGCCGGGGATAGCGGCGCTCGTCGTCGCCGGCGGCGTCGCCGCCAACCGCGCCTTGCGCACCCGCCTCGAAGCGGTCGCGTCGGCCGAGGGCTTCGCGCTGGTCGCGCCGCCGCCGCGGCTGTGCACCGACAACGCCGCGATGATCGCGTGGGCGGGGCTGGAGCGATTCCGCCTCGGCCATACCGACGGCCTCGACATCGCCGCCCGGCCGCGCTGGCCGCTCGATCCCGCCGCCCCACCCGCCCCCGGCGCGGGGGTAAAGGCATAGACGCGCCGCCGCGCGCACCGGTGGCGTGCGATGCCGTGGCACGCCAAAACGCTTCATGCTAGGGTCCGCCGCGTTGAAATGACCGGCCGGCCGTGTTTTCCGATCGGCGGACAGGCGGCACCGGATCGACCCACGAAACGCAGAGGAATGCTCATGCAGAAGTCCATGACCATCGGCCTGTCGCCCCGGAAGACGGGCCTGCTCGCCGTCGCGCTGAGCGGTGCGATGCTGGTGGCCGGGTGCCAGAATGCCGGCCAGAACGAAGTGATCGGCACCGGCGCGGGTGCTGCCGGCGGTGCGCTGATCGGCGGACTCGCCGGCGGCTGGACGGGCGCTGCGATCGGCGGCCTCGCCGGCGGCATCGTCGGCAACCTGGTCGGCCGCTCCCTCGACGACCGCGAGCGCGCGCGCATGCAGGCGGCGGCGGCGCAGGCCGCGGCCGAGAACCGCCGCGTCAATTGGAGCGAGCCGGGCAAGGCCAACGGCTATGTCCGCCCGGTCGGCCAGCAGTTCGTTTCGAGCGGCCGCACCTGCCGCCAGTTCGAGCAGGTCGCGACCAAGGAAGGCCGCACCGAGCGCGAAATGGTGACGATGTGCCGCAACACCGACGGCTCGTGGACGCTGGCCTGATCCACGCGCGGCGCGACACGACGGCGGCGGGACCCTCCCGCCGCCGTTTGCGTTTGGGGAAGGCGCGCTCGCGGCACCCTCACCCGCGTCGCGCTCCGGCGGCGATGCGCACTGCACCCCTCTCCCGCCGGGCGGGAGAGGGGGCGCCGAGCTGCCGCATCCGCAAGAACGACCGGGGTGAGGGCGCCGTACACGCGACCTCAAACGCGAGGCGCTGGCGGATCGCATGATCGACCCCGACACCCCCTTCAGCCCTGTCGCCGTCGTCGGCGCCGGCGCCTGGGGCACCGCGCTCGCCCTCGTCGCGGCGCGCGCCGGCCGTGCCGTGCGGCTGCTCGCGCGCCGCACCGAGCGCGCGGCTGCGATCGCGGCGCGGCGCGAGAACGAAGCCTACCTGCCCGGCATCGCGCTCGATCCGGCGATCGCGGTCACCGCCGATCCCGCGACGGCCCTTGCCGGCGCCGCGGCGGCGCTGCTCGTCGTGCCGTCGCAGCACGTCCGCGCGACGCTGCTGCAGCTCGGCCCGGGGCTGCGCGCGGGCCTGCCGCTGGTGCTGTGCGCCAAGGGGGTCGAGCGCGACACGCTCAAGCTCACCACCGAAGTCGCGGGTGAACTCGCACCCGCCTCGCCGCTCGCCGTGCTCTCCGGACCGACCTTCGCGCGCGAGGTGGCGCTCGGCCTGCCGACGGCGGTGACGCTCGCCTGCGCCGACGCGGGCCTCGGGCGGCGCCTGGTGGCGACGCTCGGCGGGCCGGCCTTCCGGCCCTATCTGAGCGACGATCCGATCGGCGCCGAGATCGGCGGCGCCACCAAGAACGTCATCGCCATCGCCTGCGGCATCGTCGCCGGCAGGCGACTTGGCGACAACGCGCGCGCGGCGCTGATGACCCGCGGCCTCGCCGAGATCACGCGCCTCGCCGTGGCGCTGGGCGGCCGGCGGGCGACGCTCGGCGGACTCTCCGGCCTCGGCGACCTCACCCTCACCTGCAACAATCCGCAGTCGCGAAACATGGCGCTCGGCATCGCGCTCGGCGAGGGCCGCACGCTCGCCGCGGCGCTCGCCGCCGCGCGCGGCGTCGTCGAGGGCGTCGACAGCGCGCCGTCGATCGCCGCGCTCGCCGCGAAGCACGGCGTCGACATGCCGATCGTCGCCGCGGTGGCGGCGATCCTCCATCGCGGCGCCGCGATCGAGGCGACGATGCAGGCGCTGATGGCGCGGCCCTTCGCGAACGAGGCCGGCTGACGCCGGCCCCGACGCGGTCCGGGTTCAGACGTTGAATCCGGGATGGGTGGTGAAGTTGCCGTTGATGATGTTGTTGGCGCGCTGGCGCGCCTGGGTGCGCATCGCCGCCGAGGTCTGCGTGCCCGCCGCGGCGAACCAGGCGAGCCAGCACACCTGCCAGCGCCACGCGCCGTTGTAGCCCCAGCTCGAGTCGTTGTTGCCGGCGTCGTGGCCCTTGCCGTCGGCGTGGCGCGCCTCGTGGACCAGCGTGCCGGCGCGCAGGCTGACCCCCTGGTTGTAGAAGAACGGCAGGAAGAGCTGGGTCCAGTTGTCGACGACCGGCCCCCACTGCGTGCGCGCGATCGACCCCGGGCACGAGGTCGGCGTGCACGACGAGGTGCCGCAGCGCGCGTCGAGTTCGTCGATCGCGTTGCGCGCGAAGCGCGAGCCCCATTCGAGGATGTTCGAGCTGTAGGATTCGCGCGGGAAGTTCGGCGACGAATAGGTCAGGCACCAGATGCCCGACATGGCCCGGCTGAGCGGCTGGGTGTTGTTGCAGACCGCGTCCCAGCCGAAGCCGTCGTCCCAGTCGCCCTTGTCGAAGTCGAAGGCGTCCCACGCCCAGTCGATGAAGGGCTGCCAGCAGATGCGCGGGCCGTAGAGATTGTCGCCCGAGGAATCGAGATTCGGGACGCTGTATGTGCAGGTCGCCATGGCTCAGCCCTCCTTGCAGCTGCAGCAGCCGCCATGCGGCGCCGTGTAGAGCGCGCCGCGCTTGGGCGGGGTGAAGCCGCGCTCCTTGCCGTCCTCGCGCTCGGGCTCGGCGAACACCTCCTCCGTGCGCGCGCGCTTGATGTCGAGGATCCATTGATCCTCCTTGGGCAGCATCTCGCGGAGCTTGCCGGCGAGACCGAGTTCGACGCCGACCTTCACCGCCTCGATCAGCAGCACGCGGTCGGGCCGCTCGGCGACGAGCTTGACCACGTATTCCGCGGCCTCGCGGTGGCGCTCGGCGATCTTGCCGACGGCGTGGATCGCCATCGTGCGCACCAGGAGTTCGCAGTCGCGCTGCCCCTCGCAGCCTTCGTCGGGGTTGCGCTCGGGCAGCTTGTCGAGCGCGGCGCGGACGAGGAATTCGCCGGCCTTCGCATCGCCCGCGTCGCCGAGCACGTAGAGCAGGCACCAGCGCAGCGGCGCGTCGCCCGCCGGCGTCGCGCGCGACAGCCCCTTGATGGTCTCCATCACGTCGTCGCAGCGGCGCAGCAGCTCCGCCGTGCGCCGATAGGCGAGCTCGCCCTCCTTGTCGGCGCTGTTGAGCGCGCGCACCGCCTGGCCGACCAGCCACGCCGTCGCCGAGTGGTCGAACGGGCGGCTGATCGCGCCGCCATCCAGGCGGTCGCCGCCGCCGCCCGATTGCGGGTCCGCCGTTTGAGACGTCGTCTGTGCGCAATTCATGAGCGTCCTCCCTGCCATTGCATGCTGGGGGACCCCCTGACCACCCGCCCCGAAGGACATCGGGCCGCGGGCGCTGCAACCGGTCGTTGCCGGTTGCGGTCAGCTCGCCGCCATTGTCGGCCCATCGGGACACCGCGACAAGCAATGCCACGGCGATGTCACAGCCGCGTTCGCGCGTCACATTTCGTCAAGACTTGCGCGTTACGATGGAACCATGCCGCTCCGCCTCAAGCGGTAGCGGTTCCTGCGCGCGGGACGATACAGGATGCAGATTCGCACCGAGGACGGCACGTTGATCCTGCGCGACCAGCCCGGGCTGGAATGGATCGCGGGCATGCTGTTCGCGACCGTCGGCGCGCTGTTCGTCCTCCTGCCCTTCGTCAGCGCGACGCCGGTGGGGCCGCTCTACGGCGCGCTCGCGCTCTGCATGGGCAGCGTCGCCGTCGGCGCCGGCATCTACATCTTCGCCAACGCGCCGCGCTCGATCGTCACGGTGGCGCCGCGCCGGCGCGAGATCGAGCTGCGCCGCATCTCGCTGTTCAAGCGCGAGCGCGAGACCGTGCCGTTCCGCACCGTCGCCACGGTGGCGCTCGAGGAGACGACCGACGGCGACGGCGACCCGTGCTGGCGGCCGACCCTGCGCCTCGTCGACGGCCGCGACCTGCCGCTGTCGCGGCTCTACCGCCACAACAAGGACGACCTCGACGCGCTGTGCGCGCGCCTGCGCGAAGCCGTCGCGTGAGCCGGCGCATGCGGGGCTAGCCAAAGGCGCCGATCCGCCGCACAAAGGGCCAACCCCGGAGCGAGCGAGTCGCGATGAACTACTGGCTGATGAAATCCGAACCCGATGCCTATTCCTGGTCGAAGCTGGTCGCCGAGAAGCGCGGCCACTGGGACGGCGTGCGCAACCACCAGGCCGCCAACAACATGAAGGCGATGAAGGTCGGCGACCGCGCGTTCTTCTACCACTCGAACGAGGGCAAGGAGATCGTCGGGGTGATGGAGATCGTGCGCGAATTCTATCCCGACCACACCGACGAGACCGGCAAGTGGGGCATGGTCGACGTCAAGCCGCTGATGGCGGCGACGACGCCGGTGCCGCTCGCCGCGATCAAGGCCGACCCGCGCTTCAAGGACCTGATGCTGGTCCGCCACTCGCGCATCTCGGTCTCGCCGGTCTCGGCGGAGCACTGGAAGGCGCTGTGCGCGATGGCGGGCGTGAAGGCGTAGCGCGCGCCATCCGGGTGCGACGCGGCGCCGCGCCTCGACGTTCGTCGCGCCGGCCGCGCGCGCTTGTCTCCCCTCGCCGAATGGGCCAATAATCCGGCGCAACGAGCCCGAAGCGGTCATCCGCGGCCACGCGATAGGGAGTTTGAGGATATGCCCCACGGTCAAGTTTTCGCCCCGTCCAAGGAGACCACGCAGCGCGCCTGGGTGGACACGGCGAAATACGAGGAAATGTATGCGCGGTCGATCCGCGATCCCGAAGGCTTCTGGGCCGAGCACGGCAAGCGCATCGACTGGATCAAGCCCTATACGAAGGTGAAGGACGTCGACTACACCGGCGACGTCCGCATCCGGTGGTTCCACGACGGCACGCTCAACGCCGCGGCCAACTGCCTCGACCGCCACCTGGCCAAGCGCGCCAACCAGACCGCGATCATCTGGGAAGGCGATTCGCCGTCCGAGTCCAAGCACGTCACCTACGGCGAGCTGCACAAGCAGGTCTGCCGCCTCGCCAACGTGATGAAGGCGAAGGGCGTCGCCAAGGGCGACCGCGTCACCATCTACCTGCCGATGATCCCCGAGGCCGCGGTGGCGATGCTCGCCTGCGCGCGGATCGGCGCGATCCACTCGATCGTCTTCGGCGGCTTCTCGCCGGATTCGCTGATCGGCCGCATCCAGGACTGCGCGTCGACCTTCATCATCACCGCCGACGAGGGCCTGCGCGGCGGCCGCAAGGTGCCGCTGAAGGCCAATTGCGACGCGGCGCTGAAGCAGTGCCCGGACGTCAAGACCGTGCTGGTCGTGCGCCGCACCGGCGGCCAGATCGGCTGGGTGGACGGCCGCGACCTCTGGTACCACGAGGAAATGGCCGCGGCTTCCGAGGACTGCCCGCCGACGCCGATGAACGCCGAGGACCCGCTGTTCATCCTCTACACGTCGGGGTCGACCGGCAAGCCCAAGGGCGTACTGCACACCACCGGCGGCTACATGGTGTTCGCGTCGATGACGCACCAGTACGTCTTCGACTATCACGACGGCGACATCTACTGGTGCACGGCCGACGTCGGCTGGGTGACCGGCCACAGCTACATCGTCTACGGCCCGCTCGCCAACGGCGCGATCACGCTGATGTTCGAGGGCGTGCCGAACTATCCGGATTCCTCGCGCTTCTGGCAGGTCGTCGACAAGCACAAGGTCAACATCTTCTACACCGCGCCCACCGCGATCCGCGCGCTGATGCGCGAGGGCGAGAGCCCGGTGAAGAAGACGAGCCGCGCCAGCCTGCGCCTGCTGGGCTCGGTCGGCGAGCCGATCAATCCCGAGGCGTGGCTGTGGTACCACCGCGTCGTCGGCGACGGCCGCTGCCCGATCGTCGACACCTGGTGGCAGACCGAGACCGGCGGCATCCTCATCACGCCGCTGCCCGGCGCGATCCCGACCAAGCCCGGCTCGGCGACCAAGCCGTTCTTCGGCGTGAAGCCGGTGATCGTCGACAACGAGGGCAACCACCTCGAAGGCGCCACCGAAGGCAATCTCTGCATCGCCGATTCCTGGCCCGGCCAGATGCGCACCGTCTACGGCGACCACAAGCGCTTCGTCGAGACGTACTTCTCGACCTTCAAGGGCAAGTACTTCACCGGCGACGGCTGCCGGCGCGACGAGGACGGCTACTACTGGATCACCGGCCGCGTCGACGACGTCATCAACGTCGCCGGCCACCGGCTCGGCACCGCGGAGGTCGAGAGCGCGCTGGTGGCACATCCCAAGGTCGCGGAGTCCGCGGTCGTGGGCTATCCGCACGACATCAAGGGCCAGGGCATCTACGCCTACGTCACCTTGAAGGCGGGCGAGACGCCGAGCGAGGAGCTGCGCAAGGAGCTCGTCGCCTGGGTGCGCAAGCAGATCGGCCCGATCGCGACGCCCGACCTCATCCAGTGGGCGCCCGGCCTGCCCAAGACGCGCTCCGGCAAGATCATGCGCCGCATCCTGCGCAAGATCGCCGCCAACGAACACGGCGCGCTCGGCGACACCTCGACGCTCGCCGACCCCGCGGTGGTCGACGACCTCGTCGGCAACCGCATGAACAAGGGGTAGCGCGCAACAACGCACGCGCGCCGCGCCCGCAGGGGGCGGGCCGCGTGCCCGCCCGGCCGCGCGTCGGCGCGGCGAGCGGAGGGAGACAATCGATGACCTGGACCGATCAAGTCGCGCTCGTCACCGGCGGCGCGCGCGGGCTCGGGCGCGCCGCCGCACTCGAACTCGCGCGGCGCGGCGCGGCGGTCTGCGTCAACTACGCCGAGCGCGCCGACGCCGCCGATGCGGTCGTGAAGGCGATCGTCGATGCGGGCGGGCGCGCCGTCGCCGTGCGCGCCGACGTTGCGGACGAACAGGCGGTGCGCGCGATGGTCGCGCGCGCCGAATCCGAACTCGGCCCGCTCACCATCCTCGTCAACAACGCCGGCCTCGCCCACGTCGCGCCGATCGACGAATTCGACGCGGCGAAGTACGAGCGCCTGCGCCGCGTCAACGTCGACGGCGTGCTCCATTGCAGCCGCGCCGCGATGGCCGGCATGCGCGCGCGCCGCTACGGGCGCATCGTCAACATCGTGTCGATCGCGGCGCTGGGTACGGCGATGGCCGGCACCACGCTCTACGCCGGCACCAAGGCCGAGGTCGCGATCCTCACCAAGCGCTTCGCGCTCGAGCTCGGCGCCCAGGGCATCACCGTGAACGCGGTGGCGCCCGGCTATATCCGCTCCGACATGACGATGCGCCAGCACACGCCCGAGGGGTGGGCCGCGGTCGAGAAGAACTTCAGCGAGCGCGCGATGGTCCGCCGCATCGGCGAGCCCGCGGACATCGCCAACGCCGTCGCCTTCCTCGCCGCCCCCGAATCGGGCTTCGTCACCGCGCAGGTGCTGGTCGTCGACGGCGGCCGCATGGACTATATCGGCCACGGCTGAGGCGGCGCAGGTTCGAACCGGAACGGCAGCGCGTCGACACGGGCGCCGGCACCGCGTGCAGCCGCGCA
>JAEUKZ010000072.1 GCA_016793045.1 Alphaproteobacteria bacterium
GAGGGCGGCTGCAGCCGGCGCGCCATCGCGATGCGCGACGGCGAATAGGGCGTCCAGTAGAGCGAGAGCAGTGCCACCGCGATCGCGAGCAGCGTCAGCGCGAGGCCGACCGCGAGCCCGGGGTTGCGCCGCAGCGCCGTCGCGACACCGCGCATCGTCAGCGCCCGCGCAGGCGCGGGTTGAGCGCCAGATAGCAGAGATCGACCGCGAGATTGATCGCCAGCACCATCGCCGCGATCACCAGCACCGCGTTGCGCACCACGATCAGGTCGTTCTGCTGGATCGCCTGGAAGACCAGCCGGCCGAGGCCGGGGAGCACGAACACGTTCTCGATGATGATCGAGCCCGCGAGCAGCACGGCGAACTGCAGCCCCATCACCGTGGCGATCGGCATCATCGCGTTGCCGAGCACGTGGCGCACCAGGACGGCGCCGCGCGTGAGGCCTTTGGCGCGCGCGGTGCGCGCATAGTCCGCGCGGGCCGCCTCGAGCAGGGCGGCGCGTGCCGCGCGCAGCAGGATCGCCGCCTGCGGCAGCGCCATCGCCACCGCGGGCAGCAGCAGCGACTTGAGCGCGGGCAGCACGCCGGCGCCCCAGCCGGGAAAGCCGCTCGCCTCGAACCAGCCGAGCCCGATCGAGAAGACGAGGATGAGCAGCAGCGCCACCCAGAAATTCGGCGTCGCGAGGCCGAGCTGGGCGACGACGCTGATCGTCGCGTCGGGCCAGCGGCGGTGGAAGGCGACCGCCAGCAGGGCGAGCGGCAGCGCGATCGCCACGGTGATGGCGACCGCCAGCAGCCCGAGCGGCACGGTGACCGCGAGGCCCTGCGCCAGCAGCTCGCCCACCGGCACGCGATAGCGGAACGAGACGCCGAAATCGCCGACCGGAATGCCGGCAAGCCAGACCGCCAGCCGCTCGAGCGGCGGGCGGTCGAGCCCGAGCAGCCGGCGCGCCGCCGCCAGCGTGTCCTCGCGCGCCTCGGTGCCCAGCATGTTCAGCGCCGGGTCGCCGGGGATGAGGTCGAGCAGCACGAAGACGACGACCGCGGTCACGACCAGCGTCGCGACCAGGCTGACGATGCGGCCGACGAGCAGACGGATCACCGCGCCGCTCCCGCGCGTCGGCCGGTCCGGCGTGCGGCGGCTACTCCCAACGCACCTGCGTCACGTCGTTCGCCTGCACCGGGCGGTTCTGCCACCAGCCCGTGACGCCGCGGCGCAGCACCGCGACCTGCGGCAGCTGGAACAGGAAGCCGACCACCGCGTCCTCGGCGAGGATGCGCTGTGCCTGCTGCGCGAGGCGCGAGCGCTCGGCGGCGTCGTTGGTCCGCATCCATTGTGCGATCACCTCGCGATAGGCGGGGTTGGCGTAGCCGATGTACCAGTCCTCGCGCGCATAGTTCGGGAAGTCGAACGGCTCGGTGTGCGCGATGATGGTGAACTCGTAGTCGTAGGGCGCGCGGAAGACCTGCGAGAGCCATTGCGGGCCCTGGTAGACCAGGATCTCCGTGCGGATGCCGACCTCGGCCAGCATCGCCTGGATGATCTCGCCCGAGCGGCGCGCGTAGGGGAAGGGCGGCACGATCAGCCGCGCCTGGAAGCCGTTTGGCTGGCCGGCTTCGCGCAGCAGCGCGCGGGCCCGCGCGACGTCGTAGCGCGAGAGCTGGGTGAGGTCGACGTAGTCGCGGTAGTGCGGCGGATAGTGGGTGCCGATCGGGCGGCCGTTGCCGGCGACCGCGCCCTCGTTGACCGCCTGGCGGTCGATCGCGTGCGCGATGGCGCGGCGCACCCGCACGTCGCTGAGCGGCGCGCGGCGATGGTTCATCGCCAGGATCGCCTCGCCTTCGGTGGCGCCGACGACGACCTGGAAATTCGGGTTGTTGCGGAACTCGTCGAGCAGCTCGGCGGCGCCGAGATTGGGCACGACATCGACCGCGCCGGTGCGCAGCGCCGCGACCTGGGCCTGCGCGTCGGACATGAAGCGGAAGGTGACCGCGGCGAGCGCCGGCGCGCGGCCCCAGTAGTTGGGATTGCGCACCAGCTCGACGCGGTCGCCGCGCACCCATTCGCGGAACATGAACGGGCCGGTGCCGATGGGCCGCGCATTGTTGGTCGCGGCGCTGTTGGGCGCCACCATCGCCGCATCGGCCGAGCCGAGATCGTAGAGGAACGAGCCGACCGGGCGCGACAGCCGGAGGATCACCGTCGCGGCGTCGGGGGTCTCGATCGCCGCGATCGGTTCGAAGATGCGCTTGTTGGCGTTGACCGAGTCGGGGCCGCGGGCGCGATCGAGGGTGAAGCGGACGACGGCCGAATCGAAATCGGTGCCGTCGTGGAACTTGACGCCGCGGCGCAGGCGGAAGGTGTAGGTGAGGCCGTCGGGCGCGACCGTCCAGCTTTCGGCGAGCGCCGCATAGGGCGCGCCGTCGCGGTCGATCAGCACCAGGCCTTCGAACAGGTTGGCGTAGACGACTTCGCGGATCGAGCCGGCAACGTGGGTCGTCGGGTCGAGATGCGGCGGCTCGACCGGATTGGCGACAACCAGCCGGTCGCGCGGCTGGGCCTCCGCGGTCGCGAACGCGGCGACGGCGATGAGAGCGGCCATAACGAAGCGGCGAATCGACATGACGCGGTGACCCCCGGGAAAGCGTGAGCGATACGGGGGTAGTCTCCCCTTGCGGGGCAGCTTGGTCAATCGGGCAGGCGGCCCTACTTGAACAGGGCGTCGATGTCGTCCTGGCTCAACGTGTTCTCGGCATCGTCGACGACCGGCTCCGGCTCGGCGGCGTTGCGCAGATGCGCCTCACCGCCGTTGACGATCGATCCCGCCACCGCGATCAGGTGCTTGAGCTTGGCGCAGCGCTCGACCACCAGCGCGTCGAGCCGCTCGCTGTGGCCGGTCGGCAGCATCGCCTCGATGTCGGCAATCGTCTGGAGCAGGCGGCGATTGATCGTCCGCACCGCGAGGTCGAACGGGATGCGATAGCGGTCCGGCGCGCGGTCGTAGGCGGCGCAGACCAGCTCCTTGGCGGCGAAGTTGCTGTCGTGGAAGTGCTGCTTGTAGTCCTTCGGCGTCCAGTGCTTGGCGTCATCGAGCATGTCCGGCATGTCCGGGACCAGCTCGATCAGCATCACCGCTTCGTTGAAGTGGTTGAGGTAGTCGGTCGCCAGCAGCGACACCGGATTGATGTTGGCGCGGATCAGCGCGGCGTTGTCGCGCAGCAGGCGCATGACGTCGCCGGCAGGCGCGGCAGGCGCGACGCCGGGCCGGGAGCGGCCGGAAGCGTTTCGGGCGGGGACGGCGGGCGTCATGGTCGGTGCGGGCTCGATCGCGTTGCGGGCGCCGGTGGCGGACGCCTGCCGGGGCTGCGCCGCCGCCCGGGCGGTCGCCCGCCAAACCGGGAAGGCACCGCCAGGGCCGGAAAGTCAATTTGATCGGGGAAGGTTAAAGACGTCTAAATTCCCATCCGGCCGCCGGCGCGGGCCGCGTCAGCGGCGCGGAAAGGGCGGCGCGGGCCCGCCCGCCCGGCCGCCGCGCCGGATGCTGGCAAGCGCTGCGACCAGGGCCGCGCCGGCGCCGACGATGACGGCGACCAGCACGCCGACGACGAGGTCATGGGCGAGGATGAATTCGAACCAGCTCATCGGAGCTCGGCGCCGCGGCGCAGCGGGACGCGTTCATGGCGGCGAGGATCGCGCCGCGGTCTGTCGGGCGCCTCGCGGCGTGGTTACATGATTGTAAGATTACGGCTCCGGCCGGCCGTGCCATACGAGCGGCGCCTGGCCAAGCGGGAGAGTGCCGATGAACGTCCTCGTCGTCGAAGACGATCGCAAGACCGCATCCTTCATCGTCAAGGGTTTGCAGGAGAGCGGCTACACGGTCGACCATGCGCTCGACGGCGCCGACGGGCTGCATCTCGCCCGCACCAAGCCCTACGACGCGATGGTGATCGACCGGATGATTCCGGGCCTCGACGGGCTCGCGATCATCCGCCAGCTGCGCGCCGCCGGGGTCGACACGCCGGCGCTGGTGCTGTCCTCGCTCGGCCAGACCGAACACCGGGTCGAGGGGCTGCGCGCGGGCAGCGACGACTATCTGGCGAAGCCCTTCGTGTTCGCCGAGCTGCTTGCCCGCGTCGAGGCCCTGCTGCGCCGCGGCGGCCGGCGGCGCCAGCCGACCAAGCTCACCGTCGGCGACCTGTGCGTCGACCTGCTGGCGCGCCGCGCCACGCGCGCCGGCACGCCGCTCGACCTGCTGCCGCGCGAATTCCAGATCCTCGAGTGCCTGGCGCGCAACGCGGGGCGCGTCGTCACCCGCACCATGCTGCTCGAGACGGTGTGGAACTATCACTTCGATCCGAGCACCAACGTGATCGACGTGCAGATGAGCCGCCTGCGCACCAAGATCGACAAGGGCTTCGCGACGCCGCTGCTGCACACGGTGCGCGGTGCGGGCTACATGCTCAAGGTCGAACCGTAGCCGCCCCCGGCGCGCCGTCGAAGATCATCCGCACGCTGAGGCCGGGCGCATTGTCCTCGAGCACCAGCCGCGCCCCGTGCATCCGCGCGACCGCGGCGACGAGCGCGAGCCCGAGGCCGTTGCCGGGCTGCGAGCGGCTGGCGTCGAGGCGCACGAAGCGCTGCACGGCGCGCGCGCGGTCTTCCGGCGGTATGCCGGGGCCGTCGTCGGCGACGGCGAGCACGACCGGCGCCGAGCCGCCGCCGTCGCGCGCCGCCACCGCGATGTGCCCGCCCTCCGGCGTGTACTTGATCGCGTTCTCGATCAGGTTGGTGAGCGCCTGGAACAGAAGCTGCCGGTTGCCCGGAATGCTCGGCGCGCCCTCGACGATGACGTGCAGGCTCTGGCGGCGGTCCTCGGCCATCGGCCGGTAGAGATCCTCGGCGTCGCGCGCGAGCGCGGCGAGCGCGACCGGCTCGCTCTGCGCGCCCAGGGTGCCGGCCTCGGTGCTCGCGATGGTCAGCATCGCGTCGAAGGTGCTGAGCAGCCGGTCGACTTCGATCGCGCATTCGTCGACGGCATCGCGCATCGTCGCGACGTCGCCGGAGGATTGCGCGCGCTCGAGCTGGTTGCGCACGCGGGTGAGCGGCGTGCGCAGGTCGTGCGCGATGTCGTCGGTCACCGAGCGCACCGTGCGCATCAGGCCCTCGATCGCGCCGATCATGCGGTTGAGCGTGGCGGCGAGGCGGTCGAACTCGTCGTTGCGGCCGCTCATCGGCATGCGGTGGCTGAGGTCGCCGCGCATGATCCGGCCGGCGTCGGCGCTGATCGCGTCGATGCGGCCGAGCAGCCGGTGGCTCGCCACCCAGCCGGCGAGCAGGCCGCTGAGCAGGCCGCAGACGAGGAGCCAGATCGGCGCCGCCTCGAGCGTCGATTCGATCAGCCGGAGATTGTCGACGTCGCGGCCGACCAGCATCCGGCTGCCGCCGGGCAGCAGCGTGATCACCGCGCGGATCGCGTTGGAGGCCTGCGCGTCGACCTCCGGCCGCACCATCGAGAAGCCGACCTCGTTCTGCCCGATCGGCTCGACCGCGATCGGCCAGCGCGGGAGGTTGCCCGCGATCACGGCGTCGCCGGTCGGCGGGGCCAGGGCGTAGACCGGATCGGGCCGCAGGAGGCCCCAGGGCCGGACCCCGGCGCCGCGCGAGCGCCGCTCGATCTCGCCGGCGAGCGCCGCGATGCCGTGCGCGTCGTGGAAGGCCAGCAGCGCCGCCGACTCGTCGCGCACGATGTCGCCCTGATGACGCTCGAGCAGGACCGCGAAAAGCAGCAGAACCGCCACCAGCGCCGTTCCCGCGAGCACGACCAGACCGGCCACGGTCGCGGCGTGGCGGAACGTCGAGCTCGCGAGGATCGCCTGCTGCTGGGTTCGGGTGACCATCGCTGCGGAGCCTGGGCAATCGGCGGGGCGTCCCGCGGGGCGGAACGCGCAGCGAATACCATCGCGGCGCCTGACGCTCCATGATATTCGAGCAGCTCCCAACAGCCTCGAGCCTAGCATGAGCGGAACGACATCGGGCGAGCAGCCGAGCCAGACCTGGGACCCCGCGCGCTATGCGCGCAATGCGCGCTTCGTGGCCGATCTCGGCCTGCCGGTGGTCGAATGGCTGGCACCCCAGCCGCACGAAACGATCCTCGACCTCGGCTGCGGCGACGGACCGCTGACCGCACAGCTGGCGACGATGTGCGCGCGCGTGGTCGGCGTGGACGCGAGCCCGCAGCAGATCGCGGCGGCGCGCGCGCGCGGGCTCGACGCACGGGTGATGGACGGCGCCGCGCTGACGTTTGCCGGCGAGTTCGACGCCGTCTTCTCGAATGCGGCGCTGCACTGGATGAAGCGGGCCGATGCGGTGATCGCCGGCGTGGCGCGCGCGCTCAAGCCCGGCGGGCGGTTCGTGGGCGAAATGGGCGGGGCCGACAACGTCGCCGCGATCGCAGGCGCGCTGATCGCCGCACTCGACCGCCGCGGCATCGACGGCCGCGCGGCTTCACCGTGGTATTTTCCAACCCCGGCGGAGTATCGCGGGAAGCTGGAGGCGGCCGGATTCGTTGTCGTGCGGATGGAGCATTTCCCGCGCCCGACCAGGCTGCCCGGCGAGATGGCGGCCTGGCTCGACACCTTCGCCGAGCCGTTCCTCGGCCGGCTCGCCGCCGGCGAGCGGGCGGCGGCGGTCGCCGAGGTCGTCGCGGCGCTGCGCCCCACCTTGTGCGACCCGTCCGGCGTCTGGACCGCCGACTACGTGCGGCTGCGCTTCGAGGCCCGCCTTGCCTAGGCGCACCGGCCGGCGCGTGCTGCCGATCGCCGCGGCGCTCGCGTGGGCGCTCGCTGCCGCGTCTCCGACCGCGCAGGCCCAGCCCGCGCCGCCTGCCGCGGCGCCGCCCGGTGCCGCGCGGCCGGTCGCGGTCCTGCAGGCACTCGACAAGGTGACCGGCCGGGTCCGCACGCTCGACATCGCGGCGGGCGACACCGCGGAGTTCCGCGAGCTCGCCATCACCGTTCGCACCTGCGCGCGGCGCCCGCCGGAGGAACCGCCGGAATCGACCGCCTTCGTCGAGATCCGCCTGCGCCGGCCGAACGAGGAGCCGCGCCTGCTGTATTCGGGCTGGATGTACGCCTCGTCGCCGACCGTCGCCGGCCTCGACCATCCGGTCTACGACGTCTGGATCACCGCCTGCCGCCCGTCGGCGCCCGCGCCGACGCCTGCCCCTCCGGCGGCCCCGCGCGCGCGCTGACGGCAGCCGTCAGCCGGCCGCCGGGCCGACGAGGTCGGCGAGGATCGCCTGGCCCGCCTCGTCGAGCGTCGCGGGAAAATGCGCCGCGCGGGCGAGCGCATCGGCAAGCAGCCGCCGATACTTGCGCCGCGGCACCTCGACGGCGCCGAAGCGCGCGAGATGCGCGGTCATGAACTGCGCATCGAGCAGCGTGAAGCCGCCGCGCCGGAGCCGCGCGACGAGATGGACCAGCGCCACCTTGCTCGCATCGGTCTCGCGGCTGAACATGCTCTCGCCGAAGAACGCCGCGCCGATCGACACGCCGTAGAGCCCGCCGACCAGCGCGCCGCCGCGCCGGCATTCGACCGAATGCGCGTGGCCCTCGCGGTGGAGTGCTCCGTAAAGCGCGATGATCTCGTCGTTGATCCAGGTCGACGGGCGCTCGGGCGTCGGCGCCGCGCAGGCGCGCATCACCCCGGCGAAGTCGGCGTCACAGGCGACCTCGAAGCGGCCCTTGCGGACGGTCTTGCGCAGGCTGCGCGGCACGTGGAACCCGTCGAGCGGCATGATGCCGCGCTGCTCGGGATCGACCCAGAACAGGCTCGGGTCGTCGGCGCTCTCTGCCATCGGGAACAGCCCGACCGAATACGCCTTGATCAGCAGCGCGGGCGTGAGCTCGGAGGTCATGCGCGGGACCGTCTCGTCTGCAGACCGGCGATCATCGGCGATGCCGCGCCGGATGGACTTCGTCCTGCTCCCAGCAGGCAGGATTGTTCGCGATGTACGCGCGGATGCGGGCGAGATCGGCATCGTCGCGGACGATGTGGTCGTGGTACCCGCGATGCCAGAGCGGCACGTTCTCGACCCGGCGATGGCGATTGGCTGCTCGGGTGGACTGCGACTTGAATGTCCCAATGATCGCCGGCAGGGCCGCCCCGCCCGCATTCGCGATCACCAGCACCGCATGAAAATGATTCGGCATCACGACATATGCATCGAGTTCGATCGACGGGAAGTGCGGCGGCAGATCGCGCCAAGCCTGATCGACGATCCTACCGAGGTCGTTGAGCCGCATTTCGCCGTTCACCACCGATCCGAGGAGACAGATCCCGTCCGCGACGTTGATCGTCACGAAATGCGCGCCGGGGCGCGCATGGTCGAAGCCCGGAAGGCGCAGTGGCTTGCGGCGCGGCGAGTCCATGGGCGCAAGAGTAGCCGATGCGGCGCAGAGATCGAAATGGCCGGCCTTTCGGCCAGCGGGGCCGGGCTTGTCCGGGCCCGCCGAGCGCGGCTCGGCCACGCCGGACCGACCGGCCTCGCCGCTAGGTCTTCAGCCCGACGAAGCGTTCGAGCCAGTGGATGTCGTAGGCGCCGTCGACGAATTGCGGGGCCTGCGCGATCTTGCGATGGAGCGGCAGCGTCGTCTCGATGCCGCCGATGACGTATTCGTCGAGCGCGCGGCGCAGCCGCATCAGGCATTCGTTGCGGGTCTGGCCGTGGACGATCAGCTTGGCGACCATGCTGTCGTACTGGGAGGGGATGCGGTAGCCCGAATAGAGCGCCGAATCGACGCGCACGCCGAGGCCGCCGGGCGTGTGATACTCGGTGATGCGACCGGGCGAGGGCCGGAACGTCTCCGGGTTCTCGGCGGTGATCCGGCATTCGATCGCATGGCCGTTCATCCGCACCTGGTCCTGCTGGATCGAGATCGGCGCCCCCGACGCGATGCGGATCTGCTCGCGCACGATGTCGAGGCCGCACACCATCTCCGTCACCGGATGCTCGACCTGCAGGCGGGTGTTCATCTCGATGAAGTAGAACTCGCCGTCCTCGTAGAGGAACTCGAGCGTGCCGGCGTTGCGGTAGCCGATCTTCTTGAGGCCGTTGCACACGGTGGCACCGAGCGCGGCTCGCTGGTCGGCGTTGAGCGCGGGCGACGGGCTCTCCTCCACCAGCTTCTGGTGGAAGCGCTGCAACGAACAGTCGCGCTCGCCGAGATGGATGACGTTGCCGTGGCTGTCGGCGAGGATCTGGAACTCGATATGGCGCGGATGGCCGAGATACTTCTCGAGATAGACGACGTCGCTGGAAAAATTGGCGCCGGCCTCGCCGCGCGCGAGGCGATAGGCCTCGCCGAGCTGGGCGCGGTCATGCGCCACCTTCATGCCCTTGCCGCCGCCGCCGCCCGCGGCCTTGATCAGCACCGGATAGCCGATGCTCTCGGCGACCTGCTCCGCCGCCGCGAGGTCGCTCACGGGGCCGTCGGAGCCGGGGACGACCGGGATGCCGAGGCCGACCGCGGCCTTCTTGGCCGCGATCTTGTCGCCCATCATGCGGATGTGGTCGGGCGAGGGCCCGATGAAGGTGATGCCGTGCTCCTCGACCATCGCGGCGAAGTCGGCGTTTTCGGAGAGGAAGCCGTAGCCGGGATGGATCGCGTCGGCGCCGGTGATGATCGCGGCGGACAGGATCGACGGAATATTGAGGTAGCTTTCGCGCGCCGGCGGCGGGCCGATGCACACGCTCTCGTCGGCGAGGCGGACATGCATCGCGTCGGCGTCGGCGGTCGAATGGACCGCGACGGTGGCGATGCCGAGCTCGCGGCAGGCGCGGTTGATGCGCAGCGCGATTTCGCCCCGGTTGGCGATGAGGACTTTTTCGAACATCGAGCGTGCCGGGCGGGCCTACTCGATCACCATCAGCGGCTCGCCATATTCGACCGGCGCGCCGTTCTCGACCAGGATCCGCGTGGCGACGCCGGCGCGCGGGCTCTTGATCGGATTCATGACCTTCATCGCCTCGATGATGAGGACGGTCTGGCCCTCGTTGACACGGTCCCCCGCCTTGACGAAGGGCGCGGCGCCGGGGGCCGGCGCCAGATAGACGGTGCCGACCATCGGCGAGGTGATGGCGCCGGTCGGCACCTCGCGCACGCCGTCGCTCGGCGCGGCGGCGGCGGAAACGGCGCTCGGGCTCGGCATCGCCAGCGACACCGCGGGCGCCGCCGACGGGGCGGGGCGGGCGATGCGGATGCGCTTGTCGCCGTCGGCGTACTCGATCTCGCCGAGGCCGGTTTCATGGAGGACGTCGGCGAGCTGACGGATGAGCTTCTGATCGACGGTGAACTTTGCTGGCGTCTTGGGTGGCATCTCGTCACGCCTCTTGGGCCGCGATGAGGCGGGACATCGCCTCCAGCGCGCAGATATAGCCGAATCCCCCGAGCCCGCAAATCACCGCGCGGGCGACCGGGCTGACGTAGGAATGATGGCGGAACTTTTCGCGCGCGTGAATGTTCGACAGGTGCACCTCGACCACCGGCAGCTCGCTCAGGATCAGCGCGTCGCGCAGGGCGACCGAGGTGTGCGTCAGTCCGGCCGGATTGATGACGATCCCGTCGGCATTGTCGCGCGCCTCGTGGATCCACTCGATCAGCTCGCCCTCGTAGTTGCTCTGGCGGAAATCGACCGCGAGGTCGAGCTCGATCGCGCGTTCCTTGCACGCGACCTCGATGTCGCCGAGCGTCTCGCGGCCGTAGATTTCCGGCTGGCGGACGCCGAGCATGTTGAGATTGGGCCCGTTGAGAACGAGCACGACCGGGCGACGATCCACGGGAAGGGCCCCTCCTGGGCGCGAACTGCGAACTGGGCGCCTTATACCATGTGCGGCCGCGAAGAAAATCGTCCGGCGCCCGATTTTTCATCTTTTATTCACGGGGAATCGCAATATATTCCGCGACGACGCACCCGCACGTGCCTCTGGCCCCCAGCCCCTCGAGCAGGGATGGTTTAAGCAACGACGTTAGGCGTCCTTCCCTTGCGGCGGCCGGCCGATCTGGTCCGCCCAGGAGGTGGGTATGCTGACTCGCTTCGCCGTCAGAAGGCGCACCCGTGCGGTGGAACCGCGCGCGGGCGTCGGCGTTTCGACCGGTCCTTCCCATCTTCTGTGCGGTCCCGCTCGGCAGTCGTCGCGGCTGAACCCCGGTGTTGGCTGACGCGGCACGACCGCGTCGTTGCGGAGAGGACCCCAGTTCATGACGCCGAAGATCGCCCGCTTCATCGCCGAGCGGAACCTGCCGAGCCCGTGCCTCGTCGTCGACCTCGACGTCATCGCGAACAACTTCAAGCGGCTGAAGAAGGCGCTGCCGCTCGCCGAGATCTACTACGCCGTGAAGGCCAATCCGGCGCCGGAGGTGCTGCGGCTGCTCGACCAGCTCGGCTCCAAGTTCGACACGGCGTCGATCTACGAGATCGAGGACGCGCTATCGCTCGGCATTTCGGCCTCGAAGCTGTCGTTCGGCAACACGATCAAGAAGGAAGGCGACATCGCGCGCGCCTACGCCAACGGCGTGCGCCTGTTCGCCTTCGACAGCCAGGCGGAACTCGACAAGCTCGCCCGCGCGGCGCCGGGCGCACGCGTGTTCTGCCGCATCTACATGACCGGCGAGGGCGCCGACTGGCCGCTGTCGCGCAAGTTCGGCTGCTCGGTCGACATGGCGCGCGATCTCCTCCTCGCCGCGCGCGGCATGGGGCTCGACCCGCACGGCGTGTCGTTCCATGTCGGGTCGCAGCAGCGCGACCTGACCCAGTGGGACATTGCGATCGGCAAGACCAAGATGCTGTTCACCGCGCTCAGCGAGGCGGGCATTCATCTCAAGATGATCAATCTCGGCGGCGGTTTCCCGGCCCACTATCGCACCCGCGTGCCCGGCCCCGACCAGTACGGCCATGCGATCATGGGCGCGATGACCAAGCATTTCGGCAACGCACTGCCGCAGATGCTCATCGAGCCCGGCCGCGGCATCGCCGGCGACGCCGGGGTGATCCAGGCCGAGGTCGTGCTGATCTCCTCGAAGGGCGAGGAGGACGGGCGGCGCTGGGTCTATCTCGACATCGGCAAGTTCGGCGGCCTGCCGGAGACGATCGGCGAGGCGATCCAGTATCGCCTCAAGACGCCCCATGACGGCGGCCCGGTCGGTCCGGTCGTGCTGGCCGGCCCGACCTGCGACGAGGTCGACATGCTCTACGAGAAGGCCGGCTACAAGCTGCCGCTCGACCTCAAGGTCGGCGACAGGATCCAGATCCTGTCGACCGGCGCCTACACGACGACCTACTCGTCGGTCGGCTTCAACGGCTTCCCGCCGCTCAAGACCTACGTGATCTGACCGCGCTCGCCGTCGCGGCCGCCGCCGCGGCATCCGCCGGCCAGCGGCAAAGGCCCTTGACCGTCACGCTCGCGCCGAGGCGCTTGTAGAAGGCGATGGCGCGCGCGTTGTCGCCGCCGACCTCCCACTTGACGTCGGCGCCCGCGCGCGCGGCGATGCGCGCGACCGCCCGCATCAGCAGCAGCCCGACACCGCGGCTGCGCCACCGTGCCGCGACATAGAGATCGTCGAGCCAAAGGCGGTTGCGGCCGCGCCAGATGCTGTAGCCGCGCGCGAAGCTGACGTAGCCCACCGGCGTGCCGGCGTGCTCGGCAAGCAGCGCCGTGAAACGCGCGCGCGGCCCGGCGCAGTCGCGCGCCAGCGCCGCCGGCGTGGTCAGCAGGCCCTTCGAGCCGACATGGCCGGCCAGCGCGCGCATCATCGCGTGCAGCGCGGCTGCATCCGCGGCGGCGGCGCGGCGGATGCGGATGGGAACGTCACGGGATCGGGGGCGGGGCATGGGCGATTCGCTCCGGTGGCGGGCGCGAAGTCTGCCGCGCTTCTGCCATGCGCAAAAGGCCTGATGGCGCGCGCCAGCCTTCGGCTAGGCTGGCCGGGTGAGAATCCTGGACCGCCTGCCGCCCGTCGTCGGCGCGTCGCTGTCCTGCATATTCGGGGGGAGCGCCGCGGTCGCCACACGCTACGTGATCGGCGAATCGGACGCGACGACGATCGCCTTTCTCCGTCATGCCGGCTGCGGCCTGATCCTCGCGGCGATCGCCTGGGCGACGCTGGGACGGCGCTTCCGCATCGCGCGTGCCGACCTGCTGCCGGTCGTCGGCCTGGCGCTGCTGCAGTTCGCGCTCTACGGCTGGCTCTTCATCGCCGCGCTGTCCTATGCGCCGGCCGCGCGCGTGTCGCTGATCATGACGACGATGCCGATCGCCACGCTGGCGCTCTCGGCGTGGCTCGGGCGCGAGCGCATGACCGTCCCCAAGCTGGTTGCCGGGCTGATCGCGCTCGCCGGCGTTGCGGTGACGCTCGGCGACCGCAGCGTCGCGGTCGCGCCCGAGGTGTGGAAGGGCGACGTGCTGATCGGCATCTCGGTGCTCGTCGGTGCGGTCTACGCGACGCTCTCGGGCCGCTATCTGCGCCGCAATCCCTCGATCGCCGTCGCCTCGATCTCGATCCTGATCGGCGCCGCGGCGCTGCTGCCGGTCATGCTCGTCCAGGCCGGCATCGGCGGCATGACCGGGATCAGCCTGGGCGGCTGGGTCGCGGTGGCGTGGCTGATGGGCCCGGCGGGGGTGCTGCCCTTCTACCTGTGGATCTGGGCGCTCGAACACGCGAGCCCGGGGCGGGTGGTGATCGCGATCGCGCTCAATCCGATCTCCGCCGCGGTGTTCGGCGCGCTCGTCGTCGGCGAGGCGGTGAGCGCGAGCCTGCTGGTCGGCATGGTCTGCGTCGTCGCCGGCATCAGCCTCGCGCAATGGCCGGCGCCGGCACCGCGCCACGCCGTTTCCGATCGCGCCCCGTGAGCGGCCCGCCAGCCTGGATGACGGCGCTCGCCGCCGCGGGTTCGACGATCCTTGGCGGTTCGGCGCTGGTGGCGATGCGCTACGCGGTTCCGGAGTCCGATGCGCTCGCGGTGTCGCTGTGGCGGCAGGTCGGGCCGGCGCTGCTGTTCGGCGGCTTCGCGCTCGCGATCCGCCAGCGCATGCCGCGCTTCGCGCGGCGCGACCTGATGATCGTCATTGCGATCTCGACGACGCAGTACTGCATCGTCAGCTATCTGATGACCGCTTCGCTCGCCTACATCACGGCGGCGCGCGGCGCGCTGGTCATGTCGACGATGCCGCTTGCCGCGCTGGGCGTCGGCGCGCTCCTGGGGAGCGAGCGCTTCACCCTCCTCAAGACCGCGGGGATCGCGGTCGCGCTTGGCGGCATCGTCGTCGCCATCGGCGACGACGCCTCGGCCGGGTCGGCGGAGGCCTGGAAGGGCGACCTTCTGATGCTCGCGGCGACGGCGTGGGGCGGGCTCAACACCGTGCTGGTCTCGCCCTATCTGCGCCGCTACGGTGCGCTGCCGGTGGCGGCGATCGCGGGAACCGTCGGCATGGTCGCGTGCTTCGCCGCGGTGGCCGCGTTCGGCCAGGTCGCCGCGGTCACGTCGTTCAGCGCCAGCGGCTGGATCGCGGTGCTGTGGCTCGCGGTGCCCGGCGGGGCGGCGTCGCTCTATCTCTGGATCTGGTCGCTGCGCCACGCGACGCCGGGCCGCGTCACCGTCGCGATCTCGCTCAACCCGATCTCCGCCGCGGTGCTCGGGGCCGCAGCGCTCGGGGAAGCGGTCACGCCGCACATCCTGATCGGGCTGATCGGCGTCGTCGCCGGGATCGTGCTCGCCTACTGGCCGTCGCGCGGCGCGTCGGAATCCTGACCGGCATCGAGGCTGGCGGCGCGCAGCATCACCGCCGCAAGCAGGCGGTCGAGCGCGGCGCGGTCGGCCGAAGCGAGGCCGGCGAGCAGGCTCGCCTCGACCGCGCGCGCCAGCGGCACGATCGCATCGTGGGTCTCGCGGCCGCGCGCGGTGAGGCGCAAGGCCGAGCGGCGGCGGTCGTCCACGTCGGTCGCGCGCTCGATCAGGTCCTTGCGGCGCAGCTTGGCGACCGCGCGGCTGACCTGGACCTTGTCCATCGCCGCGCGCGACGCCACCTGGTTGGCCGAGAGCGGCGCGAAGCGCGCGAGATTGGCAATGACGCGCCACTCGGTGACCGACAGGCCGAAGCGCTTGCCATAGACCCGCGCGAGCGCGCGGCTCGCGGTGTTCGCCAGCACCGAGAGCCGATAGGGCAGGAAGTGCTCGAGACGGAAAGCGGTGCGGGCGTCCGCCCTTGGCATTGGTTTCATTTGAAACTAATATAGAGTTCGGGCCGGCGACCGGTCAAATCCGCTTCCGCCGCCCGGGGAGGACTCGACGATGCCCGCCACGCTTCGCAAGCCGGCCGCACGAAAGGCACGCGCCGCAGCGAAAACAGCGCGCGCGAAATCCGCCGCCAAGGTCAAGCCCGCGGCGGCGGCGCGCGATCACAACCCGATGGGCACCGACGGCTTCGAGTTCATCGAATACACGGCGCCCGACACCAAGGCGCTCGGCGCGCTGTTCGAGACGATGGGGTTCAGCGCGGTGGCGCGCCACCGGTCCAAGAACGTCACGCTCTATCGCCAGGGCGACGTCAATTTCATCGTCAACGCGGAGCCGGACAGCTTCGCCCAGGCCTTCGCGCGCGTGCACGGGCCGTCGGCCTGCGCGATGGCGTTCCGCGTCAGGGACGCGGCCGCCGCCTACGAGCGCGCGCTGGCGCTCGGCGCCAAGCCGTTCCGCAGCGTCGTCGGCCCGATGGAACTCAACATCCCCGCGATCAAGGGGATCGGCGGCAGCCTGATCTATCTCGTCGACCGCTACGGCCCTGCGGGCAGCATCTACGACATCGACTTCCGCCCGCTGCCCGGCGCCGATGCGCGGCCCAAGGGCGTCGGCCTCAACGCCGTCGACCACCTGACGCACAACGTCCATCGCGGCCGCATGGCCGAGTGGTCGCGCTTCTACGAGACGATCTTCAATTTCCGCGAGATCCGCTATTTCGACATCGAGGGCAAGCTCACCGGCCTCAAGTCGAAGGCGATGACCAGCCCGTGCGGCAAGATCCGCATCCCGATCAACGAATCGTCGGACGCCAAGTCGCAGATCGAGGAGTTCCTCGACGCCTACAACGGCGAGGGCATCCAGCACATCGCGATCACCACCGACGACATCTATGCGACGGTCGAGAAGCTGAAGGCCCGCAAGGTCAAGTTCCTCGACACGCCGGACACCTACTACGAACTCGTCGGCAAGCGCCTGCCCGGCCACGGCGAGAACCTCGCCAAGCTGCGCAAGAACCGCATCCTCATCGACGGCGCGCCCACCAAGAACGGCGGGCTGCTGCTGCAGATCTTCACCGAGACGGTGATCGGCCCGATCTTCTTCGAGATCATCCAGCGCAAGGGCGACGAGGGCTTCGGCGAAGGCAATTTCAAGGCGCTGTTCGAATCGATGGAGCTCGATCAGATCCGCAGAGGAGTGCTCCGCGCATGAAGACCTGGATTCCGTTCCCGCGCGTCGAAGGCGCCTATGCGCGCCAGGCGCATACCGACCTGCCGGCCGGCACCTATGAGCGCGAGGTTTCCAAGGAGGGCTTCTTCGGGCCCGCCGCGCACATCCTCCACGCCCATCCGCCGACCGGCTGGGTGAAGTGGGAAGGCGAGCTGCGGCCGCGTGCCTTCGACCTCACCAAGATCAACACGCTGTCGGCGTCGCCGTGGGGTGCCGCCGAGATCGGCGGCAACGCCAGCATCCGCCTGCGCTACTGGCGCATGGAAGGGGCGATGGACCACCTCGTGCGCAACGCCGACGGCGACGAGCTGATCTTCGTCCACGAAGGCGAGGGCGACCTGTTCTGCGACTGGGGCCACATGACGTTCCGCGAGGGCGACTACGTCATGCTGCCGCGCGGCACGCAGTGGCGCGTCACCGCGAAGACCGGCCTGACCGCGCTGCTCATCGAAGCGACCAACGACAGCTACCGGCTGCCCGACAAGGGGCTGCTCGGCCGCCACGCGATCTTCGATCCGGCGGTGCTCGAGCTGCCGCGCCTCGACGAGGCGTTCGCGGCGCAGCGCTCGGAGGAGGAGACCCGCGTCGTCATCAAGCGCGGCGACCGGCTGTCGACGATGACCTATCCCTACAACCCGCTCGACACGGTCGGCTGGCAGGGCGAACTCGCGCCGGTGAAGTTGAACTGGCGCGACATCCGCCCGCTGATGAGCCACAGCTATCACCTGCCGCCGTCGGCGCACACGACGTTCCTCGCCGGGCGCTTCGTGATCTGCACCTTCGTGCCGCGGCCCGCCGAAAGCGCGCCGGGCGCGCTCAAGCTGCCGTTCTTCCACAACAACGATGACTACGACGAGCTGATTTTCTATCATCGCGGCAAGTTCATGTCGCGCGACAACATTCATCCCGGAATGGCGACGCTGCATCCGACGGGCTTCCCCCACGGCCCGCATCCGAAGGCGCTGGCGATGGCGCTCAAGTCCGCCGGCGGCCAGATGCTCGACGAGGTGGCGGTGATGATCGACACGCGCGACGCGCTCGACATCGCCCGGCTGCCCGAAGGCGTCGAGTGGACGGGTTACGTCGACAGCTGGAAGACGAAGCCGCAGGCTGCCGAATGAAACTCGCTTCTCTCAAGGGCGGCCGCGACGGCCGCCTGGTCGTCGTGTCGCGCGACCTCGCGCATGCGGTCGAGGTGCCGGGGATCGCTCCGACGCTCCAGGCGGCGCTCGACGACTGGGCGGCGCTGCACGGCGAGCTCGCCGCCATCTATCACCTGCTCAACGAGGGCCATCTCGCCAGGAGCGACGGCCACACGGTCATTCCCTTCGATCCGGCGCAGTGCGCGGCGCCGCTGCCGCGCGCCTACCAATGGGCCGACGGCAGCGCCTATCTCAACCACGTCGAGCTGGTGCGCAAGGCGCGCAAGGCGGAGATGCCGCCGTCCTTCTACACCGACCCGCTGATGTACCAGGGCATGTCGGACGGCTTCCTCGGCCCGACCGACGACGTGCCGTGCATCGACGAGGCCCACGGCATCGATTTCGAGGCCGAGGTCGCGGTCGTGACCGACGACGTCAAGATGGCGGCGACGCCGGAGCAGGCGCGCCATCACATCAAGCTGCTGATGCTGGTCAACGACGTCAGCCTGCGCAACCTCATCCCGAACGAGCTGGCGAAAGGGTTCGGCTTCTTCCAGGCGAAGCCCGCATCGAGCTTCGCGCCGGTCGCGGTGACGCCGGACGAGCTCGACGGCGCGTGGCGCGAGGCCAAGGTGCATCTGCCCCTGCGCTGCACGCTCAACGGCGCGTGGTTCGGCCATCCCGATGCCGGCGTCGACATGAATTTCGACTTCGGCCAGCTCATCGCGCACGCCGCGCGCACCCGCGCGCTGTCGGCCGGCAGCATCATCGGCTCGGGCACGGTGTCGAACCGCGACCGTGCCAGGGGCTTCTGCTGCATCGCCGAGCTGCGCACGATCGAGACGATCGAGCAGGGCGCGCCCAAGACCCCGTTCATGAAGTTCGGCGACCGCATCCGCATCGAGATGCTCGACGAGCATGGCCGCCAGATCTTCGGCGCGATCGACCAGAAGATCGTGCGCTACGCCGGCTGATTTCGCGCGCCGCGCTTGCCAGCGCTTCGCCTGCTCCCGCATAGTCGCGTCATCTTTGACTGGGAGTTCGCATGGCAAAACAGCTTGCATTCACGTTCGTCGACGAGAAGATCACCACCATCGTCGATCTCCACGAGGACCTCGCGCCGGTCACTTGCCGGACGATCTGGAAGGCCGCGGCGAAGCCGATCCGCGACATCGCCTTCCACGCGGCCTTTGCCGGCCCGGAGATCATGATCGGGCTGCCGAAGGCGAACCAGGTGTTCGATCCGCGCAAGGTGCCGCCCGAGAACCAGACCGTGCGCCCGGGTGCGGGCGACGTGCTGTTCTTCTATCAGGGCAAGAACATGATGAAGGGCCTGGGCTTCGAGCTCTGGGAACTCGGCCTGTTCTACGACGAGGGCGGCAGCACCTTCGGCCCGCTCGGCTGGGTGCCGGTAACGATCTTCGGCAAGGCGACGAAGGGCCTCGACAAATTCGCCGCTGCCTGCCGCGACATCCGCATGCACGGCGCCAAGAAGCTCGAGGTCAGGCGGGTCTGAGTTCGGGCCGCCGTTCGCGCCACGGCGTCGCCCGCTCATAGGCGGCGCCGGCGGCGAGGACGAGATCGTCCGCCCCGCGCGGCCCCGCAATCTGCAGTCCGAGCGGCATCCCGTCGCCGTCGAAGCCGCAGCAGACGCTCAGCGCCGGATAGCCGGTGACGTTGAACGGAATGCGCAGCGACGGGGTCACCGTGAAGGGAAAGCTCGCCGCCGCATCCTCGAAGCGCGGCGCCGCCGCGGTCTCCCCGCAGGTCAGCAGGAGGTCCCAGTCGGCGAAGACGCGGTCGGATTCCGCGGTCAGGCGTTCGCGCTGGCGCAGCGCCTGCGCATAGTCGGCCGCCGCGAGGAAGCCGCCGAGCGCGAAGCGATGGCGCGCGATCCGTCCATAGACCGACGGGTCGCGGCGGAGCTGCGCTTCGTGGATCGCGAAGGATTCGGCGAGCACGATCACCCGGCCGCAGGCGTCGAGATCGGCGAGCGAAGCGATGCGCGCCCCGCCGACCGTGGCGCCGAGACCGCGCAGCACGCCGCACGCGGCGTCGATCGCGGCGGCGACGGCGGGGGAGGCCTGCGCCTCGCCGTCGTGGAAATGGCGCAGCACGCCGATGCGCAGTCCCGCGACCCCGCGCCCGAGCGTCGCGGTCGTCGTCGTGCCGGCGAGCGCGTCGAGCAGCATCGCGCAGTCCTCCGCGGATCGTGCGAGCGGGCCGGCGGTGTCGAGCGTGAAGGACAGCGCCGCCACGCCGTCGAGCGGCACCAGACCGTTCGTCGGCTTGAGGCCGGCAAGGCCGCAGAAGCTCGCGGGCTGGCGGATCGAGCCGCCGGTGTCGGTGCCGATGCCGCCGGCGGCGAGGCCATAGGCGATCGCCGCCGCCGTGCCGCTGCTCGATCCGCCGGCGACGCGCGCGAGGTTCCAGGGATTGCGCGCCGGCGGCCAGGGCAGGTCGAAGGACGGGCCGCCGTAGCAGAACTCGTAGAGCGCGTTCTTGCCGAGCACGATCGCGCCGGCGCGTTCCAGGCGATCGACCAGCGTCGCGCTGCGGGCCGGAACGTGGTCGACGAGCAGGCGCGAATGCGCGGTCGTCCGCACGCCCGCGGTCGCGATCGCGTCCTTGAGGCAGATCGGCACGCCCTGCAGCGCGCCGCGCCAGCCGGTCGCGGCGATCGCGCGCTCCGCCGCGCGTGCCGCGGCGCGCGCGTGGTCCGCGCGCACGGTGATGAAGCTGTGGAGGACGGGATCGTGGCGCGCGATGCGCTCGAGCAGCGCCTCGATCCAGGCGGCCGGCGACAGGGTGCCGGCGGCGATGCGGCGCGCGCCCTCGGCGATGGAGAGGAAGGCGAGGTCGCTCACGCGGGCGGATCGTCGCCGGGGGCCGGGCTCTCGAGGCCGCGGCGCAGTCGCTCGAGCTGCGGCTGCAGCCCCTGCCAGCCGCGATGCAGCTCGAGCAGGTCGTCCTCGGCGAAGGCGAGGCCGCGCGCGGCGGCGCGCCGGCGGAACTCGGCGAGGTCGGCTTCGTCGCTCATGCGATCAGCTCGACGACCTCGACGAGCTGGTCGCCCGAGAAGATGGCCATGTACGGACGCCGGATCGAGCCGACCCAGGCGCGCGGAAACGGACAGCGGACGGTCTCGACGACGTCGCCGTAGAAGTCGACGACCTCTCCCATCACCTGGCCTTCGACCATGTCT